>PBTO01000054.1 GCA_002726595.1 Gammaproteobacteria bacterium | reverse complement strand
TCACCAGATTCCGTAGCGAGGGCGTGCCCTGGGGCGGCCACAGTAGGAATTTGGTGAAATATCCAGGCTGACACCGCTAAGTCAAGTTGCTGCAACGCCACAATGGACATACTGGTGAACTCCCGAAGGGCGGGCCTCTCAGCATTCATCTGCTGCGTTGCTTTCGCTTGATGGAGCGCAGGCTACGACGACGCAAAAGCGTCTTGCATCTAAATGCTGAGAGACCCGCTGCACCCGAAACTTAACCCTGGTCGAGGGACTTCAGTTATTTTCGCTGGCTTCCCCTGCTTCCATCTCCTCTATGCGGGCGCCGCGAAGAATATAGGTCATTGCATAATTGCCCTCATGGCAGGCGTATTCGTAGAGGTCATAGTCCTCCAGTGCCGGCATGGGACGGATGGCAGTCCATGAACTGGTGTAGACATCAGGGTCTTCAATAGTAAAAGAGTAGTTTATTAAAACATCACTCACCCGCGTGAAGCGTTCGATAGCACGCGTGTTGCTCGAAGAGGGAAATCGATGACGAGTCTTGTCGCTGAAATTAGTGGTCTCTACCACCAGGGTATCGCCTTCCCAATGACCGCGAGAATCTCCGTTCCACTGGCGGATTCTACCATCGAGCCGGGGCCGGCCATCCAGCGGGATAATCCTGACGTCATGGATCATCTCCACTACGATCGCCACATAGTCCGGATTCTGTACTATTTTGTAGGTATTGTTATAACCGGAGGAGATGGGTGGTACACCATGATAGGTGATACAACGGTCCCAGTTGGTTCGATCGAGCCAGGAATCCGCGGGATGCTCCCGCGTATATGCCGCCTGCGCTGCCTGCCGCTGAACGGTTTCTTCCCTTATTGGCAACCTGCCATTGGGTGGATCGACTATTAAGGAAGTTCTGAGATCCAGTGACACGGCCCCCCGATCGAACCACTCTACATTATAGCTACCCACATCGCCTGGTCGGTCGGTTGGTTCCAGTTGCGTTCGGGCAAAAATTTCCTCCGCTTCCTCGGGCGTATAGAACATTTTTTCACCCAGGCGCTGGGGCCGCTGCAAAGGAGTCAGGCTGGCATAGGACCAATTGCCCTGCAGGTCAGGATCACCCCAGGGTGTGCTCTTGTTGTACTCTTCTGAATCAGCTTGTTGCGCAAAAGACGCCGCGGATAACGACATAAATCCGGCAAGCGTTGCAAAAACGACTAATGCTGCGACGAATTTGTTTTTCATGGGAAATCTCCTTCACTCTTTAAGGCACCTCTGATTAATAGATAAAATAAACGCCCACCTCGGAAAAGTCCATGTCAAAGTGCATCGTGCAGGAAATTAGTGAAAGTAAATCCTGGGCCAAGTCTCCAATTGCACAATACANAGAAGTTTGTTGTAGTACTGATCCCAGCAACTTCTTTTATCAGGCTCTGCAATGAAAACCATAGGCATGCTCGGTGGTATGAGCTGGGAATCGACTGTCAGCTATTACCAGGCAATCAATCGGGATATCAAGTCGCAGTTGGGTGGTTTGCATTCGGCTCGCATCTGTTTGCGGTCGGTGGATTTCGATGAACTGGAGAAACTGCAACACCAGGGCAAATGGGAGGCAATCGCTGCGATACTGGCCAGCGAAGCCTATCAGGTCGAGTGCGGTGGTGCAGACTTTTTAATCCTGTGCACAAACACCATGCATAAAGTAGCTGCCCAGATCGAGGCAGCTATCTCCATCCCTCTGCTGCACATTGCCGATGCAACAGCAAAGAAACTTATGCTCGACGATTTCGAGACAGTGGGATTGATTGGCAGCAAATTTACCATGAGTGAGGATTTTTACCGGAGCCGTCTTAAAAACAAATTTGGCATTAATGTGATCGTGCCAGCGGAAGCACAACAGGACCTGCTGCATCGGGTAATCTATAATGAGTTATGCNTGGGTACGATAGATGATTCATCTCGAGAGCAGTTTCTTGAGATCATTACCCAGCTACGTGAACAGGGAGCGGAAGCGGTTATTCTTGGTTGTACCGAAATTGCCCTGTTAGTTCATTCGGATCAGTCCAGCGTCCCGCTGTACGACACCACCATTTTGCATGCCGCTGAGGCAGTACTGGCGGCTCTGGCTGAGTGAGATGCTTTCAAATTGAGTAGTTCCAGCAAAGCCTGAACCACTTATATTGTAGTGGGTGCATATGTACATCGAAGGACGCAAAGGAGTAAACTGCTCCAAATGAGGAACAACCTGGAACTACTGTGGCACAAACAACTATTCCATTTGGCAGCTTCACTCACGAGCTAAACGTTCATCTCGATAAAATCAGTTATAACGAGATGATTCCCGAGGTCGAGTATGATGCCGAAGGCAACGAATTACCGTATAGACGAGCTGACCTGGTAATCAGCAGGGAATATGTCTATCGGCTTCTACAACCTTATCTATCCATTCGATTTATGGATCAAGTTCGAGCAGTTGTGCCGCTCGCGCTTTATCTGGTCTTCTTTCAATCTTTTATTCTACGCCAGTCTGTGGTCGATCCCTGGGTTATTAACGGCGGTCTGGTTGCCGTAATAGTCGGTTTGATGTTGTTCATGGAAGGCTTAAAAGTTGGCCTGATGCCCTTTGGCGAGTTGCTCGGAGTATCCCTGCCTGCCAAGGCCACTTTGGGTACCGTAATCACCGTTGTCTTCCTATTGGGCATCGGGGTGACATTTGCAGAACCCGCAATTGGCGCACTGCAAACCGCTGGCTCGCTAGTCGAAGTCACTCGCGCACCCTATCTATACGCGTTGCTGAACGATTGGTCCGGGACGCTCGTTTTGGTGGTTGGCGTGGGGGTTGGTCTGGCGGCGACTCTGGGCACGATCAGGTTTATTTATGGCTGGAGTCTAAAACCCCTTATTTTTCTAACGCTGGTGCCGGTTCTGGTAATTGCCGGATATATGGCGTTGGACCCGGAACTATCCAAGGTACTGGGACTGGCTTTCGATTGTGGAGCAGTAACAACAGGACCCGTGACTGTCCCTCTAGTGCTGTCATTGGGAATCGGCATCGCCCAGGCAGGGGGGAAAGGCAGCGATTCCCTGTCGGGTTTCGGCATAGTAACCCTGGCCTCGTTGTTTCCGATTATTGCTGTGATGCTACTGGCACTCTATGTTGCGGGACAGACACCAGCGGAAGAAATTATCCTGGCGGCCCAGCTCGTTGCTGAAACACAGGCCGACGTCCCCTGGACGCAAGTCTCACCGGTCGCAGAGATAATTGGCGGTATCCGAGCAATCCTGCCGCTGGTCGCGTTCCTGCTGATTGTATTAGTGCTGGTGCTACGGGAAAATGTTCCCAGCCCTCGAACAATCGCCTTCGGAATCTTTCTCTGTGTTTTGGGCATGGTTATATTCAATCTTGGATTGAGCTATGGCTTATCGAAACTCGGTGGACAGAGTGGCAGCCTGGTGCCAGCCGCATTCACTGAACTACCTAATGTGGAGGACTCTCCGTTATATATCGTGACGATAGGCATGACTGTTGCGTTTGTATTTGCCTGGTTGTTAGGTTTTGGCGCCACACTGGCAGAACCGGCATTGCACGCACTCGGTATCACGGTGCAGAATTTAACCAATGGCTCCTTTAAGAAAACTACACTGTTGTATGCAGTGTCGCTCGGCGTCGGAACTGGCATCGCACTGGGCGTCGCCAAGATCATTTTTGATATACCCATCGCCTACCTGCTGGTTCCCGGGTACATCCTCGCGATCGTGCTCACGATTTTATCGACCGAAGAGTTTGTCAATGTTGCCTGGGATAGTGCCGGTGTAACAACCGGTCCGGTGACGGTACCGCTGGTACTGGCCATGGGTCTGGGTTTTGGCAACACACTGGGAGCGGTAGAAGGTTTTGGGATATTATCGATGGCTTCGATAGGGCCCATAATCGCAGTGCTCTCAACCGGACTCTATATACGCTGGAAAATCGCAAAGCGCCATTCGGGCAAATAAGCAAACAAATCAATAGGGGCAGACGCCTATGACATCGCGTGATTTTACAATATTGGTGGATGTTTCCATGATCACCTGTATTGTGCAACGAGGTAAATCCAACGAGGTTGTTCAGGCAGCCCAAGATGCAGGAGCACAGGGGGCGACTATCTATTATGGCTATGGCAGTGGGGTCCGGGAAAGGTTAGGACTGTTGGGGCTGGCAGTCGACGTGAACAAGGAAATTATTACCACGCTGGTAGCCGATGACCAAGTTGAACTGATCATGGAGCGCATGTTTTGCGTCGCGGAACTGGATGTGCCGGGTGCTGGAATGATCTATGTCACCAAGTTGGAAAAAGCGGCGACATACATTCCCGAAGAAATCGTTGAACACATAACATCAAGATCATCTTCATGAGTCATTTTCAGTTAGATGCCAAGCAAATTGTATGTATCCTGCCGAAGGGCAAGGCTTCGATGGTAGAGCAGGGATTAATCGAAGATCACGGCATTCATGATGCCAATTTTCATCACGCTCGTGGCGTAGGTAAGTTCTCGGCACTCTCGGCCAAAGGACTGGGAGAACAGCAAGAGAAAACCATTCTACAGCTAGTCGTCAGTAAGGAAATGGCGGAGACTATTTTCGAATATATCTATTTCAGGGCGGGACTGGACCAACCCCATGGAGGTCTTGTCTACATGGCTAAAGTCCCGAAGATGGCTCTGATGAAATTGCCAGAACCGGCTGAGCAGGAAGAGGGAGCTGAAAGTTCTGGGTAAGAGTAAAATTCTAGGGCACCGCTGATTCTATTTCCTTGTATTTCATAAAACGAGCATTGAACCGCCTTGTTTACCTCATCTGTATCCTTGCCTACCTGGTTTTTCATCATCTTACTGCTGGCAGCAAGCTATGCAGTGATCATGAGTGTCCTGTTTCCCAGCGTACGTTGGTTTTTTCGGCGACGACTCAATAAAGCCGTCGATAAACTGAATACCAATCTGCAAATCAAGGTTCGGCCCCTGCAACAAACCAAGCGTCAGGTACTCATTGATCAACTTATGTTTGATCAGGAAATAATCGCTTTGATTGAGGCACAGGCGCAGCAGGACAACATCCCCCGCGATGTACTACAACAAAAGGTGAAAAATTACGCACGGGAAATTGTCCCTTCTTTTAACGCCTTTGTTTATTACCGTGTAGGCTATTGGCTTGCCAAAAAAGTCTCACGATTCATCTATCGGGTGCGAGTTGCGGCCGCCGATCGTGGCCAGCTACGAACTGTTGATCCCGAATCCACCGTAGTATTCGTAATGAATCACCGCAGCAATATGGACTATGTGCTAATAAGTTATCTGGCAGCGGAACAGGTGACCCTGTCCTATGCGGTTGGCGAGTGGGCCAGAGTATTTCCATTAGAGTCTCTTATTCGCGCCCTGGGTGCATTCTTCGTCAGGCGAGATTCCAGAAATCCGCTTTATCGTAAAGTCTTGGAACGTTATGTGTTCATAGCTACCCAAAGCGGTGTGTGCCAGGCTGTGTTTCTGGAGGGAGGTCTCAGTCGTGATGGTCTGTTGGGTGAACCTAAACTGGGGTTTCTGGATTATATGTTACGCCAATACGACTGGCAGACTGACCGCGATATTGTATTTGTTCCGGTTGGGATTAATTACGATCACGTACTCGAAGATAACAATCTTCTGGATTGGAGTGATGAATCTGGTCGTCTCAGCAAAAGCCAACACGCAAAGGTATTTTGGCAATTTTTAAGTAAGAACCTGTTCATCGGCTCTCGAGCGCGTTGGAAGCGCTTCGGTTACGCCAGTGTTAATTTCGGCGTGCCGGTTTCTATGCGCGAGTATTGCGCAACCAATGGTGTGGATTTCAAACATCTTATCAAGGAGAAACGCATCGCAAAAGTAGCAGAGCTGGCGAAAATTTTAATGGACGCACTGCGCCACGTGATGCCGATTTTGCCGGTTCCGCTCATTGCTGTGGTGTTGAATCGTGCAGGAGAAGAATCAATGACATCATTAGAAATTGTCAGCAGTTGCGATGACCTGATCGATGAAATGATTCAGCGCGGCGCTGCAATGAAAGCGGAAGAAAAACCTCGCCATCGGACCTTGTCCAATAGCCTGGATTTGCTGAAAGAACGCAATTTACTAATAGAACAGAATGATCACTATAAGGTTAATCCGGAGCATCAAGCGCTAATAACATATTATGCAAATTCAATTGAGTGTATTGGGATAAAGGAAAAATAAAAGCTATCTCCATTGAAGTTACATTTTCTGACAAAGAAGTCGTAGACTTGATTGGAGCTAGCTTTTATCCTTCCTATACTTGGCCCTGGCTTGGTTCTATCCATCGATATCACAGCTCTTAGCGCGTAGTTTGATGATGAATCTGGTGGCACTACTCACAACTGATGGCATTCGATATGAATGCGGGCGATAATCCGGTGGACAGAGACCCCCGTGAACACGAGGCTTTACAGGGGCTGGAGCTGTAATATTCTGTGATAATCGAGCTGATATAGGTCGACTACCGAAATATCACGGATTTGACGCACTTTACTGGGTGAAATCGAAGCAAACTGATGAAAGCTGTGGGAAGAATTGGGGAAAATGACGACTACCTTCTAGCCGGATAGCGTTTATTCTTCATATATTTAGAAATCTTTTTGCCATAAATCTGGTCAATCTTGAAATTGGCTTTTAGCCACTAACCAGGAATAAACGTAGTGAAGTATATTCCAATTTTATTCACTTCTTATTGCTTGATTGCCGTGCTTGTCTATGGATCCGCTGGTAACGGGGAATCCCATGCAATTAGGCAAGAAAATCAGGCTGCACAAGCTGGATTGCAATTATGGCGCCGCCATAATTGCGTCTCATGTCACTCAATATATGGCAAAGGAGGACACATAGGTGCTGACCTGACCAATGTCGTTTCCCGCCGCGGAGCCGTGTATATCGAACATATTCTGGAGACGGGAAAAGGTAGCATGCCTCGTTTTCCCTTTCATGATAACGATGTTGAAAACCTTATCGGTTACTTACAACATATAAACCAGCTGGGGACATATCCACTCAAAAATGATATGTCTGCAGAATTCTTTGGGCATAATTCTGAGCAGGTAAGTAGCGTTGTCCGTTGAAAATACAGATAGTAAGGTAAATTCAGTAACAGCAATGCTAATAGTACTTTCTTGCCTGTGCTTTATTGCAGCAACCTGTATAGGTTTAGTAGCCTCGGTTGTTGTTGCCTTTCCTGATCTTTCATTCCCTGGCGCATCTTTTGCGAAATTGCGTCCCTTACATACTTTTTTATCATTCTCCGGGATTCTCAGCGGCATGATAGCGTTGCTTAATGCAATTATTGTCAGTGGTAAAAGCCAAGTAAATAAAAGTATACACAACAGTGGAATACAATTTGGGCTACTGTTTTTGTTTGTTCTGGCCGGGACAGTTTCATTGGCACTTGGCTATGGAAGCGGCAGGGAATACTTCTCCTGGCCCCCTATACTGTCTGTTTTCCTGATTTCGACCACAGTAATTACTGCCTACAAATTGTTCGCCCATTCAACTGAATTATCTAAACGTTCCCCGGAAGGATTCTGGTTAATCGGAGCTGGAATATTATTAGTGGTTTCCGGGCTAATCGAAAGCCATTTCTGGGTACTTCCGACAATTGCCAATAACGCAATAAAGGACCTGGCGATACAATGGCATGGATTAGACACATTCATTGCGGGTAATAGCGCAGTCCTCTATGGATGCGCTATTTATATGGTGCAAAAACAACCGAAAGCGCAACGTAGCAGCTTGTTATTCACAATTGCGGCGCTTGGTTTGCTGCTTTCCTTTGGTCATCATCATTACGCCTCTGGGCAACCGCTGCTTTTCAAGATCCTGGCTTTTTGTGCCAGCATGTTGGCAACCGTTTCCCTGGTCCGCCGCACAAAGCTTCTAATCGAAGAAAGAAGAAACAAAAATACCTTTCTGGAACCAACAGCACCACTGTTCAATGCCGTCGAAATCTGGACCCTGGTAAGTATTATCTCAGGAGTCCTGTTTGCCATTCCTCAGGTAAATATTTATGTTCACGGCACCTATGCCATCGTCATTCACTCAATGGGATCAATGATAGGCATAAATCTAATGATTATTCTGGCAGGTGGTTTCAAATTTTCACCGGATAAGGGCGCACAAAGCGCTAATGTAATTCTACTTGGAACGCGACTCATCAACTATTCACTAGCTGCGATGTGGTTGATATTGGGAGCGGGTGGTTTGGCTAAAGGTATATTTCGCATTGATACTGATTACCTGGTATTCCAACCCAAAATACAAAGTTNNCTGGTGTTTTTTCCGATAATTGGCCTGTGTTTGCTTGTCGGTATTGGTCTGATGTGCATGCAATTAATTCAACTATATCGGCCAAACAAGAAAGAGATGGTCAAAAGCTATTATCTGTCAACAGAGTAATAGAGCTAACCCCGTTATTCAGAGGTGTCCTTGCTTTATTCGTTCTTACTCCGCCGTCGGGAAGAAGGGGACACTACAGGTCATGAACGCTCTAGCGGGAAATTCATCCATCCGGTGGCGATATACTTTTTTCCAGAGTTTACGACATTAGCAAAATGCGCATGGGTCCACTCAGCAGGCCAGATCATCGTCTTGCCTTTCTGTGGCTGAACGTCTAAATCATGATGTACAAAATATGTCGAACCGCCATCCTCGACATCGTTCAGATAGGTCATCCAGGCCAGGACCCGATGTGAAGTACTAATAGTAGTACGCTCTGCATGAGTTTTCAGGAAATGCCCACCTAGATGATACCGTTGTATATTGAATGTCCCAAATTCGGCGCGACCCATAATGTCTTTCAGGAATGGCCACTGCTCAAGGTAATCCTTATGACAATCAAACAATGCATCGAGATATTCGCGCACGGGTTTGTGATCAGCTTGCTCTAGATCCCGTGGGCGGATCGCGAGATCGGTCGATTGCTTCGATTCCACATTTAAACCCCCTGCTGTTTTGCCTTCCGTCTGATTATCAGGATGCGTCTCAAAAAAATTGACCAGATCATCGCACAGTGATTTTGGTTCGATAAACCAGCTTCCTATAAAGTGCGGGCCAGGGGGCGATGTGGGTATGTCGATGCGTTTCATTTCATGTTTCCATAATCTATTGAGACACCTTTGTCGATGTCAAAGCTAATAATGCCAAATCCTTTTTGTTCCAACGCCAGTCCCTCCTCAACTTTACCCAAAGACAATAAAACTGACCCCATCGATCCTGCAGCCTCGGCGAAATCGGGCTTGATGGCGACTGCCTTTCGGTAGCTGTCAACAGCCTCTTCCAACTTCCCCAGATCCTGGAGTGCTTTGCCCAGGTTGCTGTGCACATCGGCGAATTCAGGCTGGATGGTGAGGGCCTTGTAGTAGTTGACAACGGCTTCCTCCAGCTTCCCCTGCTTCTGCAGCGCAGTGCCAAGATTGTTATATGCCTCAGAGTAATCGGACTTGATGGCGAGGGCATGGCGATAGCTGGCGACGGCCTCATCCAGCTTGCCCTGGCGCTTGAGCACAGTACCAAGGTTGCAATGCACTTCGGCAAAATCGGGCTTGCTAGTGAGGGCTTTGCGATAGCAGTTGACGGCCTCATCCAGCTTGCCTTGATCCTTGAGTATATTGCCAAGGTTGTTATTTGCATCGGCGAAATCAGGTTTGATGGTGAGGGCCTTGCGATAGCTGGCAACGGCTTCATCGAGCTTCCCCAGGTTCTGGAGCGCGGTGCCAAGGTTACAGTGTGCCTCGGTGTAATCGGGTTTGACTGCAACGGCCTTGCGATAGCTGGCAACAGCCTCATCCAGATTCCCCAGCTCCTTGAGCACATTGCCAAGGTTGTTATGCGCCGCAAAATAATCGGGCGCGTTAGCGAGGGCTTTCGTTATGAGATCAACGGCCGTCTCACTTCTTCCCATCTGGTGAGAAATCACACCAAGTAGATGCAGAGCGACCGGCTGAGTTGGATCGGATTGCAATATCAGTTGATAAACGTTTGCGGCCTCAGTCGGACGACCCGCTCTGAGGCGCTGCATGGCAGTGGCCAGCGCTTGCTGGAGGGTCATCGTCTGCTGCCCCGGGCCTAGACTTGTCGATTGTGCAGACTTGAAATCTTTATCGGGCATTTTCCGGATAAGCTCCAGAGTCTTAGAAAATAGCACCTTACTACAAAAATGCCTGGGGGTCAGGTCTGAACCACTCCGTCACTTGTATGTCAAAAGCGTGAATGTTAGTGTTTCCGGGCTCTTCACCAACACATCTGAAAATGCCGCAATGCACCGAGCCAGCCGATGTTCAATCTGATTAGAAAGTCTCATGAGAAAAAGAAATGCCCGGACCACTCAGCAATTACCGGATAATCGATCTCACGACCATCATCTCGGGTCCCTATGCTACCCAGCTGCTTGGTGATCAGGGCGCCGATGTAATCAAGGTCGAACCACTTGCCGGTGACCTCATGCGTAGGCTGGGTCCGATGCGCGGCGGTATCAGCTCGCAGTTTCTGCTGAACAACAGGAACAAGCGATCCGTCGCTCTCGATCTCAAGCACGACGATGGCAAAGCTGTTCTGCGTCGATTGATTGAGAGTGCCGATGTCTTCGTACAGAATTTTCGCCCGGGTGCTATTGAGCGCATGGGATTCAGTGAGAAGCAGGTGCGGTCCCTGAAGAGCGACATTGTCTTCGTATCAATAAGTGGATTCGGGGAATCCGGGCCCTACTCACACAAGCGGGTTTATGATCCCATTATCCAGGCCCTGTCTGGCGTCATGGCCCGGCAGGGTCTGGATCAGGCACCCAGAGTCATGCGCACATTATTAGCTGACAAAGTTACCGCGTTGACGGCAGCGCAGGCAATTACCGCAGCGTTGCTGGGGNGCGAGCGTACCGGCCAGGGTGAGCATGTACAACTATCGATGATCGATTCGACCATTGCCTGGCTCTGGCCCGATGTGTTGGTGAATGACACGCTGATTGGCGATGGCGTATCACCACCGATCAAACCTGGTGCATATTACAAAGCGTTTAACACCAGTGATGGCTATATCATGATCATGGTCGTCTCCGATGATGAGTGGCAAGGCTTCGTGCGTGCGACAGGTCGCCTTGAGCTATTTGAGGATGCGCGCTTTCAGACTGTGCCGAATCGAATCAAACACAATATCGAACTGTATGAACTGATCAGAGTCAGTGTGCAAGAAGGTTCGACTGCGGAATGGGTGGCCAGGCTAGATGCGGAACAGGTTCCCTGCGCTCATGTGAATTCGTTACAGGAATTGTTCACCGACTCACAGGTCGAACACAATGAACTTATTCTTGAGACGGAACACCCGCAAGCAGGTCCAATGCGCTCGCCCCGGCCGGCAGCCCGCTTCACGGAGCAAGTTGTGGGAGAGCAACGCCCTGCCCCGGCACTTGGTCAACATACGGATGAGCTGCTCACTGAAATCGAAATCCCTGAGATTGATCTTCTGCGCAAGCAGGGCGTTATTCTGTGAAACCTGACCCCAGTTCTCCATCCCCAATTCTTTATGACTCAGGGAAAACAGCATTATCTATGGAGAACCGCTGATAAAGACGGCGAAGCAGTAGATGTATTTCTCCAAAAGAGGCGTGATGTCCGGGCGGCGAAGCGCTTCATGGCGCACCTCAAATTTGACGTTATTGCTTTGATCCTGTCTTTTTGATTAGCTAAACACCGGCACCAATATCAGCCAGGCACGCTGCATAAACCAGAAACTGGCAATGCCACCTGACAGGTAGACCGGCGCTTCGCGCATGAAGCGACCGACTCTTATTCTTGTTAGTCTGAGCATAATCAGTACCACCACAACGATTATCAACTGCCCGAGTTCGATACCGATATTGAAAAGGGCCAGGGCCCAGAACTGATTTTGTTCAGGCAATCCGATCTCCTGTAACGCCCCGGCAAAGCCTAAACCATGTATCAAGCCAAATGCGAAGGCGATCAGCACAGGAAATCTGTTACTGAGTGTTGCCCTGTTCTGCAGGATTTCATAGGCCAGCAGAACGATACTGCCGGCGATAACCGCTTCCACCGGCGGCTGCGACAGGCTTACAAGATTCAAGGCAGAAAGTGCGAGAGTAATTGAGTGGGCAATAGTAAAACTGCTGATCACCAGGGCTATCGCCATGGGTTTTCTGACCAGATACATCAGCATTAAGACAAACAGGATATGGTCGAAACCAAGCAGTAAATGTTTGAGTCCTACGGACAGGTAAATAGGCAAAGTGGGTAGCTCACTGCTTAAATCGAGACTGCCTGCCTGGGCAGTTATGAGTCGGTTTGTGTTGGAGCCATCTTGCCAGGAGATACTCACCAGAGTATCGATCAAGGTTCGGTCGAGTCCGACAATCTCAATGNGTGTCAGCCCCTCCCCTCCGCAGTCCAACGCCGCCACTTCGATGAGTGCACCTTCCGATATGCTTGCTCCAGTATTTTCGGCAACGCAGTTGGTTGCCAGTTCTAAACCAAGAAAACGGCCATTTAACTGGGGCTGCCGAAACGACGCCTCGAACAAACTGGTTCCAGCGTTACTGGATAATTCTGTGATTTTCAGAAAAGCAGGCCGCACCTCATGCGCACTGGCTGTTACGGCCAAACATGCACACACGAGCCAAAGCAGCAGCCTCACCTGGCTTCCACCACAATGTCATATTCGTTTATTAGATCTTCAAGATAGAGCTGGCGCGTATTCTCTTTCTGGTATTGGCCGTAGTCCATCAACAACTGCTCACGAATTGCCATGAATGGCGTCACTTCTGCTGCGTGAATGTTGGCAAGCAACACGAGGTGAAATCCAAACCCGCTCTGCAGGGGTCCCTGCCAGCTTCCAGTTTCCAGGCCTTGCAATTGCTGTGCAAAGCCTGAGCCGAACGTGGCGTTAAGATCCAGTTCACTGCGGTAGGCATAGCTGGCGCTAAGCATACTGCTTTGACCCAACTCGGAAGCTTTTCCACCTTCTGCAATATTTCTTAACGCGTCATTCGCATCACCTGGTGTGAGAAAATAGAGCTGACGAAAAGAATAGCGAACGGGCAGAGTGTAGTTTTCGAGACGGCTATTGTAAAACTCCTGCAGTGTTGCCGTTTCCGGTTCCGGCATTGGTTCCGATTCTGCAATGAAGTTAAGTTTCTGTACCAGGCGCCGGCGAATAATAGAATCTTCCTGGTCCAGGCCAAGTCGCAGGGCTTCCTGGTAAAGTACTTCCTCCTGAATCCAGTTATTTACCAGGGAATCCAGTTCTTCAGACGACGCTGTCAGTCCAGTTTGGGTTTGCCACAGTAGCCCAAGCCTTTCCCGCAAAGCGACGGAGACGTAAATTTCGCTGCGATCCACTGAGAACAGGGAATCTGCGGCGAAGAGCACAGTACCGATAATAAAAAACCAGAATAGTGGCTGCTTAATAAAAGATCGCATAGCTACTTTACTTCTGCCCGGGCTACTGAATTGGTGTTATCCAGATGGGAGACGACCAGACCCGCTCCTGAATAGTAGCCGCCATGTCTGCCCTTGGTTCCACGCCTGCCCTTACCGCATCCCAGGTAGACCACCGGCAACTGGGATTTTCCATGGCCCTGACATAGTAGAAAGCGTTCTGGCTGGGATCGTAGTCCGGGTCCTGCCAGCGGGCTCTCAATTCAGCGGCACCGAGACCGGCACTGATTCTGCAATCTGACAAATTAACCTGTGCTCCGTTATCGGGACAGCGATAGGAATTTGCATCGACGACACCGCCGTCGGAACAGGCTACATCATAAACTAGTTCCTGCGGCCGACCATCTTCGATCCAGCCCTTGATAATCTGCAGACGTTGCAGCGGTGCACTATTGGGATCTCTCGCCACCCAGGCTATGAACGAGGGCTGCTGATTCGCAGCGCCGATCAAATCACTCCCCATCGCCACACCGCCAGTATAGGCTTTGCCTACAAGTTCACTATCATCGATGGCTGGCAGATCATAGCCGGCAAAGAAGCGGACTTTCATGCGCGGCCCCGAAGTGCCAAAGGTTTCTTTGCGCCGAAAAGAATCATAAATTGATTCGCGAGTGTTCTCCTCGGCCCAGACGCCCGCAAGACCCGATGCTCCCCAGGTATTGAAATAGACATCGGCATAGCGTTCGCCATCTGCGCCTGGCTCTGGAAGCGGCACCGCTCCACGCTTGACTCCATCGGAATCTCTGAGACCCACCTTGCTCCAGTAGTCATCTTCATCGCCGGCGTAAGTCGCATTGTGAGTATCGCTGGAACCAATTACGCCAAGTTTGAAAGGATTGATACCCTGCTCTTCCTGTAAGCTGATGCCGTTGAGATAGGCCTCTCTAACATAACTTCCACCAGGTTTACTTGGTCGGGTAGAAGCGATCTGAAATGGCATAATTTCGAAGTCAGCCCACTCATCGTTAGGTGACAGGGCAGGATGAGTATCGGAAGTACCCTTTACCTGTGTGATTTCTACCAGAGGCTCGTTACGCATGCGCTGATCGGCATAGGCACTGTCTAATGGATTTCCGGACCAATCGGTCAGCATAAACATATTGCCGTTCGATCCGTTGGAATTATGTGGGATTGCGAGACTTTCAATTCCAGCCGCCCGGTTGGAGTCCATCCACGCCCATAGGTCTTCGGGATTCCTTGAATCTAATCTAGAAAATGGCATCTCGGGCGCCACATCGTCACGGAAGATTACGTTGCGATGCAGGTTTCCGCCATCTGTAGCTGTGGTCGTATATTCGTAGGCGATGAAGGCGGTAAAGTTGCCAGGATCATTGTGACGGTTTGCGGTAGCGACGATATCATCCCAGGCTGTCTTGCCGATAGCAGGATCATTTATCTCTCTGCTCCTAGCCGATCCCAAGAATCTGAGAATCTGGTTGAATTTACGACTGCGTTCCGCCGCATCACCCAGAGTGGCCATGCCTTCTGCAACTTCGTGCTTCGATATTGCGCTGTTCGGATTGGCCATCTCCCGCAATACGCCAAGATAGAAGGCGTGGTCGCTAACGCCGTAGAAATCCAGCGGCACATCCAGCTTCATGTCAAATCCTGCTGGATGCCTGATCGTCCCCCCTTTAGCAAAGTTGTATGCATCGCTGGGCGACGAAGTCGTGCCGAAGATAAAGGCGTCAAATGAGTACATGGTATGAACATGCAAATCGCCGAAGTAAGCATTACGTTCTGCGTTAAATTCAGCAGTACGTGTAATTGATTCTGGTACATCTGCGCTCGAGAGGGAGGAAACAGCGCTCGGCTGGTCAGGCTGGTTGTCTGAGCAGGCGGTGAGTAGAAATAGACACACACTGAGCTTTACGATTGGTGAAAGCCTGGACATNGAACTGACCTCTGCTTTTTGTAAATTGGGCATGAGCGTTCAAGACTAGCTTCTTTTTCTGCTTATGTCTAAGAGTGAATAGCAGCCCAACGTGCCGCAAATGGCGCGGCCACGGATATCAACTACTGGTCGGGTGTAACCCAGATGGGAGACGACCACACGCGCTCCTGAATTGTTGCAGCTACGTCTCTTCCACTACTGTCAGATGCCGGGGGTTCTTCGCCCAATCGGATCGCATTCAAGGTGGTCCAGCGACAGCTTGGGTTCTCGAGTGCTCTGACGTAATAGAACGCAAGCTGACTGGCATCGAAGCTTGGGTCACGCCAGACAACCTTGAGTTCATCCGCTCCGACACCACTACTAATGCTGCAATCGGAAAGGTTTACCCGCGCACCGTTGTCCGGGCAACGATTGCTAGTTGCGTCAATTACCCCTCCGTCAGAACAAGCGACATCGTACACTTCTTCCATGGCTTCACCGTCTTCTACCCAGCCCTTTATGATTTGCACTCTTTGTAGCGGGGCACTGTTCACATCTTTTGCTACCCAGGCCAGAAAGCTGGGTTCTTGATCGGCGTTGGTGAAAAGGTCACCACCCATAGGGACTCCGTTCGCATAGGCCTTGCTTAGTAAATCCCTGTCATCGATCGACGGTAAATCATAGCCGGCAAAAAACCGAACTTTCATGCGTGGCCCAGTGGTGCCAAATGTTTCTTTTCGACGAAACGCATCGTAGATGGAATCCCGCGTGTTCTCCTCTGCCCACACACCAGCGAGTCCAGCGACACTGCCCTTGTTGTAGTACGGGATTTGAGAAAATTCATCGACAGTTCCAGATGTATCATTAGCCAAGGGGCTGCGCATCTCACCACTGTCGCCATGGGTATCACTGGAACCGATTATACCAAGTTTAAAGGGATTGAATTGCTGATTGGCCTGCAACCTTATGCCATTGAGGAGAGCTTCTCTAACGTAACTGCCTGGTGCTTGACTGGGCAGGGAGGTACCCACTCGATTAGACCGAATCTCAAAGTCGGCCCACTCATCATTGGGTGATAATGCTGGATGTGTATCCGAGGTGCCCTTTAATTGGGAGATTTCAACCAATGGCTCATTGCGCATGCGCTGATTCGCATAAGCGCTGTCCAGCGGTTTGCCCGAATAGTCGGTTAGCTGGAACATCCAGCCATCCGAGCCATTTGAGTTATGAGGAATAGCAAGGCTTTCAAGCCCGGCTGCGCGATTGTCATCCATCCACTGCCAAAGGTCTTCGGGATTAACAGAATCCAGTTTCGAAAAAGGCAGGTCAGGTGCATCACTTCCACGGAAAATGACATTGCGGTGTAAATTTTCAGACTCTACACCCGAAGAAGTGTATTCATACGCAACAAACGCGGTGAAATTGCCAGGATCATTGTGGCGATTGGCAGCCGCAACGATGTCATCCCAGGCGCTCTTAACCACGTTCATATCCGCGATTTCCATGCGTCGGTCGGAAAGGGAGAAAGTCCGAAATGTACGGAAAGTCATGTTTTGTGCTAACTCGTGCCTGGAAAGTTCGGAACCTTCCACCGTCATTCCCCTGGGCACTCCCAGGTAGTACGCGTGATCGGTAACCGCATAAAAATCCAATGGCACATCCAACGTTATCTCCAAACCTGTTGGATGAATTAGGCTGCCGCCCTTGGCAAATTCATAAGCATCATCCGGCGAGGCAGTCTTACCGAATAAGAATGCATCATAGGAGTACATGGTGTGCACGTGTAGATCGCCGAAGTAAGCATTTCGATCCAGGTTGTAATCAGAGCCGCTCGCGGTGGATGTACTGGATGCCGACACAACTGTTTCTGCTGCTTGAGTGCTTGTTACAGAATCAGCAGGCGTGTTATCGGAACAAGCGCCTAGCAATAACAACAATGGGCATAGCTTTAGTAATCTTTTCATCGTAAGCCTCTTCTTATTAATGTGGGGCTTCCCCCATCATAGTGGGCAAGGTTATTGCCNGGCAGAAACATGCTGGCGGGAACGAAAATACCCCAGTTATCCGGGGCTTTATGACCGCAGCTTTCAGATGTTGTTAAATAGATTTTCATACAGCCTCCGAGGGAGCCTTCTCTGAGTCGCTGTGACCGTGCGAGACTAGAAATCATACACCACGCGGCCATAAATTCCGCGAAGTGCTCGGATTCCTGGGATCAAGCAGGGGACAAGAGATAAACGATCCCGCAATCGCCAAGTTGGCCTGGGATGATATCGTGGCCACTGCAAACAGGCATAACGATCCAGGAAATTTTACCGCCTTACACAAGCATTCTCCAGTTGAGAACGAAACGAGCTAAGATCTTAAGTGGACTTTTTGGCAACTATCGGCAAGTCTCCTTGCGGTGTAGTTAGACTACCGGTAAGCGTATTGCCTTCCAGTTTGAGAGATATTTGGCTAGCTCCTCGCTGTGTTTCACGGGAAAACGATAGGGTATCTCCGACAAAACTAACATCAGACAACGGTAGAGTATTTTGTGGACCCTTCCAGGTTCCGCCCAGTTCATCCCCGTTTTCAGTTATTGTGAGGTTGATCGTGACACCCTGTCCCTGAAAGCTCAGCTCGATATCCCATTGACCCACAACCGCGGAATTGTCAGCCGCGAATGCGCCGCTACTATTTAGAAGCAGGGATAATACGGCAAGTTTAAAAATGTTTTTTAGTGTCATCAAAAATCTCCTTCAGAGAATTGTGTGTCCGGAATGCGCTTTGAGACGCTTTGGTTAGTGGTATCTAGCATAACCCACTTCTAGTTAGTAGCTGACAGCCAAGTCCCGGACTTGTCGCCACTGATTAGCTGTTTCCTTCGCTATAATCCTAGGCGTGAATCGGCCCTGGATGGTACTTCACATGATGCATTAAATGTAACTTCTTGGAATCGGTTTACTCAGGTGGTGTAATCCAGATCGGTGATGACCAGACCCGCTCCTGAATCGTTGTTGGCATGTCTGCCCTTGGTTCCACGCCTGCCCTTACCGCATCCCAGGTTGACCAACGACAGCTTGGATTTTCCAGTGCCCTGACGTAATAGAATGCATGTTGACCAGCATCAAAATTCGGATCTTGCCAGCTGGTTTTAAGTTCGGCAGCACCTATCCCGGCACTGATGCTGCAATCGCTAATATTCACTCGCGCCCCATTGTCCGGGCAGCGCTGACTATTCGCATCGACCACACCACCATCGGAACAGACAACATCGTAAACCTGCTCCATTGCCGCGCCATCTTGCACCCAGCCCTTGATGACTTGCACTCTCTGCAGGGGTGCGCTGTCAGGATCTTTTGCCACCCACACGATGAATGAAGGAATCTGCTCGACAACGCCAAGTAGATCACTGCCCATGGGAACGCCATTGGCATATGCCCTGCCAATCATGTCGCTGTCATCGAGAGCCGGCATATCATGTCCAGCGAAGAACCTGACTTTCATGCGTGGACCGCTGGTGCCAAACGTTTCCTTGCGACGAAAGGCGTCGTAGATCGATTCTCGCGTATTCTCTTCCGCCCAGACACCGGCAAGCCCAGCTGCACCCCAGGTGTTGTAGTAGGTATCCTGATAGATTCCACCGTCTTCCCTGGGCGTATCCAAAGGCACCGCACCGCGTCTCTGCCCATCGCTATCCAACAGCGCTACCTTACTCCAGTGATCGTCTTCGGGTCCGGCTGCCGATGAATTATGGGAATCACTGGAACCGATAACGCCAAACTTATAGGGATTGAATCCCTGCTCTGCCTCCATCTCGAGTCCGTTGAGATAGGCTTCCCGCACATAGCTGCCCTGTGGTTCACTTGGCATACGAATACCAATTCTAAAGGGCATGATCTCGAATTCAGCCCACTCGTCATTGGGTGACAGCGCGGGGTGGGTATCTGAGGCACCCTTCACCTGTGCTATCTCAACCAGGGGTTCGTTGCGCATCCGCTGTGTCGCGTAAGCGCTGTCCAGCGGCCGCCCCGAGTAATCCGTAAGCTGGAACATCATGCCACTTGAGCCATTTGAGTTATGGGGAATCGCAAGACTCTCCATGCCCCGGGCACGGTTATCATCCATCCAGTTCCATAGATCTTCGGGATTACCTGACTCCAGCCTGGAGAACGGTAGGTCTGGCNCCTGCCCGCCACGGAATATCACATTGCGATGCAGGTTTTGATATTCGGGGCCAGATGCTGTGTATTCATAGCCGACAAGAGCGGTGAAGTTTCCCGGATCGTTGTGTCTGTTCGCCGCCGCAACGATATCGGACCAGGCGGTTTTCACTATATCCAGATCCATAATCTCCATGTTTCTCTCGGAACGGGAAAAATCGCGGATCCTGGCAAACAAGGCTCGCCTTTCGGTAATGTCATCACCCAGCGAGGCCATTCCCTGCGCCACCGGATGCCTGGATACGGCGGAATCCCCGACTGCCATTTCCCGAAATATACCCAGGTAGTAGGCGTGATCGGTGACCGCATAAAAATCCAGCGGCACATCCAGTTTCATATCGAAGCCAGCCGGATGGGTCAGCGCTCCGCCCTTGGCAAAAGTGTAGGCATCATCGGGTGACGAAGTTGTGCCGAAGATGAAGGCGTCGTAGGAGTACATCGTGTGTACATGTAAATCACCAAAGTACGCATTTCGATCGGCATTGAAGCCGCTGGTGGAGGCCTGCAGGTTTGCAATGGGAGTTGCTACAGAGGACTGTGAACTAACCTCCGTGGTGCCATTGTCTGAACAGGCTCCGAGCAACATCATGGTGAACAATATGGGAGCCGGTCTTAACAATTTTTCCATGGGGATAGACCTTTCTTAGTGTATCTTGTTTTTATCTGAGGATAATCTTATTAGGGACAGATTTATTTTCTGGTGTGTATCTGGTTTATAAAACAATAGAAAAAATAGATCTGTCCCTATTGATCCTGAAACAGGAAAGCGGAGGGATAAATTCTTATTCCCTCCGCCTCTGTTTGATCTGATTCCGTTACTTCTTATTGCTGAGTTCCCGCCAACCCGTAACTTAATTCCTGGTCTACTCTATTGTAAGTGAGTTCCATCTCATCCAGCAGAGCTGTCATTTCCATGTTCAACGCCTGGGCTTCTTGAGGCTCGAGGCCACTGAATGGTCCTGGTCCGTCTGCCGTGGCAAAGTTTGCAACTGGTGTCAGTGAATAAAATTCACCAATCAGACCACCCGAAACTGTTTGGAAAACTCGCGTGCCAGTTATGTTTGATGTTTCCAGTGCAGGGATAACCTTCTCGTTCCAAAGCGCGACGAATTGAGGGATTTTCCCAATCGTAACCCGGAATCGGTAAACTACGGTGAGGCCAGTTTGAGGCTGTGCCGCCATGCTCATGTCCGGACGGGAAGTCACGATAAAACTTCTTCTAGCCTGCACGGTTTGCGCCCACAGATTAAGCGCCAGTTGTCCTTCTAACTCCGTCGACGCCGGACCGCCCTGGGAATCCAGTGCTGCCATATTAGGAATGGGTGATACCACAGTTGTAGATAGCGTGTTACCAAGTGCTATTGTACTGGTTAACCTCCAAGGTACGCCGTTGGCTCGGGCAGCTGGTATAAATACGTCGCGATGTATTGACCTGAATTGTTCAAGCTTATCGGGCTTGATATCAAGTTGATTCACCTGTATCAAGATCGGCTCGGGTTGATCCTGTGCTGCAACTATAGAGACAAAACAAAAGCAGAAAATAATTGGTAGAAAAAGGTGCTTGACTATTTTTCTATTTATTGGGTGATACATAGTTAACTCCTGGTCGCCTGGCATACATACAAACTGCCAGAGCATATTGGTTTTTGATTATTTTTAGTTACGAATAAATGCCTTTAGCCACATGCGCTAATTATTCATTACTCTCGCAAACAGACACTACTAGAGAATGTTGCAATGAGAATAATGGAATTAACGGGTAGAATCACAGACTTTACTGACGGTCACGACAGAGAGAGTGTAATAAGAGACAGGAAGACTAATTACGGATCCAGGAGTATATTCGTCCTTTGATCAGTTGTTTTTGAATTATTGTTAATTTCAGCCCAGAATTTGGCACTAAAGTTGAAGATCGGAGTCCTTAAGACTTGGCAAGGACTTCCTGCACAGCCCGATGAGCCTCAAGGATTGCCGCATCGGTGTGCGGGCTGGCCGCTGCATCCGAGTTGGCGATGGTGATATTGCCCCAGGGTTGACGACCGACTACACAGGGTCGTTGATCGGTGGAGGTAAACACCCAATCCATTGGGTCATACAGGCTGTTATAGGTGTAGGAATAACCATGGGGCCAGCGGTTTACCGCGATACCAACGATGTCCCGGGCTGGCTCGAAGCCGCCGTCACCCAGCACACGTCCTAACTGGTCGCGCAGACTTCGCTCAAAGGTCTCGAATGTGGTATTCAATAAATCCTGGCGACCAATGATATGCTGTTCTTTCTTCGGTAGTCCTGGTGCTGAAGGGTAACGACCCAAACTGAGGACGATGGGCTCTTCGGGTGATTCTGCATGGCGCAGGTCACCCAGACTAACTGCTTCATCCAGTGCCAGCCTCGAGTGATACATGGTTGGTGTGGTAACACGACTAATCCCAAGTTTTTCAAATGCAGTCCAGTTTCTCACCGCCACGCTGGTGTAGACCAGTGGTGCCTTCACACCGAAGGCGAGTGCCTCTTTCTGTTGCTCCGGCAGTTCCGGAACCAGGTAGGGAATCACGGTGTTCCAACAGGCCATGACACAGTGACGACCTCTGACCCGATGTGTACGGCCGTCATTAACGTAAGCAATCTCCACGTTGCGATCGGCGCCGGATCCCTGATGCTGCACATTAACCACGGTACTGTTCAGCCGGATACGCGCCGCCTGGTTGCGCGCATCGAGCAGGCTGTAGTCAACACGGGCTGCACCAACGTCTTCCTGGCTGCCGCCTGGCACCGCATCGGGTATCAGCCAGCGCACCAACAGGCGCGTAAGAGTGGCATTGCCGTCCGGAAAGTGTACCGAACCACCGCCTGGCAACTGACGGCCATGATGTCCACCGGGCAGGTCCGCCAACATGCCCTCAGGTGTTGGTTCCAGATTCATACCGCTGAATCCCGGCTGCCCCATCTGCCAGGCGAACAGGGCCGGTAGTGCATCGGCCCCGACGACAAAGCTGCCGTTGCCCGTGTTCTGGTAGAACCACATCACCTCAGGATCTACCTTGACGGTGTTGAGCATGAAGTCGGTGTAGCTTATTTTGGCCAGGCGCTGTTTTTTCTCATCTGATGACAGACCGGGCATATAATCCGGCAACGACCCGCTGTAGAGCATAAGCAGGTCTTGTTGTGCCCTTGCAGACAGTGGAGTTTGAGCGGCAAAATCAGCCGAATAGCCCCCTCCACCGTCCCCTTTTACCAGTCGGTCTACACCCNAGGTTTCCTTGTCGAAAAAATGGGCCGATCCCAGCCCCATACGACGATACATGCTTCGGCTCTCAGAGTTGTCACTGAGGAAGCGGCCCAGATCGACACCGATGGCATCCAGTAAAGCCCGCGATGGGGCGTTGTAGCGTTCGGGCGATTCGATATTTAAGGTACCACCATTGAGCGCCAGCATCCGTCCGTTGTAATGAAATTCATTGCGCTTGGCATGACCACCGAAATCGTCGTGGTTGTCCAGTATCAATACCCTAGCATCGCGACCCGCCTGATCGATGAAGAAATGGGCAGCCGCCAAGCCGCTTATGCCGCCGCCGACAATCACCAGGTCGTATTCTTCACCGCTGTCGCTGGCCGATGACCTATCCCAGCCGCGTTGGTCGCGCATCTGGTGCCCAACTTCCCAGGACCCGTCATGGCTGCCGCGCAAACCGATTTCGGTGGGGGGGTAATAATCTGCAGATTGCACCGCTGGCTGAGCCAGTGCACCAGAGAAAGACGGCATCATCAGCGCACCACCTACCGGCAGGGCGACGCCGTTGACAAAATCACGACGGCTTATGGGCCGATTCATGCCCAGGTCTTTATCAGACGAGTTTGTCATCATGGCTCCTTGAACTGGCTGGTGCGGGGATAAAGAAGCATAAACGCACAATGATCTAGCGTCTATCTAATTACTCTAGCTAATTACTCTGGGGGATTCGGCTGGATCAATGGAGTAAGGATCAGATCAAAGTACTCTGACCCCTTAGATTGTAGTATCCTCAATCAACCATCCCTAGAAAAAAGGAGAGGAGAGAACTATGGGCATCTCCAAAAGGCTTCTACTGAGCATCACACTTGCGTTTACCGCCACCCTGGCCAGCGCCCAGGATTGGCCCAGCTACGGCGGTGATAACGGCTCCGGCAAATACTTACCTCTGGACCAGATCACAGCTCAGAACGTAGATGATCTCGTTGTGGCCTGGAGTTGGGACAGCGTGGATAACGAGACAGTTGCCGCAAACCTGGCCGGTGATAACAACACCGCAGTACCCTCTAGCTATAAGGCTACGCCGATTGTTGTGGAGGGTGTCATGTATGTCTCAACTTCTTTCGGGCGCATTGTTGCGCTTGACGCCGCAAGTGGCGATCAGCGTTGGTCTTTCGATACTCGGGCCTGGGAGATGACTGGCAGGCCGGTGAATCTCGGTTACAACACCCGTGGGGTGGCGTATTGGGAGCAGGGAGACAAGAAACGGCTATTCTTCGCAACTTATGATGCCTTCCTGTGGTCGGTAGACACCGAAACCGGTATCCCGGATAGTGATTTTGGTCAGGAAGGAAAGATTGACCTGACACTTGGCCTTGGCAGAGAAGTTGATCGACGAGTTTACGGCGTAATTTCGCCACCGCTTGTTACCAACAACAAAGTCATTGTGAACTCCGTAGTTTCTGACGTACCTCCTTCCATTGAGATGCCTCCAGGGGATGTGCGTGCATTCAATCCAGATACCGGCGCAATGGAATGGATCTTTCATACTATCCCCCAAGCGGGAGAATTTGGTAATGACAGCTGGGAAGACGGATCCTGGGAATACACTGGTAACACAAATTCCTGGACTATCATGAGTGCCGATGACGAACTAGGTATTGTTTATATTCCCATAGGCACGCCAACGAATGACTGGTACGGGGGAAAACGCACGGGAGATAATCTTTTTGCCGAGAGCCTGGTAGCTGTGCGCGCCGACAATGGTGAAAGAATCTGGCATTTCCAGATGGTGCATCATGGACTGTGGGACTACGACCTGCCCGCAGCGGCGACAGTGGTTGATATAAATGTAGACGGTCGCCCGATCAAAGCGGTTGCGCAGATTTCCAAGCAGGGCTTTACCTATGTATTCGATCGAGTAACCGGTGAGCCGGTCTGGCCCATAGAAGAAAGAGCCGTGCCGCCGAGCAGTGTACCTGGCGAAGTCGCTTCGCTGACGCAGCCTTTTCCCACCAAACCAGCACCATTTGAGCCGCAGGGCATCAGTGATGAAACCCTGATAGATTTCACCCCGGAATTGCGTCGGGAAGCATTGCAAAATATCGAACAATTCGATTACGGCCCCCTGTTTACGCCCCCATCAACAAGAGGAGCGATTCAGTTTCCCGGCTGGTTCGGTGGTGCCGAGTGGCATGGTGCAGCATTTGATCCTGACACGGGGCTTTATTACATTCCTTCTTCCTCTTCGCCCATCGTAGTGCAATTGGGAGAAGGCACTCGGGGACGGGAAGAAATGGGATATGTGCGTGGTGGCGCGAGGTCAGTTGCCGGACCCCAGGGCTTGCCCCTGACCAAGCCGCCCTATAGCCGTATAACCGCGATTAACCTCAATACTGGCGAGCACGAGTGGATGGTACCCCACGGCGAAGGCAGGCGGCAGCAGATTATCGACATGGGTATCCTCGATCCAGGACCTGTAGGCGGTGGCAGTGGAGCTGGCCCGGTACTTACCAAAACGCTGTTATTCCTTGCGCAACGTGACGGCGACAGGAATCTGCTGCGTGCATTCGACAAGGCCCGTGGTGACATCGTGGTTGAAATTGAATTGCCATTGCCGCCACAAGGTACACCGATGACGTACATGCAGAACGGCAAGCAATACATCAGTATTGCTGTAGGGGGAGGCCGGGATTCCAGGCTGGTTACTCTGGCACTGCCCTGATCCCTATTGTCCGCGAAATAAATCGGCTACTCGATCAGACACCTCATTAGCTTCTCTTCTGCGTGCCCCGCGTAGCATATTTGCCATGCCATAGTTGCCTTCGTGGCAGGCATACTCGTACAACTGAGCGGCCACTTTGGTCATGGACACTATTGCAGTTAGCTTGTCAGTAAACGTGGAGGGATCGTCGATAGTGAACTCATAGTTTAGTGTTTGCGGTCCGACACGAGTAAATCGCTCGGTGAGCACTTTGTTTTTGGACGTGCCAAAGCCATCAAAGCTTTGCGTCAAGCCATTGAAATTCTGTGTTACTACTACCAGTGTATCGCCATCCCAGTGACCGCGGGAGTCACCTGACCAGAGCAGCAGACTCTCGTCCAGGGCCGGGCGGCCATCAAGTTTAACGATGCGGGCATCATGAACCATCTCGGTAAGGACCACCACATGCTCTTTGCCTTGAATGATCTGAACATTGTT
>PBTO01000053.1 GCA_002726595.1 Gammaproteobacteria bacterium | reverse complement strand
TTCGAATTCGTCAGCAAGATCGTGGGCGGCGCGATACCCTCGCAATTCATTCCAGCCGTGGAAACGGGCGTGCGTCAGGTGCTTGGCAATGGCGCGATCTCAGGCTATCCGTTGCAGGATGTGAGAGTGACTGTTTTAGATGGAAAATTTCATGCAGTGGATTCAAAGGAAATCGCCTTCGTGCAGGCCGGCAAGAAGGCCTTCATCAATGCCATTGGCAAGGCATCACCGATCATAATGGAGCCCATCGTCAAAGTGGCTTTTACCGTACCTAGCGACTGTGTGGGTAGCGTGACCGGGGATCTGGCCAGCATGCGTGGTTCGATCAGCGGAACCGAAATACTCACTGACAACAGGTCCAAAATCTCTGGTCTGGCACCGCTGAAGGAGTTACAGGCTTACCATTCGCGATTGAAGTCGCTGTCCGGTGGCGAAGGGGTTTACACCGCGGATTTCAGTCATTATGCGCGTGTGCCGGGGACTACCCAGAAGGAATTGGTGAGTGCATTTCAAAGCCCGGATGGGGATTAGGGAATTCTGTCTGCAGAATTCCCCCTGGCAGGTGAGATGCCTGCTGCTGTGGATCATCCCTTTAATCAGGGAAGCACATAAGCAATTAACTGTGGTGCTGGAACGGTGAGAACCGAAATCACAATATACTGCTTGCCATCCAACTCATAAGTCATCGGTGCGGCGATAGATCGCGCTGGCGTAGTTATCGTCGCCAACTCTGTACCTGTTGCCTTATCTCTGGCAATCAATTTGGTTTGACTGCCATTGTTTTGTGCGTGTACTAACATTGATGGCGTTGCCAGTATTGGATTGCGACCGCCGCCACCAAGAGGTGGCAGATCGACACCCGCTAGTGCTGGATGATTCTCAATGCGTTCGGCACCGTCGCCATTGGGCACACGCCAGGCTATTTCTCCGGTATTCATATTGAATGCAGTTATGCTCGCATACGGTGGTTTGAGAATTGGCAGACCTTCAGGACCTCGAATACCACCAAGGGCAATGCGGCGATACGGCAGCGTCGATTCGGCTGGATCGCTTTCGATAAGAACTGGCACCGTGATGGAATCTGAAGAAGGCACATAAAGAAAGCCGGTTTCCGGATCCACAGCCGCGCCCATCCAGTTTGCTCCACCGCCTGCGCTCGGTCTTAATACAGTGCCGCGATTGCCACCTGGTACCGAAACTGTCGGGGGCGTGAAGAGAGGACCATAGGTATAGTCTGCCATGATCTCGATCGCAGCTTCCCGCAGCGCGGGCGTGAAATCGATTAATTCGGCATCCTCGAGACCCTGTGCTTCAAATGGTGGTGGTTTGGTCGGGAAGGGCTGAGTCGGTGAATCATTTTCACCGGGGATAACAGAGCGCGGCACTTCCCGTTCTTCTATGGCCCAGATCGGTTCGCCGGTTTCCCGATCGAAGGTATACACAAAGCCTTGTTTGGAAACTTGCACAATGGCTTTAATATCCCTGCCTTCGACGGTGATATCGATCAGATTTGGGGCTGCGGGCAGGTCATAATCCCAAATGCCATGATGAATCATCTGGAAATGCCATTTTCTCTCGCCGGTAAGTGCGTCTACGGCTACCAGACTCTGGCTGAACAAGTTGTCGCCAGGGCGATTGCCGCCATAGAAATCATCGGTGGGCGCTTCCAACGGTAAATACACNAGTCCGAGTTCCGGGTCGGCGCTCATGATGGACCACACACCATTGTTTCCGGTGCGCCGCCACGACTCTTCCCCCCAGCTTTCCACACCAAATTCTCCGGCCTGTGGAATGGTGTGAAACACCCACCTCGTTTCACCGGTATGAATACTGTAGCCCCGTACCCACATGGGTGGTCTTTCCCGCAGCAACGGCCGACCCTGGGTGATCTGTGAGGTAACCACGATATCGCCAATGACGATTGGTGGCGACACGACGGACACTGGCTGTGCGCCCAACCAGTCCAGATTGTTTCGAGTTGCGCGGGGAATTCCGATGTTTAAATCCACTCGCCCTCCATTGAAGTCTGGATCCGGAATTCCCGTTTTCGCATCCAGAGAGATAAGGTAGCCATCGTGAGTTCCTGCCAGCACTCTCTCCTTTTCTCCATCTGACCAGTAGGCGAGGCCTCGATTGTGATAGCTCAGTGGATTGATAGGTGGCCCGGATAAATAGGATTCCGGATTATGTGTCCAGAGCGTTTCTCCGGTGAGCGGATTGATTGCAGCAAGTTGATTTAAAGCGGTAATAATATACAGAGTGCCTCTGGCCATGAGCGGCGTGGCCTGGAAATTGCCGATCTGGATATCAGGATTGTCTTCACGGAGTGCATCCAGCGGTAGCGATGCATCCACCGAAGTCCAGCGCCAGGCAATTTCCAGTTCTACAAAATTATCCGGATTGATCTGATCCAGAGGAGAATATTTTGTAGAGCCCGTATCGCCCCCGTAGCTGAGCCACTCGCCCGATTGCGTGCCGTATTGAGCCTGTGTAAATCCTGTGAAGAAAAGGCACGATAAAAGAAGCAGAGATGAGTTGAGCCCTGTTTTTCCATTTTTATTCATGATGATCTCTTTGTTATTCTCAGGGTTTTTGCCACAGTCAAAGAGCCACCTCGAATCTAACTGTCGGATTGTTGAATCTGACTCTGGCAAATCTGGCTGCAACGTTGGAATGCAGGGCGTTCATGCAAACGAGTAATATATTCCTCCAGCGCATCTGTCTTTTCAATATTGCCAAATTGCATGGCAAAATCCAGATGGCTGCCCACATAAACATCGGCGGCGGTAAACTGTTCNCCGCAAATAAACGGGCCGGAGTCTATCGCAGTTACCATTACCTGGATCGCGTCATTGAGTGTTCCAAATCCCAGGCTTCGGCTGTTTTCTTCTTTCACAGGCCAGTCCATGGCACGAACGGTAATGGCCATTTCAAACGGGCCTGCAGCAAAAAACAGCCACCTGAAGTAGGCCGCCAGTGCCGGATCGCCCGGTACTGGCATTAGCTGTTTGTTGGGAAAACTGGCGGCCAGATAAGCACAGATTGCCGACGCTTCCGTTATTACTGCGCCGTTATGTGTGAGAGCTGGCACCTTCCCCATGGGATTCACAGCAAGATACTCGTCAGCTTTCATGCTCTGCAGATATTCCAGCCATACGGTCTCATAGGGTTCACCTGTTTCTTCCAACATCCAGTGGGCAATTTGCCCGCGCGATTGTGGATTGGTGTAGAGAATCAGCTCAGCCATATTGGAGACCTTTTTCTTANCACTCAGGGTCGATACTGCCGTTGCTCAGCCGCTTCCAGAATAGTGCGCAAGGTGGGAACATCTTGAGTTTCAGGCTGGTTGGCCGGCATGGATCGCACATAGGCATAGATATCTGACACCATCGCATCACTGAGCGCGTTGGCCGGGTAGTTGGGCATGTCAGTGGAAGGCAGCAAGGGCGCAACATCAGCCCTGGCACGCAGGAAGGCGCGGAAGATCTCTTCATTCATAAGCCAGGGACTGCCCGTATTATTGAGATCTTTACGGCCATAGCCAGAATAACCATGACAGCCATGACAGCCATGATCGAAATAAAGCTGGGCGCCAGATTCAGCATTGCCATTCACTGGCCCGGTCTGGGCAGTTACCGCAGTTGCAGCAAAACCCAGAAGCAAAGCAAGGGTACTGATCAGCTGTTTTCTCATCCGATTTCTCCTAGCGCGGCTGCGTAACCACATCGATTAGATAGGGTTTGCCGGTTTTGACCGACTCCACACCGCGCTCGAGCGCTGCGGCCAACAGGGTCGGATCTTCAATCGGACCTTCACTTTGCACTCCGTAAGCATCAGCCATCTTGCTGTAGTCGATGAAGGGATCGCGTAGCACGGTGCCGATATGGCCACGATCTGTCCCCCGACCACGCACCCCGGCCAGGTACTGAACGAACATGAATTCCTGGTGCCAGGCCCGGTTGTTATGCATTACGGTGAGCATTGGCAGCTCGTGATGTGCCGCGGTCCACAGTGCACCCGGGGCATAGTTAAAATCCCCATCGGTCTGCACGTTCACCACGAAACGTCCCCGACCTCGAGCCGCCAGCGCTGCACCGGTACAGGCCCCCAGGCCATAGCCCATGCCGGCAGCACCTTGATCTCCTAGGAAACTATAGGGTTTATTGTGCTCCCAGAGCTGACGGTGATGGCCGCCAGAGAAACCGCTGGGGGATGCCAGACACCAGTCCTCATTCATGATTAGAGGCCAGAGTTCGGCGTAGATACGGGCGGTACTGACCGGGCTGAGATCCCAGCCTTTCTTCTTCTCTTCGACAGCGGCCCTCAAGTTGGTCAGAAAGGCCTCCTGGTTGGCGCTGGCATGACGGGTCTTGCGCTGTTCAATTTCACGTTGCTTCGCTGGAGTCATCAGCCTGCTGAGCTCCGCAATAATCACCGGGATGCTGGCCTCGGCGTCGACCGTCAGCACCGTGCCCTGTTCCTGAGTCTGACGCCCTGGCCTGACTCTATTTCCGTTACCTGGACGCATGCTGCCAAATCCGACGCCCATTACATCACGTTCTGCTTCTAAAGATTTTACAGAAAGTCGCTGTAACGACAGGTCGGGAGAACCCGCTTCCAGTCCCAGTGCATAGTCATAGGCGGTGTCCGCACCTGGTCCACAGAGCGGATGCCGTTGGGGAAAACCCATCGAAAGTTGCATGGCGTTAGTAGAAGCGCTCGCCCCAATCAATTCGGCGAGCCGAACTGCGGCCTCTACCCCTTCCGGCGTACGGAACATACCGGTATTGAGCCGGGGATTCGATGCATTGAGTAGTCTCTGTGCAATATCCCGTGCAGTGGTGTTGTCCACACCCTCGATCACGGCGGGACGGAATGGGGGTACCACGAAGTCACGCGCCTCTTCTTTCTGTAGCTCCATGTCGACGACTATGAGTGTGGGCCCAGTGGGGGGTGTTACTGCCTGCCGGTAAGCTTCGTGCAGGGCATCGATGCATTCAGGCAAGGTTTTTGGCTGCGCATCCCACTTGGTGAAACTGCGACACATGGCAGCCATGTCATCGGCAGTGTGAGCCTGAATAAAACCATCATCCCGGCCTACTATCAGCATCATCGGCGTACCGGAACAATAGGCTTGATAAATTGACATCGATGCGTGCTGAATACCGATCGTGCCATGCAACATGGCCGCCATCGGCCGGCCTTCCGACTTACCATACCCATTGGCCATGTCTACTGACGATTCCTCGTGCAGGGCAGTGATGTACTCCGGCATATGATTGGGCGGGGTTCCATAATTGGCGATGGACTCCTGGATGCCTTCGAAGCTCGAGCCATTATTGGAAGCGACGAACTCAATTCCCATATCCCTTAGCGCCTGCACCATCAGGTCCGACCCCGGGCGTACCACAGTGCGGTCAGGGGTTGGTGGTGCTAATGAACCTGTATCACGTTGAATTTGCTGATAGGAAGGCGCGCTTAAGGATGCGTTATAGGCGGAAGGACTCTGCGCTTCAGCACTTCGGCTGACAGCCAGGGCCGCCGCGCCGGTGGCGGCACCTTTCAGGAAATTACGACGGTCTACTTTGGGGGTTGCAGGGTCAGTTGGACGGTCGGCGCGTTTTTTACTCATTATGCTTTCCCTCATGAATTTGATTGATGAACTGCCACATGCGAATTTTCATGCTCAGGATCAGGCACCAAGTTTATAGGGAGAATAAAAGCTATCTCAATGCAAGTCCATCGTTTCCTGGAGGAATTCAAGATACCAAAACAGCAGGCGGCTGATTCACTGATAGCCTGATGAAGCAGGCAGTTCAACTATGTTAGACTCGATTCAGCGTCCAATGAGCCTTAGCAAACGATTGGCTTTATACTGGCTATCCTACGGAGCCAAACCATGGAAATAATAAAAACTGCATTACTAATAACTTCTGCCTCACTCTTTCCCTTCGTGTACGCCGCCGACTCGGTGCCGGCAGCACTGGACGACCCAATTCCTGAAAAAATTCTCAAGGGCGACATAGTTGTTGAGGCAGTGAATTTCATCCGCGTGCCGCAATCCACCGATGCCAACCCGGAGGGGGCCAACAGAGCCTACGCGCGAATTCAGTACATGTTGCCGATAAGAGATGGTTCGGGTCGGCTGGTCATAAATGATTTACGGGGTTTGCTGTACATTACCGATAACGCCAGTAGCGAGCTTTCTGTTTATCTGGATATTCGACAGCAGAATGTAGGCTTTGACGATTCCATGTTTGCCAATGAAACCGGCCTGGCCGGTTTTGCCTTTCACCCTGAATTTGCGCAACAAGGCAGGCCCGGTTACGGGAAATTCTACACTGCCTACAGCTCGGCTTCCGGCCAGGAGATTGCAGACTATCTGGATGATGCAGCGGACAATCACGAGAGTGTGATTCGGGAATGGACTGCGGATGATCCGGCCGCGAATGTTTTCGCAGGCACATCGCGGGAAGTATTCCGTATCGGTCAGTTTGCCCAGAACCACAATGTCGGAACCATCAAGTTTAATCCTTATGCAAATTCAGGTTCGGCTGACTATGGTGTTCTTTATATTAGTATCGGTGACGGTGGTGGGGCCAATGATCCCTACGAATATGGACAGTCGCTGACCGAGCCGATGGCAGGCATTATGCGCATCGATCCCCTTGCCGGAAATAGCGATATCGCCTACGGGATTCCTGCTGATAATCCCTTTGTAAACGATGCCAGCAAGGCAGATGAAATTTGGGCTTACGGATTGCGCCATACCCAACATTTCTCTTTTGACTCCGATGGCAGAGTATTTATGTCAGACATCGGTCAAAGCCAGGTTGAAGAGGTCAATATAGGCATCCCCGGCGCCAATTACGGTTGGCGACTGCGGGAAGGAACATTCGCTACTGCATTCGGCATCGGCGGCGTGCGACCCGGGCCGGTTTATCCCCTGCCTGCGGAAGATGAGGACGAGTTCACTTACCCGGTTGCCCAGTATGACCACGATGAGGGTAACGCCATTAGCAGTGGATTTGTCTATCGCGGTTCAGGTATTCCAGAGTTACAGGGAAAGTACGTCTTCTCCGATTTGGTCAACGGGCGGCTTTTTTATATTGAATCGACCAACCTGGTCCCGGGGAATCCAGCCCGGATTCAGGAACTCAGGATAATTTTCAACGGGCGCGAGCGCGAAGTATTGGGTGTGGGTGGCTTTCCCAACACCTATGCTGCGGGCAACAGAGCCGGTCTGCGTCTGGGACTCGATGCCGCTGGCGAGCTTTATCTACTCACCAAAGGTGATGGCTGGGTACGCAAACTGGTGAAAGCGCAATGATGGCCAGGGCATGTTCAACAAGGGGTATCTTATGACAAAAATTATACGAGGCTTTTTCACGTTGGTGCTGGGAGGAACGTTGTTCATCGGACTGATCCACTCCGAGGCGCAGGCTCAGACGGGACCGAATCCCTACCGGCCGGTGGGGGGGCTACAGGCCGGGAGTGGCCCGGGACTTATCGGGCAACCCTGGGCGCAGTTGCCGGAAGGACGGCAAATGGGATCCCCCGGTGGGATCGAGATAGATATAGACGGGGAGCATCTCTGGGCGATCGTGCGCTGTGGTAACGACGGCACGCCACGGGGGAGCCAGACCTACTGTGATAACTCCGATCTCGACCCGATCATTAAATTCGATCGAGACGGTAATGTGGTAACCATGTTCGGGAGCCGCATGTTCGCCTGGCCCCACGGTATCCACGTAGATCGCGAGGGCAACGTCTGGGTAACAGAGGCAGGAGATGGAGAGGCGCCAGGAGGGGGGACGGTCTTTGGCCACCAGGTCTTCAAGTTTTCACCCCAGGGCCAGCTCCTCATGACTCTGGGTGAAGCAGGGGTCTCCGGGGATGGACCCTATCATTTCAACGCGCCAAGCGATGTAATCACCGCGCCGAATGGCGACATCTTCGTTGTGGATGGTCATAACCAGAACGGTAATAATCGAATCGTGCAGTATTCCGGTGACGGGACGTTCATCAAATCCTTCGGAGAGACCGGGCACGGACCGGGTCAGTTATACGGTCCCCACGCAATTGCAATGGACGCGGACGGCCGCCTCTTCATTGCCGATCGGCAGAACATGCGGATCGTCATCTTCGATCGGGACGGCAACTACGTGAATAGATGGACGCAGTTTGGCATGCCGAGCGATATCGCTATCGATGGTAACGGTAAGATCTATGTGGCCGACTCAGAATCGGATATGACACAGAATCCAGGATGGGAGAAGGGGATCAGGATCGGAGATGTGGCTACTGGTTGGGTGGAACACTTCATACTGGACCCGGGCGACAACCCACCCATCACCGCTGGTGGCAGCGGGGCAGAGTCCATTACAGTGGACCGGGACGGGAGTATCTTCTCCGGCGAGCCTCGCCCACAGCGGCTACGGAAGTACATCAAGGTGCGATAATAAACAAATCAGGCATCCTGGCAGTCGCCAAAAGGATCACTGGAGGCGTATTTGCGTCGCTGATCTATGGTAATGATCCGGCATTAATGACAAACTAGGGACTCCGTGGGTGAAAATGGACCAGTCCAAAGGTGTATGCTATCCCACAAGTTCTGATTTTTTCGTTGTAATAGATCTGAACGTAGTAAATTGAGTGCAGAATGCTGCAACTAATTAAAAAATAAATTGAAGAGGAAAGTATGAGTAAAGGTACAGTAAAGTGGTTTAACGCAGACAAAGGTTTTGGTTTTATTACTCCGGAAGATGGAGGCAAGGATCTATTTGTTCATTATTCGGAAATTCAGAGTGACGGAGGCTATGCAACGCTCAGCGATGGGCAGGCCGTGGAATACGAAGTGGGTGAGGGTCAGAAGGGGCCCTGTGCGAATAAAGTTGTAGCAGTCTGATTAGTCGGGAAAGCTCACCTTAACAGCGACAGAAACGGCGCAGGCATCAGCTTTTAAAGGCTGCTGCCTGCGCCGTAGTTTGTGGTGCCTGGATCCGGACAGGGGAGTTCTTAGCTGATGTCGAATAAGCAACTCGGACTGTATACCCTCTCAGGACTGGTTGTCGCCAACATGATCGGCGCGGGAATCTTTACCGCGTCCGGATTCGCACTCGGTGATCTCGGTTCCCCGCGCCTGGTGATGCTGGCCTGGCTGGCAGGTGGTGTTATCGCCATCACCGGAGCGATCAGTTATGGCTACCTGGTAAAACTCAATCCCCAGTCTGGCGGCGAATACCTCTTCCTTTCCAGAAATATTCATCCTTTACTCGGCTTCATAGCGGGCTGGGTGTCGCTACTTGCCGGTTTTACTGGGGCAATTGCCTATTCGGCAATGACGTTGGAGACTTATCTGTTGGGAGCGGAGTTCAGAGGCAGTATTCCCGAAAACACTATTGCCACGTCCGTCATAGTGCTGGCATTGTTTGTCCATGGTATTCGACTGAGTTTCGGCGCTGTTACACAAAATATTGCCGTGATTTTCAAGCTAATTTTCATTACCGGATTTATCCTTTACGGATTATTTGCGCTGCCGATTGATTCCTGGCAGGGGATGCAGACTAGTACAGCAATTCAATCAGACCCGGTGACCATTTTCACTTTCGCTGTAACACTCATGTGGGTGTCATTCAGCTATTCAGGTTTCAATGCAGCGACCTATATCGCCGGTGAGGTGGATAATGCGAAAACACTAGTTCCCAGAGCACTGCTAATGGGCACGGGGCTCACCGTGATTGTCTATGTTTTGCTCAATATGATCTTCGTATTAATACCCCCTTCCAGCTCGATTGCATTTCAGGAAGATGTGGCGGCGATTGCAGCACAGTTTATCGGTGGGGATCAGTTCGCCATTGTGGTGAGAATATTGATAGTGATGGCCCTGTTCACTTCCGTATCGGCGATGATCATGATCGGCCCGCGCGTGTATGCAAAGATGGCGGATGATGGTTTGATGCCCCAGTTATTGAAACTACAGGGTGGGATACCCCGGGCGGCGATCGTGGTGCAGTCTGTACTGGCGGTAGTAGTTGTATGGATAAGCACATTGCGTGAGCTGCTGTCTTATCTGGGATTCATGCTTGGTTTAAGCACGGCTGCTACGGTAGTCAGCGTGTTTGTCGTCGTGCACAAGAATCCCCAGTGCAAAGTTCAATTGCCCGCTTATCCCTGGCCGGCAATCGTGTATGTATTCTTTACCCTGATCATAGCGGCGATGGCGGCAGTCAACGAGCCACGGGAAATGCTGGCGGCTCTGATCACGCTTGTAAGCGGTGTGGTTTTGTATATGATTATTAACAGAAAGACTCCAGCCTAGTACCTTGACCAACTAATGAAAAATAGAGCGAATAAAAAGTGGGTGAAATTTATTTCTCTTGTACTCCTGATGGGATTGCTGGTTTCCTATGAGCACTCTTCTACAGCGCAAAATAATGAACTGTTGCTGCTTGAAGGTGCGAGACTTGTCATCGGCGATGGAACTGTAATAGAAAATGGCTCTTTGTTGCTGGAAGGCAACAGAATTCTGGGAGTAGGCGATCCGAGCAGTGTGAACGCACCGGCGAATGCAACGGTAATTGATTTAAGCGGTAAAACCATCATACCAGCCTTGATTGATGCCCATGGGCATCTGGGATATGAAGCTTATACCAGTTGGGGCTCTGTTAACTATGGCCGTGCGAATCTGTTAGATAATCTTGAACGCTATGCCTACTATGGTTTTGCTGCTGCATTTTCTGCCGGCAGCGACCCGGACGATCTTGCTATCGAGCTCAATACAGATCAGCAAGCGGCTAATGCCACAGGTGCACGATTCTTATTTGCTGCGGGTATGGCACCGCCGGGGCAGGGGCCAAACAATCAATTTCTTACCCACGCTCTAGCTGTTGAAAGTGACACCGGGATGACAATCCTGCGGGGAGCAGCCTCTGCCGAACAGGGGCGCGCTGCTGTGCGTGAGATCGCCGGCAAGGGAATTCCGTTTATCAAGATTTGGGTGGATGATCGCGGAGGTAGTCAGGAAAAACTTAGTCCGGAAATTTATCGCGCGATTATTGATGAGGCGCTGGAGCGAAATATTGAAGTGTTCGTGCATCAGCAAGCTGCCAGTGATATGCCAGATCTACTCGATGCTGGAGTAAGTGGTTTCCTCCACGGTCGCATAGAAAATGGCATGGATGACACACTGATCGCCCAGATAAAGGAGCAAGACGCATTTATCATACCCAATCTGGGGCTGGGTGAATTACGCCGTGAACGCATTGCCGATGATGCTTTTCTCACTGATGCAATTCCCCAGGCAGTAAGAGAAAGTCTAGGCAATGTATTCGATGCTAGACCTGCAAGAACGGCAGATTTTACCGCTTATGAACAGGCCCTGCGGGACGGCTTTGCCCGTCTTATCGCAGCGGATGTGGATATCATTCTTGGCACGGATGCCGGTGCCGTACCGAATCACTATTTCGGTTATGCCGGGCACCGGGAGTTGGAGATATTTGTTCGTCTTGGGATGACTCCAATGCAGGCACTCGTTGCAGCAACCAGCAAACCGGCGCAAAGACTCGGCTTGAGTGAACTAGGCACATTAGCAGTGGGAAAGAGCGCAGACTTTATTGTTCTCGATGCAAATCCACTCGATAATATTCGCAATACCCGGACCATCTCGCAGGTTTACCTGCGAGGAGTCGAAATCGACAGAGCCGCGTTACGTAGCAAGTGGTCAACAACGCCGCGGTAATCTACTTCAGGGTCTGGCCAGCAACCACCATTTCAATGTGGATGTAACCAGTTCAGCCGCATCTTGTTGCACGAAATGGCCCGATTCAGGTGCAGTAACAATTGTCGTATCCGCATCGATCCAATCCCAGGTATTGTTCAGGCCATCGGAGTGCAGGGCGGTATCCTGCAGCCCGTGGAATACCAATACTGGCATAGTCAATCTGGGTACTGGAGGCGGTGGCGGTGTATTGGCATCGACACGGGGATAGTTCTGCTTGTAATAGGCCAGCATTGCGTCAAAGCTGGATTGCTCAAAAGCTGCCACGTATTTCTCTCGCGCTGCGGGATCGCTCACCCAGCCGGACAAAGTCTGTGGCGTCATGGGATTGCCGAAAAAGATATCAGGATCGGAGGGCGAGCCGGCAATAAAGGTTCTGGCGTAGCCGCTGTTTTGCTGTTGTTCCTGATTGTTGGCTAGCTCACGCGCCATGCCATTGGGATGTGGCAGATTGAGAATAACCAGTTTGTCCACCATCTGCGGCAGATTAAAGGCAAATTGCCAGGACACTATGCCGCCCCAGTCATGGCCGACGATAGTGGCTGATTCTTCACCAAGATGACGAATTACCGCGGCAACATCACCCACCAGAGACCGCATATTATAATTTTCTTCCCCTTCCGGTTTATCACTCAGGTTATAACCGCGCTGGTCTATGGCTACCACTTTGAAGTTGTCTTTCAGACCCTCCATCTGATCTTGCCAGCTATACCAGAAATCGGGAAAGCCATGAATCATCACCACCAGAGGGCCTTCGCCGACCGTGGCATAGTGAATTTTTACACCATCGCTGTCTGCATAGCCATGTTCTGCTTCGTCCCATATATCTGCAAGCGCGGGGCTGCTAATGAGTGCTAGTAGTGAAATCAGGCATGTCATTCGTTGTATCAATTTCAATTGGGTATCCCCCTGGTGTGTATTCCGTAAATATGTAGTCGCTGACTCGTTGACTGAGTAGCAGGATCTGGTGTGAATCCCGACTCAAGGCAGAGTGAGGCCGATAGTTTAATGGAATCAGAGGCGTTGTCACGGTAAATCGGATCTGGCAGCTGTTATATTAGCTTGGATACATTTGATTCAGGTCATATGATGTACACTGCGAATTGCAATAATAGCCGAACCAAGAATTCCCGACAGGAACCATGAGTATGCTCAAAATAACAGATTGGAAAAAGCTGAGCCTTCTCAGCATGCTGGTGTTGCTGCCCACTCTGGCCGTGCAACCGCAAATTACCGCCCAGTCCGAATCACTACTCACAGTTAAGGAAGTCATGACTGCCGTTATTGCCCCCACAACCGCAACAATCTGGGGGGCCTATGAGCTGGAGTCTGATGCAGAGTGGCAGGAAATAGAAAATGCGGCGCTCACCGTTATTGCCGCCGGCAACTTACTCGCTGATGGCGGTGCAGGACCCGAGGATAAGGGCTGGGCAGCTGAGGAGGACTGGCAGGGCTACAACAACCAGATGATCACAGCAGCTAGAGAAGTTATTACCGCTGTGGGTAACCAGGACGAGGAAGCCTTATTCAATGCGGGTAATGATTCCCTGTACCCCCCATGCGAAAGCTGCCATCAACAATACCAGGAGCAGTAAAGGGGCGATGAGGTGTGGTCAGGATCTGCGGTATTAATCGCCCTAAAAATCTTCTTCCTGTTCAAACTATGATTAGCGGTGATAATCGCTCGATAAACCAAAAAGTAGCCACGCCGCCCAGACAGTAAGCCAGCGTGGTTTGTATCCACGGAATGAATCTTTCCAGCAATTTTCCCAGTGCAAAATTAAACAGCACCAGCAGGCCGATGAAAGCTACCTGGCCTGCTTCCACCCCGAGATTGAAAAATAGCAGAGCAAGAGGGATATCGCCGTCGCGTAAACCCAGCTCGCCCAAAGCACTGGCAAATCCAAACCCGTGAATCAGGCCAAATACAAAAGCCACCAGCCAGGGTTTGTAGTGAACCAGAGTAATCTGGCCGCGCTGGCCCATCAGGATCTCCCGGGCCAGAAATAGTATCGACAGGGCAATCAAGGCTTCTATCGGCGCGCCCGGAAGCGGGATATAACCCAAAACTGCACAGGCCAGGGTGAGGCTGTGGGCCACTGTAAACGCGGTGACTGTTTTAATCAGTGTCCAGAAACCCTTAACGAGCAGAAGTAGGCCCAGTACGAATAACAAATGATCTATCCCAAACAGGATGTGCTCCACACCCAATGCCAGATACCGACTGGCCAGATTTAACAGTGATCCGGAACCGGCTTTTAATTCGCTCATGGGAACTTCGATAAAATTGCCATCGCCCGGAAAGTAGCCGGAGGCCTCGGTGCCATCCAGCCATTTAGCAACCACGACAACACCTTCCAGCCCCCAGGGAAAGCTCAGGGAATTTTCACTTAACAGCGCTGGATCACAGGAGAAGCGATAGCTATAGCGCGACGGTGGCTGACTTGTGCAATTAGCCGGGATGCTGTTTTGCAAGTTGAACAGCGGAGGAACCTGTTGATCGACAACCGAGAGACTGTATTGGCCCGTGTCTAGTTCGTCTAGCAATAGCCGGGCAACACCGGTGACATCAATATCATGGGAAAATAAATTGGCGCTTCCCGTTAGCAGAAAACCTAGTGGCAATAGATTGAAAAATTTAGTGGCCACCATTTTTATTGTGGAGCTAATCAAAGCAACTCGGCATCTTCATTGATAAGAATCGAATAGCTTTCCAGCAGCTTGTCAATTTCAATTTGCAGTCTGTTCTCTTCCTCCAATGCAATCCAGTCCAGTCTTACCCGATCGGCTATTTCAGATAATTCTGGTATTAGTGCTTCTGTTTTTGATTTTAGCTGCAACCAGTGCTGCCCACGATTAGAGCTAAAGGCTCCAACCCATTCATCAATCTGAGCAGAGAATACCTGTCGGGAGAATTCGATATCAAAGATATTGGCAATATCAGTCTGGGTTACCCGTGGCAGTACGCCTGTACTGCTATCGACCTGGCCAGCTATTTCATCCATGTTGGTACCGGCGGCAAATAGCCGGGCCAACTCATCACTCAGTTCGCTGCTATCATTGAGTACAAGCTCATCCAGAGTAAGTCGGGGTGCAACTCGATAGCGCTCGATATTGGTTTGGTAGAATTGCTCTAATTCCTCATCTGTGGGCTGGATCAGGTCACCACTGAGGACATGGCGCATTTTCTGGGCCAGCATATCATCGATGCGGGCATCGTTATCGAGTCCCAGCTCCTGTGCCTCTTTTACCAATAGTTGCTCTTCCACATAGGCGAATTCGATCGCGCGCCTTTGCTGCTCTGTAGCGGCTTCCCCACTGGTGATTTCCTGCAACAGAATTCTCGCATTGATCTCGCTGCGGTTGACTTCAAGCTGCTTAATATCGCCTGGAGCACTTATTTCAAACAGGGCAAAAATAACCACGGCCAGGCCAAGGAAGTGGATGGTAGGCTCTTGCGCCAGCTTCTTGTAGTCGAATTTACTGTTTTGATCCTGGGTCATGATCCCGCTTGTGCTGTTTTCTGTCTTTGTGCATTGTATGGTTGCTTGCTATCAAGGGGCAAGTGAAGCCGTGGCTGGAGATTCACCAGAAATCATCTCGAGCCACATACGGAGTATCCTCTGCAAGGTTTGTGTTATTGGGATTTGAGGAATATTCTGCTATATGATTCAGCTTGGTGGCAAAGAGGACTGTTGCTATGAACATACAATTGATCACACGGCATAGCTATCGCCCGCCTGAACTTTGAATGACGGCAGACGCCTCTTTTCAGTATAAGCGGTTTTCGCTCCACGCCAGAACCTGTACAAGACTGACCCCCATCTGTATAATCCTCTTTTTGCGGATATTGGTAATCTTATGTTACGTATTGCTGAAGAGGCTTTAACATTTGATGATGTTCTGCTCCTGCCTGCCCACTCAACCTTTCTACCTAACTCAGCCAATCTGAACACCAGACTGACGCAATTTATTGCGCTCAATATTCCACTCATTTCCTCGGCGATGGATACAGTGACTGAATCCCGCCTTGCTATTGCCATGGCGCAGGAAGGTGGTCTGGGTGTGATTCACAAGAGCATGAATATAGAGAAGCAGGCCAAGGAAGTACGCATTGTCAAAAAGTATGAAAGTGGGGTCGTTAAGGACCCTATAACTATTCCGGTTACAGCAACAATTCGAGACCTTGCTGCCTCCATGCAAGAGCATGATATTTCCGGTATGCCGGTTATCGATAGCGGTGGACTGGTAGGAATAGTAACCAGCCGGGATGTACGCTTCGAAGTGAATCTGGATGCACCGGTAACATCGATCATGACGCCTAAGGATCGTCTTGTTACCGTCAAGGAAGATGCCACTCACGATGAAGTAAAGGAATTATTGCATCGACACCGTATCGAAAAAATACTGGTGGTAAATGGTGATTTCGAATTGAGGGGGCTAATTACACTGAAGGATATTCGCAAGTCAGAAGATTTCCCCAATGCCTGCAAGGATGAATTGGGCAGATTGCGGGTAGCGGCAGCAGTTGGCACCGGTGCCGATGCAGTCGACCGGGTCGATGCCATTGTTGAAGCCGGTGTAGATATCATTGTAGTCGATACCGCCCACGGACATTCGCAGTTGGTACTGGATCAAGTCGGTCGAGTAAAAAAACTCTACCCCGAGATTTCAGTCATAGGGGGAAATATCGCAACAGCAGGCGCCGCCAAAGACCTGGTCAAGGCCGGGGTGGATGCGGTGAAGGTAGGCATAGGTCCGGGATCCATTTGCACTACGCGAATTGTCACAGGTGTCGGTGTGCCGCAGATATCTGCAGTAGCGAATGTAGTAGAGGCGGTGAAAGGCTCAGACGTATGTGTAATTTCCGATGGAGGTATTCGTTTTTCTGGCGATGTCGCCAAGGTGATCGCTGCGGGTGCCAACGTGGTGATGATTGGTAGCTTGCTGGCCGGTTCGGAAGAAGCACCTGGTGAGGTAGAGTTATACCAGGGCAGGTCCTACAAAGCCTATCGGGGCATGGGCTCATTAGGGGCCATGTCTCACTCTCAGGGTTCCAGCGATCGCTATTTTCAGGATATCGAGTCGGGCACCGAGAAGCTGGTGCCGGAAGGCATTGAGGGGCGGGTGCCATACAAGGGCCCGATGTCAGCCATTGTGCATCAATTGATGGGCGGTTTAAGGTCGAGCATGGGTTATACCGGTTGTGCCGATATTGAGCAGATGCGCACAAAGGCACAGTTTGTGAAGATTACTGGTGCAGGTATGAGTGAATCACACGTTCACGATGTCTCTATAACCAAGGAAGCCCCTAACTATAGGATTTCTTGAGGGGGATGGGCCCTTTATTGCGCAATAAATGACCCATCCAACCAGCTGGAAGATAGAACATTGTTTCAATATTTTTTGATCGTCGTTCACTACCTTCGTTCGATTGTGGGCTCAGTTAGTATTTTAATACCTTCTGTAAAATTTAAATGACAACAGCTAATATTCACAGCCAGAAGATTCTTATTCTTGATTTCGGTTCTCAATACACCCAACTCATTGCCAGGCGCGTTCGCGAATTGGGGGTCTATTGTGAAATCTGGGATTATGACTGCGAGCAGAAACTAGTTGCAGAGTTTGCGCCCCAGGGAATTATTTTCTCCGGCGGGCCTGAGACCGCTACCCTGGCTGAATCACCTCAAGCGGCAGAATTTCTGTTTGAACTTGGTACTCCTATTCTCGGCATTTGTTACGGCATGCATACCATGGCCGAGCAACTGGGTGGCAAGGTGGAGGCCTCATCCAAATCGGAATTTGGCTATGCCCGGGTGGAGGTCAGTAATGACAATGACTTGCTGCGGGATATCGAGGATCACATTTCGGAGTCCGGAAAGGCGCAGTTGGATGTATGGATGAGCCACGGTGACAAGGTCGTGCAACTTCCTGCCGGCTTTCGTGTTATCGCCGCCACCGAAAGCGCACCCATTGCGGCAATGAGTGACGAATCGAAAAAACTGTACGGCATTCAGTTTCATCCCGAAGTAACTCACACGCTGCAGGGGCTGCGAATTCTGGAACGCTTCATACACGAAATTTGTGAATGCGATTCGCTTTGGAATCCAGCCAGCATCATAGAAGATGCAATTGGCACGGTACGTGAGACTGTCGGAGCCGATCAAGTGCTGCTTGGATTATCCGGTGGTGTTGATTCTTCCGTGGTTGCCGCGCTGCTGCATAAGGCCATTGGTGATCAACTGACCTGCGTGTTCGTAGACAACGGCTTGTTGCGACTCAACGAAGGCGATCAGGTGATGGCAACCTTTGCCAATAATATGGGCTTGAAAGTAATAAGAGCCAATACCCAGGAACAGTTCTTGTCCAGGTTAAAGGGAATCGATGATCCTGAGCAAAAGCGCAAAGTTATTGGCAATACTTTTATCGAAGTGTTTGACG
>PBTO01000052.1 GCA_002726595.1 Gammaproteobacteria bacterium | reverse complement strand
TAATAAGGCTAAATCACTAACCCAGATGAGCTAATGTGTCTCTTAAATCAGGGCTAGCTTTGTCCAGGATGGTTTGACGACGTACACCTGGAGAAGGTGCGCTTATTAGAGCAAGTGAGAAAGGCGCAGCTGCCATATTTAATACCCGAATGATGCCTGGGAATATGAAATACCAGGCATATCCCGTAGAGACTGGAGTACCCACGTTCACTCTAGGCAATGAAGACGGTAACGCTTTGCGCGAGTTCATAGAGAGCGAGCTGTCCCCCCGTCTGAAAATAAAATTGGACGTTGATATCGTGTCAGAGCTACAAACCTCAATGGTTTGGGGTTCGCTTCCGGGTCGCACTGAAGAAACAATCTATGTGATGGCACATCGTGATGGTTTCTTTGATGCCGCCGGAGATAATGCATCCGGTGTGGCATCGATGATTGCGCTGGCCGAGTATTATGCACAATTTCCGAAGTCAGAGCGGCGGCGTACCCTGGTATTTATTGGCTTGGATGGACATCACAATAGTGGGCCAGGATTCGGAGTTGAACGCATGTGGTTAGCGGCAAACCATGAAACACTATTTGACCAAACTGCTCTACTAATAAATGCAGAACATCCATCTACTGTTCAAACTATTGTGCGCCCGCGTTACTTGAACAGAGATGATGAAATGATTTGGTCCAATTCCTATACAGCCTTTCATTGGTACGCGGGCGGTTCAACAAGACCAGAGCTAAATAAAATTGCCCAGAGTGCTTTCCAGGAATTTGGAATTAGTACTTACCTGGAACCAAATCCCAGGGCCCCCGCGGGCGATCTGAGCCGTGTATTTCAATATGTTCCAGGGCTTACAACCACTGATTATTATCACTATTTTCACAGCGATCTTGAAACTGCCGAAACTGTTCCCTGGACTGGATTGCAAAACACCACGAAGGCTTATGCCAGAATAATAGACGAGGTGAACAAGCTCGATTTGGATGTGTTGAAAAGACCGCCCGGTACGGGGTTAGATCAGTAGTTGTGAGCAATTTTTCAATATTTTGGCAAGGAAGTAATGCTATGTAGATCTAGGCTGGCCATCCAGTAGATTGATCAATAGTAAACCCCTCCGTCCCCTTTATTCCAGGGCGTTCATCACATCAGCGGAAAATTTCGCAACATTGAAGCCTCCGTCGAAATCGAAGCCGCGTCGTACAACCACAAGGTTGGCTGAAGGAATGATCACCCCATACTGTCCTGCAGCACCCACCGGTGAATAGGCCTTGGGCAATCCTTCCATACCGTCAAATACCCAGAACTGTGCACCATAGCCGCGGTTGCCGTCGTAATAGGACGCTGGCTGTGCTGGTGCCAGGGTAGACACGTAATCCGACCAGCCCTCGGGCAGTATGCGTTCCCCGTTCCAGACGCCATCAGCAAGATAAAGCATCCCGAAGCGACCGAAGTCCCGAGCGGTGCTCCAGCACTGGCCAGAGATCAGGAAATCTCCCTTCCAGTCTGTCTCTAGGGTGGTGCGAGTCATGCCAATCTTCCAGAGGAATTCCTGATAGGGAAAACTGGGCCAGTTTGCATCGTCGTTGATTGCCTCTCGAACCGCCCTGGTGGCCATGATGGTATCGGAACCGGCATAGACATAACGATCTCCCGGCCTGGAATCCACCACGGTATAAACCGATACTTCAGAGGGTGGTGCGCCGGAACCATAAAGTTCGATCTGGGGATTGCGACCGCCTTCAGTATAGAGCCCACTTGACATCTGCAGCAGGTTGTTCAGCGTGATTTCTGCGCGGGGATCACCGGTTGAGCGCCAGGCATTGAGTGGCGTCTTGCGGTGGATGTCCATAAGGCCATCGCGGACAGCGATGCCAACTAAGGACACACTGATGCTCTTACACATGGAATTGGTGCGCGATGGACTGTGCATATTCCAGCCGGATTCGTATCGTTCGGCTACGATCTTGCCATTCTGTAAGACAACCACCCCCCAGGTGTGACCGCCATATACCCCATCCGCATTCCTGAAGGCTTCATCCAGTACGGCGTTTACCGCGGCTTCCTTTGCATTTGTTAGTGGTGCAGTGGCATCCCTATCACCCATGGGCCAGGGCTGGTTATCAAAATTGGGAATCTCTACCGATGGCTGAAACTCAGGAAGGTCATCAGCCAGTTCCAGCGTCGCCCCGATAGGTATCTGGGTACAACCGAGTCCGCGGCGCCAGGCCGCAATACGTGGTTCCATATCTGAAGAGTAGTACACGGAAACTGTCTTTTTCTCCCTGTCGATCATTGTCTCTGCATCGCGTACACCGCGCCGACTCAAGGATTCTTCCAGCTGAGCCTCAGGCAAATCGCCAGTAAATAGTCCGGTGCAATAATGTAATGCTCGGTACCCTGCCATCTGTGCTGCCAAGTGCCGGTCGGTAACGCGTGCTGGTGCAGTGTTTTCAAACTCAAACAGGAAAGGATTGTCCACGCCCTCAGATTGCGCCACAACAGAGAAGGAAATCGTTGTAAGGGTGGCAAAAAGTAAAACGCGTTGTACTGCCAGGTTAATTGTTCTCATTGTCAGTCCTTACGGTATTTTTGTTTAAGGGAACAGGCCACGTTTTCTGAATACGTCACCTGAAACTTAGAGGCTCGAAAACGTGGATTGTAGCTCATACGCATCCATACACAAGCGGGATTCCAAACATCCCCCGCATAAAATCCTGTGGCTCAATTATGACATCAGTAGTGCCATTACGGTAGTGTGTCTCGCAAACCCTGGGAATTTCAAACTCCTTCAGGTTATTATCTTTAGTACCCCGTATCACTCTCACAAAGGAATTTTTTATGCCGACTCGTCTTGATAATGCAATTCAGTCTGTTCGAGACGATCCAACACTTGCCCGGGCTCAATTGGAAGGTCCTTCTCCAACCCCGGCTTTGGCCGAATACATTGCCAATAGCCAGTCTGCCACGATCCCCCCTGACATATTGGAGTTAGGCAAACGTCATATTCTGGATACGCTTGCTTCCCTTCTCGTTAGTGCGCAATTAAAACCAGCCTGTCTGGCCCGTGACTTTGCTCGCTTCCATGGGGGTAGCGGCAGTGAAGCTACCTTGCTTACAACGGAGGAAAAAACCTCGCTGCTGGATGCCATTTTCGCCAATGCCATGACCGCTCATGCGGCCGAAATCAATGATTTCTGTCCGTCTGCCTTTGTACAGCCTGGTCCGCCCATTCTTTCCATCCTCATGGGCATTGGCGAAACCCTGCATACGTCGGGAGATAGGGTATTGCGTGCACTGGTGACGGGTTACGAAGTCGCCTGCCGCGTGCCGAAAGCACTGGGAATCAATAACCTCAGAGATGGAGGCTTGAGTAATCACGGGGTAGGGCCCGTATTCGGTGGAGCAGCGGCTGCGGCCTCACTACTCGGAATTCCCCAGCAGAAAATTCCTGACATGCTGGCCTATTGCGTGCAACAAACTTCCGGCTCGTTTAACTGGATGCGTGATGAAGAGCACGTCGAAAAGGCCTTCCTATTCGCCGGTATGCCAGCCAGAAACGGTGCCACTGCCGCCTTACTGGTTCACCATGGTTTTACCGGAAATCCAGACGCGCTGGATGGATCACCGGGCTTCTTACAAAGTACCAAGTTTGTCGGATTAGATTCGGACATGGACAGGAACAGATTAATTGACGGTCTTGGTTCCGATTTCCAGATGCCACTGGTAGCCTATAAGCGTTACCCGGTTGGAGGCCCCACGCAACCCTCGATGGAAGCCATGCTGAAGCTGGTAAAAGAAATCGACCCGACCCAGGTTAAACACATCGAGATAAAGATGCCCGGTAAGGCTCATATTTTTGCGGCGGCCAAAATGCCAGCACTGAGCCTGCCTTATCTCTGTTCAGTAATTCTGGAAGACGGTAAGTTGGACTTTAATCAGGCCCAGTCACACGAGCGTTTTATTTCACCCTCGATTCGTGACAAAATGACCCGCGTAGAAGTACTCTATGACGCCAGTCAGGAACGTGACCCCAGAAGTGAGTCGGCGCTTGTGACCCTGACATTGAACGATGGTAGTCAGGTATCACATTTTGTTGAACATGTACTGGGTTATCCAACACGGCCGATGTCCCATGATGATGTGGAATCGAAAGCGCGGGAGCTCATTGTTCCAGTGATGGGTGAAAAACGCGCACAGCAATTGATTGATGCGGTATGGAACATCGAAGAGCTGGGAGATATCTGCGATCTGGTTCCACTGTTGAAACTTTAAGGAGCCTCTGAACAAGTATATGGCCAGAATGGTCATATACTTGTTCAGAGGCTCCCCACGACAAAGGGATAAAAATGCGAACGATAAACTTTTATTTTTGCCGATTTCTTTTGCTCGCTGGAGTCGCTCTCTTTGTCAATATCACCACCGTTAACGCACAGTTTTACAGCGATAAGCGCGTTGAAGTCATTATTCCCACCTCTCCCGGTGGGGGTACCGATCTATTCGCACGGCTGCTAGCCGATGGATTCGACGAATTCCTGGAAGGAAATCCGACAGTCATTCCAAGACAAATGACCGGAGGCGGTGGATTGCTGGCGGGCAATTGGGTTGTTGAGCAGGCGCCGAAAGATGGCAGCATACTGTTAGCCAGTACAGGTCAAACAACATTACGGCAAATATTACGGCAACGCGGCATGCGTACTGAGGTGTCGGATTTCGATGTGTTGGTCGCTGTTCCCATGACTCGAAATGTATTTGTAGCGGCTGGTAAAGGTGTGGAGACCCGAATTGATCTGCCCAACTTGAGAGACGGTGATGGTCTTTACACTGCATTGATCGATCCTATCTCAGGGATCTCCTTCATGCTGCAAGCCGGCATGACCGACATGGCGTTACGGGTCATCAAGGGCTATGAAGGCGGTAAGGACCGTGATCTCGCCATGCTGCGTGGAGAGATAGATATTATTCAGCAGATCTCCCTTCAGTATGACGCGACCTCCCGCCTGTTTTTAGACCGTGGCGCCATTCATTTATGGAACGATGGATTGCTCGATGTTAATGGCAATATAGTGCGCGATGCTGGATTTCCGAATATTCCAACTTTCCCCGAAGCTTATGAAGCGGCCTATGGTGAGCCACCGACCGGTATGCTGCTCGATGTGTACCGGGCGATAATCCCGTTAGTCGGTAATGCAGGAAAAACCATTCTGGTTTCCTCACAGGCTCCGGCTGAAGCGAAGCAGGCGCTACGGGCTGCTGTTGTGGCTATGGCCAACGATGTGAATTATTCGGCACGGGTAATAGACCAGAATCGCGGTTATGGATTGTTGTATGGGGAAGAACTGGATAGTGCCCTAACCCGGGCCAGAAACCTCAGTCCGGAACAGATAGTTTTCCTTCGTAGTTATATCAGTGAGCAATACGAAATAGAGTTCGAGCCCTAGGGCACCTCTGACTAATCTCCCTGGAGCTCGACCGTGTTTGATGCCGCATTTACAGCACTGCAAGTAGTTATTTCTCCAGAGCATTTTGGTTTTCTGTTTCTTGGTGTAGCTGTCGGCTTGTTTATCGGGATCCTGCCTGGGCTCGGCGGTATGGTAGGCATGGCCCTGCTTATGCCCCTGACTTACGGCATGGATCCAGTTTCCGGTGTCGCCATGCTGATCGGGCTTGGGTCGGTGATCACCACGTCTGATACATTTCCGTCTGTATTAATGGGGATACCTGGCTCTTCTGGCTCGCAAGCTACTATTATGGATGGCTATCCTTTGGCACAAAAAGGCGAAGGTGCCAGAGTGCTTAGTGCAGCATTTTTATGTTCGATGTTGGGCGGGCTAATCGGTGCCCTGGTGTTGTCGCTTATATTGCCGTTCGCTGTCCCCATTGTGCTGGCGCTGGGCACACCGGAATTGTTGATGTTAACGTTTCTTGGATTGGGAATGGTGTCAGTGCTAAGTGGCAAGAATCCAGTGCTGGGGCTGCTTTCCACGGCACTCGGCCTGGCCCTTGGATCATTCGGTACTGCGCCTACTTCGGCCATCTACCGTTACAATCTTGGCACCGACTATCTGCTAGATGGTTTCAAGCTTACCAGCGTGGCAATTGGCCTGTTTGCAATACCTGAGTTTGTTGCCATTCTCAGCCGTGGAGGCGCAATTACTTCAGAAAAGCGCGACCTTGGGGAAGGCTGGATGCAAGGCATACGCGATGTTGTCAGGCACAAATATCTGGTAATTCGCCATGCTCTGATCGGCTCCATGATTGGATTTATTCCTGGTTTAGGCAATGCGATTATCGACTGGGTTAACTATGGTGTTGTTATCCGCTTCGCCAAAGATAAATCACAGTTCGGCAAAGGTGATATTCGTGGGGTCATTGCTCCTGAAAGCGCCAATAACGCCAAGGAGGGTGGGGCGCTCATACCTACTGTATTGTTCGGTATTCCCGGTAGTGGCAGCATGGCACTGTTGCTCGCGGCACTGATCATCATGGGTGTGGAACCGGGTCCAGACCTGATCCTTACCCGTGCCGACCTGGTTTATGTGATGGTCTGGAGTATCGCCATAGCCAATGTGCTTGGTGCGTCTATCGCCTTCCTGTTAAGCGGGCCAATTTCGAAACTGGCGGTGGTTCCGTTTTACAAAATCATGCCGTTTATTCTGATACTGGTGACCATGGGCGCGTTTCAGGCGACACGTCATATTGGTGATCTTTTTACCCTCTTATTGTTTGGCATTGTGGGTTGGGTCATGCGCCAGACTGGCATCCCCCGCGCACCTCTGTTGATCGGCTTTGTGTTGTCCACTCTGGTGGAGCGTTATCTGTGGCAAGTAACCAGTCGTTATCAGTTTGAATGGCTGACCCGACCCGGTGTGATTGTTATCGGCGTAATCATTGTTATTGTTGTTGGCTTCAGCCTGTTCGGCAGGGAGCATGAAAGTGACTGAGGATTTGAATAAAAAGGTGTTGCTTGTTTTTCTAGGGTTGTTGGCCCTGTTTTTCGTCATCCTGTTTCTGGCAGCGGCCGACTTCATGCCTGATGCTCGATTGTATCCAGTTGTCATGTCGATCACTGGTTTTGTTTTGGCTCTAGCTTCTGTAATCAGGGTGCTATCCGGGAAGGAGCCAACTCATGAACACAATCTGATAAAAGTGGAAGTGAAATCTGATGCCAGACAAGATGACGCGCCTGCAGATAGATCAAATCGCGAATATCGCAGCGCGTTATTTTACCTAGCCATTATTTGCTTTTTCTATGTGGCCATTTGGCTACTTGGTTTCAGAGTAGCTACTCTTGTATTCGTTAGCGGGTTCATGCGCTATAACAAACAGTCATTGGTTTCATGTGCTGTCTATGCGGGCCTTAGCCTGTTGCTGGTAGAGGCACTCAGTCGTCTCTTGGGGCTGGTTCTGCCTGCTGGATTTTGGCACTTGCTGTTTTAGGGCTGGTTTTTTTCGGTAGTGTTTCGTCGACCAATAACCACAAAGCCAATCCTCCTAGCATACCTACTATGGCAGTCGCATTTAGGGCAATCACCAGTGAGCTAACGATTGAGGTTAACAGTGGGCCGGTCAGTGAACCGAGATCACAGAATATCCGCCATACACCGAGAAACTGATTGCTGTCATGTTGCGGGGCGAAATCTGAGCCCAGAGTCAGCATGATGCCGCTGCCCAGGCCGTTACCTACCCCAGTTAGAACAGCCACCAGCACATACGTGGTGTAAGTACCGGTAAGCGCGAGCAGGCTCAGGGTAACTGCCATGATGAGAATGCATGACAATCCCGACACCTTGCGACCCTTGTTGTCCATCAAATAACCGGCAACGGGAAATACCAGCATATCGACAATCGCAGTTAGACTGACAGCAAAACCGATAGCATCAGCATCCAGGCCGAGACTCGCACCCCACAGGGTAATCAACAGGCGTCGTTGTTCGCGAACGAACTGTAAACAGAATACAAACACACCGGCACTGAGAAAAACCTTCTGATGGCGATACAAAATCTTCGGTACCAGGGTGAACAGATTGGTCAATGGTTTGGGACCAGCTACCAGTTCAGACTCTGGTCGCAGAGCAGGGCGGCCTGTTGGGTCCTTGTCCATAGCGGCTTCGGAAAAAAACCAGATAGGAAGTGCCGAAACTACTGCACAAGCGGCGATGAGAACAAATACAGCTTCATAGCCAAAGGCCTGAACACCGAGCCCACCAGCCAGCGGCCCGATCAACATGCCCAGGCGCTGTATGCCGGCCAGGACCGACATGGCTTTACCACGTTGTTGAATTGCTATGTGGCGGGTTATATAGGAAAGCCTCGACAGTAACCAGGTTCCCATGCCTGCACCAAAGATCAATGTAGCCAGGGCAATCTGAAGATTGGTCTCGGCAACGGAAAGCGCCAACGCACCAGCGCCAATCATCGCTACGCCAGTTAGCATAACCGGCCGTGTCCCAAACCTTGCTATAGCCACGCTGGCCGGCAGGTTGACAACCATACTGCCGAGACTGCGCATGGCAAAAATTAGCGCCGCCGACGCAAGTCCATCACCACGTTCCAAAATATATAGCGGTAAAATTATCACCAGGGCCATTTGACCAACGGTCATTATTACCGAGGGAAAAAAGATCGACAGGGTTAGTGATCGAACCGGGGTAACTCGTATAGTATTGGACACGCACTGAATCCGAACTTGCTGTAGTATAGTCCGAAGTATACCGCTTTTAATTTAGGGCCGTAATTTATGGGCGGAAGGGATAACTTAATTAACCCTTAAACCTCAATAGAGGAGGAAAAAATGAGGAAGGCTATTACAATACTCTTGTTGTTTCTAATCTTGCCCCAGATGGGTGTCGCGCAAGGAAACGAGGCAAGCGATGAAGGGCCGGGAATCGGTGCCTGGCAATACGGTGATCCGCAAGACTATGGATTCGATCCGATAAAACTTAAGCAAGCAGCCGATGCTGTCGGTGAGATTGGTGGCCGTCAAGGCTTGGTGATAGTACGTGATGGTGTCATTGTTTACGAAGATTACTGGAGCAATACCTATCATCAGGCCACACCCGCCTGGAGGAATGTTTCCTTTTCTGCCGCCAAGTCATTCGCCAGCGCCCTGGTGGGTATTGCTGTACAGAACGATCTATTGGCTATCGAGGATCAGGTCAGTCAATACCACTCACCTGAAGCATCGGGTCTTCGCCCCGGCACTACCATACATCATCTGTTAACCATGAGCTCCGGTGGCACCCTGGTGATAAAACCAAGTACGCGTCGACCGAGTCGTAAAACCGACAATCCGCCGCGGGGAACTGGTATAGATTACATGCGCGTCATCAAACCGGAAAATGGGACACCTGACGGCTATGGCACCACTCTGGCTCCTGGAAAGCAATTCTTCTATGACGGTGAGCCAGCCGATCATCTGGCTAATGTTCTTGCCGCCGCTACAGGAATGAGCAGTCGCGCCTATACCTGGCAGGCACTGCTTGAACCCATGGGTATAGAAAATTTCAATTTCCAGCCCGAAGGAATCGATTCGCAGGACAACACTCGAATGGCAGGCTCAATAGAAGTGTCAGTACGGGATCTGGCAAGGCTGGGACAACTCTGGCTCAACCAGGGCCGCTGGAATGGAGAACAATTGGTTAATGCCGAGTTCGTTCGCCAAGCGGTCTCTTCCTCTCCAACTAACCCCGATTACGGATTTTTATGGTGGCTTAATACCAGCGGCCGGCCCTTACCCAGTGCTCCAAGCAATCTATATTACGCTTCCGGTGCATTTGGTCAGCTTGCCTATGTCTTGCCAGATCAGAATATCGTAATCGCCACCATGGGATTTACGCCGGATCGGCCACCGAATATCACACGGAATATCTGGGAGGCTATTCAGCCTGGGCTGCCTTTGAAATAGGGACAGATCTATTTTCCGTGATAGGTTGCTGCCGAACGATAGGCTGTAACAAGGATAATGGATCTGTCCCTATTTTCTGATGTTTGAGCCTGACAAAATCAATGGTATTGTTACTCTGACCTCATTTGCTACGCCAACTGCTGAAAATGTATTATCGTCATTTTTTGGTCACCACAGCTTCGAAAAAACTTATCCGAACACGGAGGGATCATGAGGAATTCTCGCTGCTTGTCTGGCGCTCTTGCCTGGGGAGCCCTGTTATCACTTTTCACCATTACATTCGCGGGAGTGGTATCTGCTCAGTCAGCCCCTCCGTCCTCGCCACCGGCCGATTGGGGTCCGATCTCCATCAATTTGGAGGAATTTGAATACCCATACCCGGTCGATTTCATGAATTTCAGTGTCTACGGTGAAGACGTGCGTATCGCCTATATGGACGTTGCTCCAGCGGGGTCGGCAAACGGGCGAACTGTCATCCTCCATCATGGAGGTCTGTATTACGGTTGGTACTGGAGTGAACAAATAAAGGCATTAACTCAAGAGGGCTACCGGGTAGTGGTGAAGGACCGTCTTGGTTGGGGAAAATCCTCCAAGCCAATAATCCCTTACAGCATCAATTTGTGGGCTTCCAATACCGCGCGTTTGATGGATCATTTGGGAATCGAACAAGCCGCCCTTGTGGGGCACTCCATAGGTGGGCAGATGGTTACACGCTTCGCTTTTTTGTATCCGGAGCGAATAACCCATCTCGTTACGGTGAACCAGGTGGGCCTGACAGACCGCCGCGCCGGAAGAGGATTTCGGCCGTTGACCGGAGAAGTCAATACGAATCCGGATATGGAAGCTGCCTATTCCAGCTTGCTGCGGTGGGCATCCAACAACTACAGCACCTGGCGGCCGGAGTTCCTGGAGCATATGCGTATCCGCTATGGTCAGCGGCTAAGTGGAGACTGGCCACGTATGGCTTATGTAAGCCGTCTCACCGGCCACATGCGGGCAATGGATACGGTAGTCAACAACTGGCAACATATCCAAACTCGGACGCTAATTCTCGGTGGTGAAGAGGACTATCCAACTTTTGCGGAAGAAGCGCGACTAGCCGCAGATACCTTCCCAAACGGGGAAGTGTTTCTAATCCCCGGGGCAGGACACAATCCTCACGAGGAAAAGCCCATTATAGTGAGTAGAGAGCTGATTCGGTTTCTTGAATCCTGAATAAATGGGGTCAGAGTAAATATTCAACTCTCCAGGTGCTCTAGGCATTCCTTTCGGACCAGCATCAAGATAGCCTGTCACCCAATGTCAATCAGGAACTACCCTGGCACTTATTGCAGACACTGCTCTGAACTGGCCAATTCATCGATAATTTGAATTAAAAGCGAAAATTTTCGCTTTTAATGTTGACATCAAATGAGGCGCATGCTTTTATCAGCGAAACTTTTCGCTCTTTATCGTTGCAGCTAGATTTTGAGGTTTTAATATCCAATGAAAAAGACACCTTTGCTGACAGGCCTGGAACTGGAACTAATGCAGATAATTTGGAAAAACGAAGATGTTTCAGTGGAGTTTCTCAGACAACAGCTAGCAGATAGTGGGCGATCTCTGGCGCTCCCCAGTATTCGCACCATGCTTACAATCTTAAAAAAGAAGGGATTTGTCACACGCCGGCAGATAAGCAGGGCTTACGTTTACAACGCCTTAATAAATGCTGACGAGTTTCAACATAGTTTTATTAGAGATGCGCTGAATCGGGCTTTCTCTGGATCAGCTCCCGGATTGGTAACTGCATTGTTAGATCGGGAGCTGGTTAGTAAAAGCGAGCTAGATCAGATCAAAAAAATGATTTCAGAATACGAGGGGGGTAAGAAAAAATGAACTTTGAATTAATTCTAGAGTTTGTACAGAGTAGTTCCCTGATTGGTTTTCTGCCTCTAACTCCTGTTGCTATTATCATTTTTCTAATTCAATCCACCCTCTTTCTGGTGCTTGTATTGATTGCAGATCGGTTGCTGAAAAGCAATGTCGCCAACGTAAAAAAGTTCTTGTGGTTTTGGGCAATGATGATGATACCCATGATTACCATTGTGGCTAATCTCACACCTGCAACCAGGGCAGATCAATATCTTGCCGCAGCATTTGACCTCCCATATTCCGCGGATTTGGTGCTGAATAGCAAATTGGCTTCGCTCGCGAATAATGAGTCAGTGAGTGTATCCGAGCCGACAGCGGAGGTCAGCAGTGCAGAATTTTCGGTCGTTTCGCAAATTGGCTCGGGATTTGGAATGTTGGCTGGTGTCAAATATTGGAATTGGCTTGTTTTTGCATACAGTCTAGTTGCGTTGATACTCCTGGCGAGAATACCTGTTGGGTGGAAGCAATTAGTAAGCTTGCGACGCACATCCATGGATGCCGATGGCGAACGCGCTGCCAGAGTATACAAACAAATAGCAGACTAGATTGGATATATAGGTGCATGCCAAGTCAGACTGACTCACGAGTTAGAGTCACCAGTTAGCTTTGGCATACGAAATCCTATTGTCTTGTTTCCTAGTAAGTACTATGAGCAGCTATCTGAAAATGAGCTTCACACAACTCTGTTGCACGAACTCAGCCACATAAAGAACCACGACCCTCTTCGAATTCTGCTGATAAAAGTCATTGAGTCTCTATTCTTCTTTCAACCATTAGTTTGGCTGGCAAGTAGCAGAACGTATTACCTATCCGAGTTGGTAGCCGATGATTCAGTTTTGGAGGCTGGAGTAGGTGCAGGTAACTATGCAAACTCAATTGTAAACTTGATCGAGTTGGGTTCTGAACCAAGTCATCAATACAAGCTATCAACAGGGATTTTTTCATCCCCTAGAATGTTGGTATCGCGGATGGAACATTTATTGGATGACACTTGCGGTCATAGAACCAAGCTAGTTGGCAAAAGTCTTTTTGCTTCAAGCTTAGTATTAATAATCGCTTTGACAGTAACGGTGCAGTTTTCTCCTCGAAGTTCAGCTCTGGGAAATACGGCAAATGGCGGACAGATTGCTATAGACCCAGAATTAGTACTTGTGCCTGAGGAAAACCCTATTCTAGCTGCGAATACTGAACAAGTTGAGTATTTTGTAACTGTTGACAGTTATGAGGTGGCACTTGGTGAAACTGTAACTTTAACAATCGCGACGGAACCCGGAGATTATTTCTATCGGCAAGTTACGGACTTAATGCGGCTCATGGAAGATTTTGACCCGGATTTGAACGCATATCCGTTGATGAGACTCGCACAAATAATGGCACCGAACAGCCTTGGGCGAAAGTTGTTATGGCTCTTCTTCCCAAAAATGAAGGTACTTTTACAATACCTTCATTTGCAATTGGCAATCAACAAACACAACCCATAGAAATCGAAGCCACCAGTGCGACTAATCAGCAATTTGGCCAAAACAGTGATGACTTATATCTGAAAATCGAAATCAACAAAGAAACAGTTCTCGTGAATGAACAACTTGAATTATCGATTAAACTTTTTTACACGATAAACGGAATCAGGAATCCTGAATTTACCGAATTGCTATTGCCCAATTCAGTAATTCAGTTAATTGATCCGCCCAATCAATACGAAGAAGAAATTGATGGAGTGCGCTATGGTGTTTATGAGAAGCGCTATGTTCTCACACCTCAAAGCGCCGGACCGTTGGAAATTCCTGACATATTATTTCGGGGGGAAGTGGCAGAAGGAGACTCTTCTGTGCGTGAACTCTCTGCGTATATTGAAGGGTTAACTATCGATGTAAAAGAGCCGCCGGCTGTTGGGCAATAGGGATCGATGCCAGCGTCGGATGTATGCATAATAAGAGGGGGACACTAATAACTTAGTAACTTAGCCAAACGGATCAAGCCAATCTTCCTCTCGACCAATCTCTCTACCTTTTGAAATCCATTTAGATACGGCTGGTCTGCTGATTCCTAATTGTTCTGCAATCTTCCTTGATTTCAATCCCAGCTTCTCTGCCCCCAAGTAGCAAATCAGGGCCTTCGCCTCAGATACAGTGTCCTCGCGCGATCTCCTGAGAAGATCGGATTGTTCCACCTTGCAGCGCTCGCATACATAGACAATCAATTTGCCTAGATTCCATCCATCCTGCATCAGTCTCGATTTGGATTCTATGGCTATTTCATCCTCTTTCAATACGTACTCAACAAAGCTAGAGTCCCCGAGAATCCGTTCGTCACCAATACATGAGATATGCTCCTTGCGGAGTCGCACGATCGACTCCCAGCCGCCATAGCTTCTCACCAGGCCACCCCCTGACAGAGCCATTCCGTTCGTAGCCACCATCCCCGCCTGAATGAATTCGATATAACTCCTTCGGGCCTGACGTCGACTCTTTCCAAAATGGACTAACACCTCATCGACGGAATGCCATTTCTGCCTGCGCTTTCCAATAATTCCAGTGTGCCCCGTCCAGGGATATTCATTCAGTTCTGAGAGATCATCGATCATCTTTGCTCGCACGGGGTTGAGATGAATATATCGAACCAGTTCCAGGAGATAGCTATCTTCATTGCACAAAATTGAAGTGAATCGATTCTGGAAAACATAGCCGCTTCGCCGGTGGCGGCGGTTATAGTTGCCGGCAAATCCTCCCAACACCGAGGCCATGAGCCTCCCGAGTGGTTGAGCACTTGTTCTAATTAGAAAATGATAGTGGTTGGACATTATCGCCCAAGCTAAGCATTGAGCGCCGTTACGTCGAAGGCTGTTCCCAAAGCGAGAAAGAAAATCCCTTTTGTCCGCGGTATCGTCAAAAATATCCCGCCGCTCCAGACCACGCCCTATAACGTGATAGCACCCGCCGGGTATATGAAGTCGGCCTCTCCTTGGCATTGATGAAGCGTAGTCGATGAATGGATAAAACACCAAACTTCGCTAAGTTACTAAGTTATTAGTGTCCCCTCTAGTTAGCGGTCGGCCAGGCGTCCGGAGCCACCGAGTTGGTAATAGACGATGGGAACAAAATCTTCCGGGCCCCAACCAGGGTCATCGGTCCATTCGGCATCATAGGCAGCGGTCGGTTGTGCCGCCATCACCTCATCCAGTTTTTTCCCTTCGCGGATCATGCGGAGCACTTGACCCTGAATGTCGAGGATCATGTCACGGAATTCCACCAGTTCGTCTCGACCAACCACTTCGAGGCCATGCCCCGGTATAATTTTTGTCTCCGGGCCGGCTATATCGATAGCCTGATCCATTGCCGCGATTGTGCCTCTGAGGGTGCCGCCGTTATACAGGTCGATTATAGGGTAGCTGGTTGTGCGGTATACATCACCAAGATGGAGTACATCGGATTCGGGAAAGTAGACAAAGCTATCCCCATCCGTATGGGCCGGAGGTGCCAGAAAAGCTCGAACCTCTTCGCCGTTAAGATGGAAGCTCATGGTGTCGTTGTAGGTTATTAGCGGTCTGGCAGCGGCAGGCTGTTGGGGGGCGAAACTGCCTCCGGCTCTGGGGAAGCGACTTCTTTCCTCGAAAAAGCGCAGGCGCGTGTTGTCATGAGCAAAGATCAGCACGCCCATCTCCGCCAGATTTTCATTGCCGCCTACATGATCAATATGAATATGGGTGTTGATTAAAAACCGAATTTCTTCATCGGTCACTTGCTTCACCACTGCCACCAACTTATCTGTTAATGGTGCGAACAAGGAATCCACCAGGAGCACACCCTCGGGCCCGACCTGAACGCCGATGTTACCCCCGCCACCTGGGCGCTGTACCATGTAAACATTGCCGGCGACAGGCACTATGGAAAGCTCGACACCGGCAAACTGACCTTGGCCATAAGCGATGCGGGTTGTAATCGATAATAAGAGACTTGTTACAGTGAATAATAAGATTTTACGGAGCTTGTTCATCTTCACCTTCATGTTCTAAATAGTTGATAGTCGGCCTTGTCGAAGAAAAAAGGAAGCGGAAAGATTGAATAATTACCTCTCCGTTCCTTTTTTGTTGATCATTGTTAGGAGCTACGGATCTTCCAGCCTTCGGCCCGGGCAGCCAGACCCATTTACCGTAGTTACTCTGAACAGAGTAACTCCCCGATTAGCGAATGCGTCGATATCGGAACAGCGCACAGCGGTGAAGCGCAGGTCTAACTCATCGCCCGCTCCGATGCTTTGGTTAAGCAGTAAAGGTTGCACGTCAGAGAGCGACCAGTTCCGCGCCAGGCTTAGTTCTCTAAGTTGATTGAGCCCGGCTAGAGCGCTCACGTCAGTGATGTCGTTGTTCTCAAGGCGCAGAACTTCTAATGCCTGTAATCGTCGCATTGGGGCGATGTCTTCAATAGTGTTGTTGCTGAGAAACAGATGCTCCATTTCGATCATATCCCCAAGGGCGCTAATGTTGGAAATCGCATTGTCATTCAGACTGAGTTGCTGCATTTCGCTCATGCCACTCAGGGGACTGATGTCTTCTATCTGGTTGCCGTGGGCCCACAACAAAACCAGTTTATTCAGGTCAGCAAGCGCGCTGATGTCTTCAATTTGATTATCATATAGTCGTAAATGAATGAGGTTAGTGAGATTGGCTAGGGGGCTGATATCGGAAATGGCATTGAGATGAATCCGTAGCAAGCGCAATTCCGTGAGCCCGGCAAGCGGGCTGATGTCGCTGATGCCATTAAACACTACGTCGGGGTCGCGCCCATCATCCATAGCTAGCCAATAATTCAGTTGATTTGGATAGAGGCCATGCACGTGCAATTGGCGAAGTTTTGTGAGCCCTGCCAATGGACCAATATCAGAGATTGGATTTTCACTGATAATGAGCCGTTCGAGATTGACCAGCTCACTTAAAGGTTCGATGTCACTGATCCAGTTAGTGTGCAGGACCAAATCGGTGAGATTCGTCAGTTGGCGAAGCGGACTGATGTCGGTAATGAGCCGGTCGAACATTGTCAGCACGGTTAAGCCGGTGAGATTCTGAATGCCATCCAGGCTCTCGAAAGCTTGTTCGGACGGTGATCTTGCTGGCCTTAAGGTGCCGCCAAACACAACGCGTTCGCTTGTAGCGGTAACAGCAAGTCGCTCTAGCTCAGCAGCTTGTTGGCATCGCAGCGGCGCCTGCACGTCCAATCCCAACGCGTTATTAACAACTTCGGCCAGTTCTGCATCGGCGAAAGTGACAATCGCATCCGCCGAAAAATCCCGGCAATGATCCGTGGGTGACAGGGTGGTTTGTGCGTGAGCGTTAATAAAGGGGGAACACTGCAAAACCAGTGTAATCAGAATCGACAAGTAGCGGCGAGGATGCATGGGATCTCCATTTTAATTGTAGGATTTCTTATTTAGAGAAGTGTAAAGAATTAAATCACATCTACACTAGTCGCGGGATTGGCGTCATCACCCGGATCATGAAAAAATCCTGCTATTACGCTTACTGAAACCGCTGGGCTGGTTTCGGCTAGGCATGCGATGACATGATTATCTGGATCATCATCACCGAGGATAAGTGGGTGCACGCGGTCACCGTTTTCAAGAAGGACCGACATAGCTGTTCGCTGGGCCTCGGCAAGATCAGCGCCCTGAGGTCCGGTAACCCCGCCTTCCCATGTTAACAAGACGGCTTGTGCGGTTTCTTCGGGGCATTCCCCTTCGAGCCCTGACGCGCTGGGTCCAAAGCGCTCGGCAAATACGAGACTGGGCCCGGCTGCAAGGGGTGTCACCTTCTCACCTCTCAAGCCGAGAAGTGAATTTCCTTCGATATCTTCGAGTTGTTCCACAATTTCAACACTGAGCGGCAGTGAATCCTCAGGACTAAAAGGTCCAATGAGAAGGACTGTGCGCTGTTCGAGCAACTCCATAGCAGGTCGAAGCGTTGCACACACTGGAGTGACAAACTCTCCAGAGCTGGTTTCAACCGCAAAGGCAGTTGGAAAAACTGTTTCGCTATTTATCTGAACCGAAAAGGTAACGGGCATTCCATCCTGACCGCCAACAGGCTGCATTCCACATAAAGCAGTGGCTCGTGGTGGTATGGGATCGAGTCCGTGATAGACAGACAGAATGCGCGCTTCACTCCTATTTTCTTGCGCAATAGCTGCAACGGAAAAGCAGAGTAGAATTATTGTTGTTAGTAGTTTCAATTTAATTCCGAATCACTAATTGAATCCACCTCTGAAAATGGCGCGCCCACGATTGTAACCCTCAGGCATTGGCAACACATTGTTAGCCTCTTCCCAGAGCTCATAATCTGACAGCATTTCTGCGAACAGTTCAGGCATTTCACTAATAAGGTCGGTCGTCTCGCCTGGATCTTCCTTAATATTGAACAAATGCCACTCGGTCTCGTTCTGTTCGAATCGATTGATCACGATTTTGTAATCGCCTTTAAATAGTACACTACTACCCCCTAGCTCGTAGCCAATGGGTTCGGAGGGGGAATGGATCTGGTCTGTAGTTCCCGCCAGATAATCAGCGAATTTTGAACCGACTATGGGTTCAACCGTCTCACCATTCCAGCTACCTTCGTGATCATTGATACCAACCAGGCTGAGAATAGTGGGCGCAAGATCAGTCACAAATGTGAACTCATCAGTCAATACACCCTGCTGCGTATTGCCAGGTCCTG
>PBTO01000051.1 GCA_002726595.1 Gammaproteobacteria bacterium | reverse complement strand
GGTTTGAAGAACTCAAGCGGCTAGCACCACCTGATCCACAGTGAAGGTCCGGTTGTGGCTGCGACCTCAACTGGTCAACGCAACACACTCTTCCAATTTACTTGCTGGCGTCCTAAACATGCTGAATCCAAAAAGCTAATTGAATAGTATTTTCAGTGTGTATTATCGCGAATCGGAACGGTATGGAAATTGCTAATATCTGCCAGCTTGAAAAATGGTATGGTAATCACCACCGTTGGGTAGCTGAATAACAGACAATAATCAACTTACTCCGATCCGAGGTCCGTGGAAAGCATTCCTTTTCTCCCGTGTGTGCATGACGATGGAGTCAGTGGAAAAAAATCAATGCTTATCAACTTTTTCAATTAGAATAAAACGGTATTTTTAAAATCGGCAGATTTGTACCACTTTCAGATTGGTGGTGACAAACTCAATCCAGCCGGCAAACAGAATTTCACAAGTGTAACCAATGGAAGCTATCAGATTTGAATGTAAGAGTTGTGGCGCGACAGTTAGTGCGCGTGATGGGATTGCTGTTTGTGAATATTGTGGAGGTAAACACAAGATTAGTTACAGTTCGAACGATATTGATATAGAGCTGCTGAGAAAGGTGGAGGCCCAAGATACAAAAATCGACGGGATTGTTGGCGCAATAGGTGTGAAGAAAGAGAGAGACAAAGAGGTGAAGAAGTTGAAGAAACTAAGGAGGAAGCTAAGTGCAATAGAAAGTGAATACCGCTTAAAGGTGGCTGAGCTGAACCCGATGGAAAGTAAAGATACTAAAAGGAGCCTATTTTTGGGCATGCTAAAGGCCAAGGAAGGCCTATTTAAAAGTGACGAGTACAGCAGAATTTACTACAAGATTGCATCGACAAATATGACAGCCGGACTTATATTCATGTTTTTCTTTTTAGCAATGATTGTATCGGTAGGTATTATGCTTTTTCTTTCCAACCCTGTACCCTTTATTGTTGTGTTTTTATTCGGGATTGTGTTTCTCTTTATATTGTTAAAATTGCCCGAAACATCACGGCTGAAATCCCTTTTCTCAGATCGTGAGTATGGAGGTAAAGAGCTGGCAGAGTTGCACTTTATTGAACTCAGACACATCGCACGACTAGAGAATCCGATAAGGAGACTAAATCTAGGTCTGGAGCAAGCAGGCATCCACGATGATTTCACGTGCCCCAAAACAACATTGTGGGGTGCGAACGCTGATGATCGCGGTGAGGATCATAATCATAGTAGTATAGATCAAACGATAGACATCGTGATCGTGGATATTGGCCCATCACATTTAGCCAAGTTTGAGAATCTGATCATATGGTTGAGAGAAGAGAGAGAGAAGTATTTGCCAGTCCTACAGTATGTTTGGCGTAGCCAATTAGGTCAAATTGGATTCAGCGATTATGGTTTTTCGGAAATCGGTGTTGCCGAAGCAATGATTAAATGTTCGTACGCCACAGACCTTACTTACACCATAGAGGGGGTTGAAAGGTCCATTGCAGGTGATCTGTGTACAAAACTCAAAGACAATAATATTGACTATCGGGTGACCGATGCCAGCTAAGACTCTCATTGAGATTAATCTCCCGTTAGATTCGCCCCATTATGTTGGGTTAATTTAAAGTGCCGGAGGGATTAAATTTCAATTCCTCCGGCACCTTTCCTCTTTCCTCACGATTTTAAAAATGATTAGCTTGAACGTTTTATTCTCCTGCTATGTAAATATGAACTGTTGCTACACAGGGTTTAGCGAGTCGGATTGGCTACGCCGCCCGTATCTTCGCCACGAAATTCTGCCTCAAGCAAGCGTGCGCCTTTCATAATACCTTCCAGAGCATAATTCGCCTCATGGCAGGCATATTCGAAGACCTTATTAGGGCTTCTAGGCCAGGCATACTCGCCGGTGAACGGAGCCGTCCATGTTGTCGGATCTTCTATGGTAAAACCGTAGATCAGTTTGTCTGCACTCTCCATACGAAAGCGCTCAGTCACTTTCATGTCTCTGGAACCTTGCGAGAATGCTGGTATGTCACGGAAGTTGGTAGTCTCGACTACCAGTGTATCGCCCTCCCACCAGCCGATAGAATCGCCCAACCATTTGCGGATATTGTCGGGATCATGCTCTGCATTCATCCTGACGATGCGCGCCTCGTGCACCATTTCGACATGAATCAGTACTGTGTCCTCACTCTGCACGATGCGTTTGTGGTTGTTGTACAGCGCCGGCAACATGGGTGGTCCCGCGGTCGAACTAAAACCGATTAAACAGCGTTCGGCTAAGCCTCGTTGCTCCATATTGTCGTAGGGCCCCGCCGCATCCACCCCGGCGTTCAGCCAATAGGCGGTGCCATCATTCTGGCCACCCTCGCGACGGATGCTTGTCTCGCCCTCACTGAACCTGGCACGCAGTGCAGCACGCCGTTCATCGGTAGCAGGCGGATATCGGCCATTGGGCGGATCGATCAGGATCGATGTGCGCCACTGGCCATCGATCTGAAAGGCATCGGTGCCGTCATCGATAAAGAAGGCGTTGTAGCCGCCGACGTTACCATAAGCACCGGTGGAACCATCGCCACCCTGGGGTGGGGCAGTCCGATTCGGGTCGCTGACCTGATCGTCATCGAGGTGGAACTGCAGTCGTTCGGCAGCGATTACCGCCGCCTCATCGTTGGTCAGAACGCGCTTGTCGCCAAATTGTTCCGGGCGCTGCATTGGCGTCAGCGTCGACACATCATAGGTGCCTGACAAATCCGGATGACCGCTGGGCGTGCGGGGAATGTCCCCGTCCTGTGCTATTGCAAGTGGCGCTAACAGCAGGCTAGTGCAGGCTAGCAATCCGAGACGAATTCTTTTATCAGTGTGCATTTTCAACCTCCTCGATGGGGCGATTAGTGTGGCAGCGGATGTCGGCGTGCCTCGCCATAGATTAACTCTTTCACGAACTCGACGCACCAAAAATCCATTAATCGGGCATTCTCTTCCATACGTCGATAGATCGGCATCTTGGTGGTGAACGGCTCGGTTAGCACCAGAAGATCCTCTATGGTCGCCTTCTCAATTGATTGACTGCGGGGATTCACTGCTCATCGGTTGCCACCTGTTTTGGTACCACTCACAACGCGAGTATAGTCTTCTTTTTCAAAAAAATGGCTACTAACTGAGCTATATCAATACTTTTGCTAGATTCTTTGCTCAAATACAGAGGCTAATTCCAGGTAACTAATAAGAATTACTGGGATACACTCCATGGGCAATCTGTTTCAGGAATTAAAAAGACGTAAGGTCTTCCGCGTAGCTGTGGCTTACGCTGTGGTAGCGTGGGTATTGATTCAGATTAGTGGTGAAGTCCTGCCAGCACTACAGATGCCAGAATGGACTGTATCGTTTGTAACAGTGCTTCTCCTATTGGGCTTCCCGCTTGCTCTGCTACTAGGCTGGGCTTACGAAATTACCCCGCAGGGTGTCAGGGCGGATTCCGCCCCTCCGTCCCAATCAGCAACGACTACCCCCAGTGACAGAAAGCTCATCTATGCCACCTTTGGCCTGGTGCTGCTAGTTGCGGGATTCCAGATAAGCGATCGGTTTCTGACCGGCGAACCAACAAGTTTGTCGCCGGTAGACGGGGAGCCCACCTTATCCACTGTCGAAGTCACCCGGACAAATCTGAATATGGGGCTAAGCAGTTCCGAGTTTTACTCCAGTCTCAACACCGGCATCGATATCACACCCGATGGCAGGGCCGTAATAGTCTCGAGCTAGAATGAAAACCAGGTTCTCAGTTACCGCCATCTCGGCGAACTTGATTCTCGAATTCTGTTCGAAACTGATGAAAAAAAAAGTTTTCCTAACTACACCGGTAATTTCGCCCAATGGAGAACTGACGCTGTTTCTCAAAGATCCTGAGGGACTTGCGGTCATTCCAGTGGGAGGAGGAGCAGTTAGAAATCTGACACGAGTCGGCTACCAGTCGGTTGACTTTATGGGTGGCTACAGTTGGTTGGATGATGACACTGTTGTCTATGTCGCGCCGGATCAAAGTATACGCACACTTTCGATAGCCAACAACTCAACCGACATGCTAATTGAAGGGGACGGTCGGTCGTTGCGCTGGCCAAAGCCAGTGGCTGGAACCTCCTTGATCATCTACACAGTCTACAGCGGTAGTGTATTCGCATTCGAAAATCATATCGAACTATTTGATCTTGAGTCAGGGGTTCGCAAGGTTTTGATTGAAAATGCATTCGATGCCAGGCTTCTGCCAACCGGACACTTGGTGTTCACACGGCAGCGTGGTCTATGGGCAGTACCGTTTGACCAAGGTTCACAGTCGGTCAGTGGTGATCCTGTTTTGGTGGTGCCGAATGTGTGGGCTGCAGGTAATTATGCGCGTAGCATATTTGCAGTCTCCGATTCCGGAACACTGGTCTATCTGCCCAGAACTGTACAGCAGAACCCTGCCCTGCGCATACCCNCCTGGGTTGACAGAAATGGGCAGGAAGTTTCCTTACCTATGGAGCCAGCCCTATACGGTAATCCCAGAATTTCGCCTGATGAGCGGTATCTGGCCCTAGTCAAAGGTGCTCAGTTTAATTCGGACTTGTGGGTCTGGGATATGGAAACCCAGGTTGAATCACGATTAACTTTTATGAGCGATGTGGTTTCCTCCGCTTGGTCAGAAAATGGAGAGTACCTGTATTTTATGCGGGCCCGGCCTGATTCTAATACTCGGGGTATGTGGCAAGTCAGGCTGGATGGAACGGAGGAGCCCAGGAGCATCTTTATATCACCGAACTAGGTAATTCCGATGTTTACAACATCGAATAATCAGGAATTAATCTACATTAATGGTCGTGGGATCGTAAACAACGAAGTGAGCTCTGTTACCCTCAGCGGCGAGCAAATTTTCAGCACGAGGGTACCTGCAGCGGATATTTACGAGGCATCTGTTCCACCTGACGAACAATGGCTAGCACTTGCATATAGAGAAGGTGGGGGAAATATCGGCATCTCTGTCGTACCCTTTGAAGCAGACGGTGACAGCGGGCGTCGTCTGGTGTCCAGCAGCGGTCGTCAACCTCAATGATCACCTGACGGCAGTGAGATATTTTATATCTCGGAAGAGGACAGTGACCTGATGGTTGCTCGCGTAGTGAGTACCTCACCTTTCGCCACAGAACCAGCTGGAATCATAGCCCAGAGCGTACATCATAGTATAGCAGCATCTCCCAGCTACGATATTGCAAACGATGGGCAGCGGTTTCTCATTCTGAGAGAAGTGGGTCAACAGAACTCGGATGCGGATCTCAGCCGTCTGGATTTTGTGATTGTTGAGAATTGGTTTGAAGAACTCAAGCGATTGGCACCACCCGATCCACAGTGAATGACCGGTTGTGGCCGAAGCGGAAATTGAAGAGTTGGATTGCGATGAGGTACTGAACGTCTGCTTTGATTCCCTCACGTTGGGGTTCCCTGATCAGCGATCATTCAAATTCGGCGAATGCCCCCATCATCTGGAGCATGAGCTTTTGCATGGGCGAATCTTCGCCATAAGGTGACCCTACGCGTATCCATCCCTGTAGCTCTGATAAGCCAGGTCGGTCAGTATCCTTGCCAGTACAATTGTCAGTGACTACTTTTTTGAGTTTAAGGCATTACTGGACATAGCAGATGTGACCTTTTTAATGTAAATTTGCCTATAATGATTGTTCTGCCATATTAAGCAGTTTGGTCTTTTGAATATCACGAACTCACATCGAATACTTAGTCAAATAAGTTTCAGTCTTGGTTTTGTCGGCTTTATCGTTGGCTTTCTGGTTGGCTACGGTATTCTCGTTGGCGATGCACAGGGGCGCGTAAATCTACTCTTCTTGTTGATGTTGTTTGCCTTTCTTCCTGTAGTGGGATTGATTCTTAGTCTCGCCTTTATTGTCCTGGGAGGTCGTAAGGGACTTGCGGGCTGGATTCTGGAATTGCCTCTGTTGCCGCAGCGTCTGTCAGCCGAGATCGTCAAGCTTGAGATTTCGGGAAACAGGAAAACCTGGCTCTTCTATCAAACCCAACTATTGACGCTTAGTTTTGCCGCCGGTGGATTGCTGGTCTATCTGCTGCTATTAATCGGTAGCGATATCAGTTTTGTCTGGCGCAGCACTCTGCTGGAAGCGCCGGATTTACTACCAGCGCTCAATGTCCTCGCCCTTCCCTGGTCGTTCTGGTCCGATGCGCAGCCGAGTCTCGATTTGTTGTTGCAAACCCAGGATTTCCGTTCAGGCGCTCAAGCTACTGACGCGCCATTACTGGGTCTGTGGTGGAAATACATTCTTGCTGCGCAGTGCACCTACAATCTCTTGCCAAGAACCGTCATGCTGTTTATTTCCAGACATCGTTATCTACAGGCGTTGAGGGTTAAGCAGCGTGCAACCGAATTAGGCACTGAACCCGCCAAACCAGGCCACAGCCTCGACCCTGACCCGGTCCTGGCACCCGTGGTCTACTCAGTAACAAGCCCCTATATCTTATTGGATTGGGCAAACTCGCCGGATTTTTGCCATCAACATCTCGCTAAGGTCCTGGGTTCGCCGAGTCATATTCTTCCTATCGAGCCCCTACCCCTACCAGCGGGAATTGAAGAGAGTTTTCAGAGCGCAACTACGTTAGTGTTGGTTAAGAGCTGGGAACCTCCTCTTGGTGAGCTGAGAGATTACCTGACTTCATTAACAGACCCCTCGCAGAAATTTATTCTGCCATTGGATTGGGGCGAGACCGGTGTCAAGCCTATAAAAGATATTCACTTGCAGGAATGGCGTCGCTTCTGCAGCACACTCGACGGGTGGCAGCTATTACAACTGGAAGACTCTCCATGACTCCCATCTTCGCCGTCGTCGGACATCCAAACAAGGGCAAATCGTCTATCGTCGCTACCCTGGCACGGGACGATAGTGTGGCAATCTCCGCCGAAAGCGGCACTACTCGTGAAAACCAGCATCTCGACGTACGGGTTGGCGATAGTCATTACATGCTGGTGGATACACCGGGATTCCAACGACCTACTCGAGTGCTGAACTGGTTACAGGAACATGCCACTACGGCGGAGAAGCGGCAGCAAGCAGTGCAACAATTCGTAAGCAATAAGGATTGCAAACAGCAATTCCCGGATGAAGTTGAGTTACTGACTCCTATCATCGATGGCGCCGCCATCCTATATGTTGTGGATGGATCGCGCCCATACGGACCGGAGTATGAGGCTGAAATGGAAATTCTGCGTTGGACCGGTCAGGCCAGTATGGCACTCATCAATCCTATTGAAAATCAGGATCACATCCAATCATGGCAGCAGGCACTCGGCCAGTACTTCAAAGTAGTCCGGGTGTTTAATGCCATGCAGGTAGATATCGATAAACAACATTCCGTGCTTGAAGCTTTCTCTATTATCAAACAGGAATGGCACACTGCTATCACCAAGCTGATCGATGCATATCAGAAAGTTAGAACTGAACAGCGCAATGAATCAGTGCAATTGTTAGTTGAACTGCTTACTACACTGTGTACGTACCAGGTGTCCCAGAAAGTGCTAGACAAAAATCAGGCACAAGCACTACAGACAGCACTTGAATCCCAGTTCTTCACCGACATGAAAATGATCGAGAGCAGCGCTCACGATTCACTGAAAAAGATCTACCGCTATCACAATCTCAAAAGTGAATTGTATGATCTGCCGCTGGATGAGGATTTGTTCAATACAGAAAAGTGGATTGTGTGGGGATTGAATCGCAAACAACTGACGGTGGCGGCAAGCATGGCGGGCGCTGCAGCCGGCGCAGCCATCGACCTTGGCCTGGCAGGGAGCAGCCTTATGTTGGGTGCAGTAGGAGGTGGAGTAATCGCAGGCGGTAGTGCCTGGTTTGGTGCGAATCGAATTGCCGAGTTTAAAGTGAAGGGATTGCCAGTTGGCGGATTTGAAGCGAGACAGGGGCCGATTAAAAACCGCAACTTCCCTTATGTGGTATTGGGGCGCTA
>PBTO01000050.1 GCA_002726595.1 Gammaproteobacteria bacterium | reverse complement strand
TTGAAAGGTCGACACATTCCTGCGCCGGTGCGCCTTGATAGCGACATTGGCTGTAGGCCAGAGTGGTCATATACTTGTTCAGAGGCTCCCTAGTTGTTTTCAACCATTTTTCAATTTACTGGGCAATCAAGAGTAATAACCGACTGCCGATTTTCTGTGAAATGTCAGCCAGATCACCAATCAGATCGATTATTCGATAAAGAAACATGACATGCACCGGAGGTAGCGATTCCTCCAGTTCGAACAATTTTGCCCGTAGTTCAATTTGACTTACGTCGCTGCGGTGCTCGAGTTCATCCAGTTCCAGGATGAGGCCCTCAACCAGTTCCACCTCTTTACCACGGAATCCTGTCTCCAGTAACTCATCAAGCTCCTGAATCACTTTCAGTGCTTGTTCAGAGGCAGCCAGACTCTCCCTATAATATTCCCTCACCGGTGCTACAAGACTCTCCGGGATTTTCATCTTCCTGCCCAGCATCAGTCCGGCAATGTCCTTGGCCCGATTTGCCAGGCGATCCTGGGTCGAGAGAAGTACAAGCAAATCGCTGCGTGGTACGGGGAGAAACAGGTTCTTTGGAAGATTGTTACGGACATTACTCTTCAGGTCATCGGCATCGTTTTCCGATGCTCTTATCGCCTGCTGCAAGGATTCCGCTTTTATCCAATCGTTGGCAAAGCTGGCTTCGAGAAAATCGCCTAACAGGATTACGCATTTCTGCGCCTTGGCCATGTGTCCCTGAATTGGCCGAATAGGTGAACGACCAAACATTGCGCTTATCGGATTTGCCATAGAGTTATCCCCGCAAAAATTAGCGGCAGTATAAAAGGTGTAGTCCTTTATCTCTAGTATTTTTTTAATGCTTTTACGAGGCTTCTCCAAACCGCCACAACTTGCTATTGTTGCGCATTCTTTTGCTAAGGTTGGCTATCTGTATCCCTGAGCAAGTCGACATTGTCCGATTCCACCAGGTAAAAAAGGCAATCCTTGAGCGCAATCTCTGGATTGGTTGTTACCATGAACAGTTCCTGTTTCCGTCGCGGGCGTAATTCACCATCAATAAGCTTAAAGTACCGGGTTAATTTTTCATTGCCTTTAGTGTCCTTCGCCGTTAACACATCTTCAAGTTTTCCCGCTACAAAACCGAGCAGCGTATCCGGAGTAATATAGCCAAAATTAAAATGCTCAATCGCCGGCAGAAGAGTGAGCTCGTACCCCGCAACCGGTTGTTCTGCATAGGCGATATCCTTGCCCTTGCGCAGCTCCAGCCGCAGTGGGTTATGGAAAAATTCCAAAGTGAGATCGGTGTGCTCAACTGAGAGAACATCGTCGTAGCTGAGGTATTTTATCAAGCCTTCAGCGGCCATTAAATTGGATTCACCATCTTGCCCGCCACCACATTCAATAGTTACCGTGGGCATCCTTGCCTCAGCAAAATCCATTAGTGAGCCCAGTTCCAGGTGGGTAACGACCAGGCGATGAGTAAACAGTGAGACCAGGGCAACATGCCCTTCATCCATGGTTGTAGTAATCCCAAATGACGGGCTGATCCCTGAGGTATTGTGCACATCAATCACGGACTCCGGTTGCAGAATGGCCAGTTTATCCATTATCTCCCTGGCGATGTGATCCTGTTCTGAGTCGCCGAAGGGAATTTTGAAACAGCGATTTTGATCTTTTTCGTTCGGCAACATGCGATAGAAGAAACCAGGACCTGCCCTGGCAGCTTTTACCGATGGAATGAAGAAGTGGATATCAACGATGGGAACAGTATTGTCTTGCAGAACCTTATGAATCGCCCAGAAGCCAGAAGGTTCATTGCCATGCTGGAGGGTGACGACTACCCGGCAACGGGACTCATCCTGCCCGGTCAGGTGAATGTGGGTCGGACCGGATAGTAATTTCAGGAATTCATCAGCTGTTGCACCGATCTCATCGATTGCAGGATTTTTCCAGTAGTGAAAAAGCACCCGTGAAGATGCTGCTGGATGCTCCATCACTTCCACCGTGAAACGGGAATATTGCTATCGCTGTTTTTCTGATATTCCTGCAGCATGGCGACCAGGGCTTCCTGCTTGTGAAGATTCTTGCAGCATTCGGCAAGTTTATTCAGTTGCCAGCGTGAACCGGTCTGACGCGTGGCCAGTCGCTCATCAATCACGGTCAGAAGCGGCCGGATGTCTTCCTCATTAAAACCCATAGCGAGTAACTGCTCTGGTATTTGCGGCACCAATTTTTTCAGTATGTCCGGCACTGCAAAATATTCTGGTTCGTTCTGATTCAAAGATGGCCAGAACAGTTCAGCATCCATTCCCTTTTGTGCCGCGCGAAAAAAATTGGCTGTACAGTAGGCAAACGGAATCGCAGGCAGCAATTGCTTGATCTGAGAGTGCAGTAGCTTGGCCAGGCCAATTGCCAGGGCGGCGTTGGCAAGCATGTCTACAATGCTTGGTCCGGCGGGGAGGGCGCGCATCTCTATGCGCAAATGTCCTCCGTCCACCGGATCATAGACGGGTCTGTTCCACAACCAGACCGTGCCCTGGTGTAACTGCAGTTCACGCAGATTTGGTGTACCACCGGCTGCGATTATTTCTAACGGGTCCTCCTCGTCACAGATGGGCAAAATGGGACGGTAGAGATAAGCCGCTTCAGCAAACAATTCAAATGCGCCCTCTCTTATCCAGTTGTTGCCAAAATTGACTCGGGCTGGAATCGGATGCAGTGAATCGTTGGGCCTGCTGTCAATCGATTGTTTGAATAAGGGAATTCGGGTCTCCTGCCACAGTTTATGACCAAACAGCGTCGGTGAGTTTCCGGCAAAAGCTACTACCAAGGGCGTAACTAACTGAACCGCATTATAGAAGTCGGCAAATTCTTCGCTCGGAACACGCAGGTGAATTTGAAACGAGGTGTTGGCACCTTCCAGCGTCACATCTTCCATCGCCAGTTGCAGCGTCTCCTCTCCCTCGATGGCGATAGTAAACGGACCTCCCCGAATCAGCATGAGTGCGTTGGTAATGGCTTCGAATCGGGGCAATTTGGTCATCGCGTGGTAACCAACATCGGATTGCTGCAGTGTGGGTAATATGCCGACAGGGGTAACCCTTCCCTCCCATTCATGGGCCGCCTGATTGATTTTATCTATCGCAGCCAGTGCTTCGACCTGGGTTTTGGAGAAGCAGTTGTCTCTCAGCAGAGCCGGACTGAAGTTGTATTCGAGGTTGTACCGATTCAGCTCAAGGGTGAGCAGGGGATCATTCAGTTTTTGCAGTATTTCCTGATTTCGATGAACGGGTCGTCCCTCACTATCGACTATATACAGTTCCAACTCCGCGCCGAAAGAAAGTTCACCTTCACCAAATCCAGGTCTGGTCAGCACCTGCTTCAATGCAAGCAGATTGTCTCTAAGGCGAATTCCGAACGTGTTGAAATCCTCCTCAGTAAAATCTGTACGCTTTATTTCTAATCCCATGTGCTTCTACTTACCCCGTTTAGCCATATCCGGCTGCTGCCCTGGTTGCAGATTAGATGTCATATCAGTTGCCATATCAGTTGCCATATCAGTTGCCATATCAGTTGCCATATCAGTTGCCATATCAGTTGCCAAAAATATTTTCTTTCTCAGTGCGAAGAAAGCGGCTATTCCCATCGCGACGAGTAAATCCAATTTTATCGAAATATTCGAGAATTTCTATACAGAGATTTCTACCAATTTCAGAGGCGTCGCGGAATTGAATAACAGAGAATCCCTCATCCGAAGTGCATTCCTGTGCCAGTTTTTCCGTGAAGTCAGCAAGCTTCATGATTGTCTCCGGCAGGTAGTGGCGATTGGGCGCGACCTGGATCAGGTTTCCCGCCAGTCTGGTTTGTTTGAGTATATTTTCCAGTGCTCTGAGGGGAATGCCAGTCAGCTCCTCCAGTTCCCTGGTTCTGGGAGGGACGAAATCTGCATTTAACAGAATGGGTCTGATTTTGTCGAGAAATGCCTGTTCCTCGGTGCTAAGCCGGGTTTGGTGATCTGGCAGATGGAGTAGAGTCCCGGTTCTGTGGATTTCTCCCTGCTCAATTAATTTTTGCAGTATCGCGTGAAACAGGATGTGCGATCCGGCAAATTTCACTGCGCGGGATAAAGCAGGCTCACTTATTCCCTGCTGATTGCGGTGGGCACTATGGTACTGCCTCACGCTGTCTATCATTTGCCCGCTATGGAGCTGATAAAACCTGTCATGTAACAAGAAGGGCAGCTTTTGTTTGTCGATTTTAAGCAGTGCAAACACCACGCCTTCGGCTCGTAAGGTCTCCAGCGTCTGGTCGATCTTATGTTCGGTACAGTTTCTCGCTACTGAAAACTGTGCTAAATCTACGCCGCCCGCCTGCAGTGTTATTAATTCATGCAAGGCCTGATCGAGAGGCTGGTCCAGAGCGGCCAACACTGCGAGACGTTCCACGCTATCGCGACCACGCCTGGGAACGAAGATATCAACTACCCTGCCGCCGCCGATCGTACGTTGTGAGGCAGGGTCGCGCAAAATGAAGCGATCGCCATAATGAGCAACCATCAACTCGTTCGATTTTATCTGGAACCAGTTGCTGTCTGCTCCGCCGAGGCGACGGATATTGATCACATGATGTGATGCGTTGAGGTACAGGTGATACTGGATATTGCTGCGCAGAAGTTTTGGATCGTTTTCGAGCAGCCGTAACTTCACATCGAGGCGCAATACACTCTGATTCAGAGCGGGATCGGTTAACCAGTCACCTCGGGCAACTGCTTGCTGGCTCAGACTGATATTCGCTGCCGCACGTTGGCCCCCGCTGATACTTTCCTGATTCTCTTTGTCCAGTTTAAGCCCTTTGATCTTGGTCAGTTCATTGCCGGGTGAATGCAATAAACTATCACCGACTTGAGCAGTTCCCGAGCGCACACTGCCGGTGACAACTGTGCCAATGCCTTTTACCGTGAAACTGCGATCCACCAGATAACGGAAGTAACTGTCTTCCGGGTCGTTGGATTCTCCCTCCGCTGCAAGCAACATGGATTCCAGGTGTTCTACCAACTCGGCAATACCCTGTTGGTTAGCATTCGACACTTTAAAAACGGGAGAGTCATGCAGTCTGGTCTCGCGCAACAGATCCTGCGTATTGCTGGCAACGCGTGAGAGCTGTTCATCATCACAGCGGTCGATCTTCGTTAGCACAACCACACCCTGGTCGATTCCCAGTAGATCAAGGATTGCCAGATGCTCTCTGGTTTGCGGCATAATACCATCGTCAGCTGCTACCACCAGCATCGCCGCATCGACCGTGCTTACGCCAGCCAGCATATTATTAATAAAATCTGTGTGACCTGGCACATCGACAAAACCGATTGTGTTGCTTACGGTCGTGCCATTGTCAGTGGTGGCAAAATGGTGGTAGGCAAATCCCAGATTAATGCTCAGTCCACGCGCCTTCTCCTCGGCCAGCGTGTCAGTGTCTACCCCGGTTATATGTTGCACCAGCGAGGACTTGCCGTGGTCTACATGACCGGCCGTGGCGATAATGAGCGACCGGCCACCTGGTCTGCTTTCTGAGGATGGGGATTGTGACATGATGAACTGCTTGTCCTGCCCGATTTTGACAGGAATTATAATGCGGATGGCAGGCTCTGTCAGGGTATGGTTAAGTTGCGATCTCTGGTCGCAATCAGATAGATGATGCTGGCGACTATGAGTCCCGCAACGATAAAGCCGGCATTGAATATGCCACTACTCAGATTGACGATGCCATAGCCAATGGCACCGGAAATCCCGGCATAGTAAAGAAACGGTAGAAAGGTTTTGCGGATGACCACGCCTTCCTTGCCGATCAATCCCACCACAGCACTGGCCGCGACCACGTTGTGCACGCAGATTATATTGCCCGATGCGCCGCCCACAGCCTGTAGTGCCACGATCCAGGTTGGATCCACCAGAATGCGCTCGCCCACACCAAACTGAAACAATGAAAACATCATATTGCTGACCGTATTACTGCCGGCCACGAAGGCACCCAGACCACCGACGAAGGTGGAAAAGAAGGGCCACGCCGAGGCGGTCAGATTGGCAACTCCTTCTGCCAGGGCAATGGGCATCTGCTCAAATCCTGCGGTCCCGCCGCTAGTATTAATAAATACCTGCACCATGGGCACGGTAAACACCAGCGCGGTTGACGCTGGAATCAGTGTCTTCAATGAACTGCCCAGCGCCACCTTATACTGGGCAAAGCGCATGCGATGGAGCAGGATGGTTATCAGGGAAACAATAATGAATATGGTGCCAGGAGACCAAAGTGGTTGAAATGAGGCCGAGATATCACTACCAAGTATTTCCGGCCAGCTCCAAGTAATGAAGGGATTGGAATGGCGCAGGAGAGATTCCAGATCCCATGCCCTGTATCGCGTAATCACCAACAAACCGGCAATGAACAGGTAAGGCGACCAGGCAAGAAACAGATTCATTGTGGGTGCATCAGTGCTTTGCTGTTGGGTTTGGCCTGGCAAGTGGCTGGACCACTCAGGGTCCCAGTTTTCTTTCTTGTCAAAATCCCAGGGGGCAGCTGGATCTGGCATCAGGAAGCCCAATTTCGCAGCGATCACTACAATTACCAGGCCAATAAGCCCACCGAACATGGAAGGGAATTCAGGGCCGAAATTAGTGGCCACCCAGTAATACGGGATAGTCATGGCCAAGGCGGCAAAAATCGCAAATTTCCATACCTGCAGGCCCTCAGAAAGAGATCTGTTTTTACCAAAGAAGCGCGTCATCGCGGAGACGACGATTAGCGGTATGAACGTGCCGGCCAGGGCATGTATCAACGCAACTTTGCCCGCGATGAAAGCCAGAAACTGCTCCCATTCGTTAAAGCCCAGCCCTGCGGCATAGGCCAACATCTCGGGATCAGCAGACAGGCCGGTATTCACGCCTACCAGTATCGGTGTGCCCATGGCACCAAAGGAAACTGGCGTGCTCTGGATAATCATCCCGGCCACCACCGCCGCCATGGCCGGAAAGCCCAGGCCCACCATCAGGGGCACGGCAACTGCTGCCGGCGTGCCAAACCCGGCAGAGCCCTCTATAAACGAGCCAAAGAGCCAGGCGATGATTATGACCTGAATTCTACGGTCCGGCGTGATATCGGAAAAACCCTGGCGTATTGCGTGGATAGCCCCGCTTTGGATCAAAGTGTTGAGCAGAAGTATAGCGCCAAAAATAATGTAGATGAGCGAGAACGCGACGATCAGGCCATTGATGCTGGCGGCCAGTACCTTGCTGATGGATACTCCCCACACCGCAATGGCGAGTAAGGCTGCCACCACATAGGCGATAGGCATGGCACGGCTTGCCGGCCAGCGCAGTAGAACCAGAAAAATCGCCACAGAAATAATGGGCAACATGGAAAGAATTGCGAGTAGGCCAGTGCTCATAATTATTGTTCTTTTGTTGTGTTTGTTATACCTCAGGAACCAACGACAGGCAGCTTAACAAATATAATCCGTTAGGGACATCCCGATTTATAAGTGGAATAATAGGACAGTCGGTTCCCGGTATTATGCCCTGACCCTTGTACCAGCACCTGAGTTCGACACCAGGTTGATCCCGGTACAGCACGGGTTAATTTAATTCATTACTCAAGGAGTCAGAATTATGGAAATTTCTACCATTGTGGTTCTGGTCATTATTGCTGTGCTGTTCTTATATTTAGTTGGCATCTATAACAAACTGGTCAGCTTGAAGAATCGTTATCAAAATGCCTTCGCACAAATCGAGGTGCAACTGAAAAGACGCTATGACCTCATTCCCAACCTGGTGGAGACCGCGAAGGGCTATATCACCCATGAACGAGAAACGCTGGAAGCTGTTATCTCTGCCCGTAATGCCGCAGCTACCGGATTAGCCGCCGCGGCGGCAGACCCGGGCAATGCCGCTGCAATCAAGGAACTGGCTGGACAGGAGGGGGCCCTGACCGGCGCACTCACCCGGTTCAATGTGGTTATGGAAGCCTACCCCGATCTCAAGGCGAATCAGAATATGATGCAGTTAAGCGAAGAACTGACTGCCACTGAAAACAAGGTTGCTTTCTCAAGACAGGCCTTCAATGACCAGGTAATGGCCTACAACACCTACAAGCAATCTTTCCCCCCGGTTGCAATATCCGGTGTTTTCGGTCATGCAATGGATGCGAGTCTGCTCGAGTTTGAAGACAGCGAAGCGATCCAGGAAGCGCCAAAAGTCTCTTTTTAGTTTTTCGATTCGACTATTGCTAATTTTTAGATAATGGATTTTTTTGCATCACAGGACACGGCCAAACGCAACACCGGTAAATTGGTGTTCCTTTTCGTAATGGCGGTAATTGCACTGGTGGTGGTCACCAATTTCCTCGTCATGTTTATATTCGGATTTCTTGGCTCCGAAATGACCAGCATGGCTGCTATCTCAACTGTTAGTTTTGACTGGAACACATTTCTGCTTGTAGGCCTGGCCGTAGTTTCAGTTATTTTGCTTGGCAGTCTCTATAAGATTGGTTCGCTGTCCGGCGGTGGTGCCCGCGTTGCGGAAATGATGAATGGCAGGCTGTTGGTTGCAGGTAGTGGGGATTTACATGAGCGGCGGATTCTCAATATAGTGGAAGAGATGGCTATTGCCTCGGGGACTCCGGTGCCGCCGGTGTATTTGATGGAAGAGAGCGGAATTAATGCCTTCGCGGCAGGTTATTCACCCAGCGATGCGGTTATCGGGGTAACCCGGGGGGCGATCGAAACCCTGAGCCGGGATCAATTGCAGGGAGTGATCGCACACGAGTTCAGTCATATTCTGCACGGTGATATGCGCATCAATATTCGTCTGATCGGCGTACTGCATGGCATCATGGTATTGGGTATTATTGGTTATCATCTGTTGCGCGGAGGTGCCTACAGCCGTCGTTCCAAAAATTCCGGCGGCATCGTGTTTTTTGGGCTGGCCCTAGTGGTAGTTGGCTTTGTGGGTACATTTTTCGGCAATTTGATCAAAGCGGCGGTTAGTCGGCAGAGGGAGTATCTGGCCGATGCCTCTGCAGTACAGTTCACCCGTAATCCGGACGGTATTGGTGGTGCGCTGATGCGCATTGCCACCCACGACAGCCGTTCCTATATCGCCAATCCAAGCAGCGCCGAGATTAGTCACACCTTGTTTGAAGAAGGCTCAGTCTCGGCACTTAGCAGGCTATACGCTACTCATCCCCCACTGGAGAATCGTATCAAGGCTATCCTGCCACGCTGGGATGGCGACTACGGTGTGGCTGCAACAGGGCCTGATGCAGATCTGACCGCGGAAGCGGAGAAAGCTGCTGGTCCCACGACCAGGGAGAAGGCTGAAGCGCTACTGGGCGGTGTGGCCAGTGTCCTGATAACCGATGCGATGATTAAGCAGGTAGGGAATCCCAGCGCGGCCCATCTGCGCGCAGCAGATGCACTGCTGCAGCAAATTCCCGCACCCTTGCTGGAGGCGGCACACGATCCTTCGGCGGCACGTGCCCTCATCTATTTCCTAGTACTGGAAGAGGACGCTGCGCTGCGCGAGCGGCAACTGAAATTTTTGCAACAATCGGCCGATGCGGGTGTGTATTTCGAACTGGCAAAGATTGTCGAGCAGTTGGACAAATTCAAAGCAGAATATCGCTTGCCCCTTATTACAATTGCATTGGGAAGCTTGCGTCAGTTATCAAAACCACAGTTTATTTTATTCAAGGAAAATTTTGACAAGCTGATTGCTGTAGATAAAAAGATCAGCCTGTTTGAATGGGCAACACATAAGATTGTGTTTCGACATCTCGAAGCTGTATTCGCTAACAGGAAGTCAAAGCTTGGCCGTAAGGAATTAGTTCAGTGCAAAAAATCCTGTGAGGTATTGCTTTCCATTCTGGCTTATTCCAATAAACAGCAGGGCATAAGCCAGCAGGATGCATTTGACAAGGCGAGCAGTAAACTGCCACAACTTGATATGCAAATCATTGATGAATCCGACATCTGTCTTGGCTTGCTTAATGCAGCCCTGGATGACCTGGTAGAACTAAAGCCCTTGCAAAAACCTGCGCTACTCAAAGCCTGTGCCGCCTGCATTACTGCAGACAAAGAAGTGTCGCCAATTGAGACGGAACTATTCCGTGCCATTGCCGACACACTCGATTGCCCCATGCCACCGCTGGTAAGCAGCGATTAAGTTTTCGGCTTAGCCCGGTAACAGGAAGCGCTCATGGTTTTTTATGCATTGATAGTATTGGGACTGGTCATCGGTTCACTACTTGGGTGGAGCGCTTTTTTCAAGGCGCGAGAACTCAGTCGCCAGCTCGATCAGTTACGCAAGGAATTGGCTAACATCCGGCAGCAGATAGGCAATCTTGGCTTACGTCTGTCGGGACCGGAGTCACCGTCTGAGCCACCTGCGCCGGATCAGAGTACCGCCCATTCCGCTGCTCTGGGAGACAGTGGTACGGAATCCCCTGCAGTTGATCAAGTGAAGCTGAAAGATACCTGGGTTACACCGGAGGCAGATCCAGCCCAGCCTGCTTCTACCGATTCCGCTCCAGCAATTGAGGCTTCATTTTTTTCTGCGCTGCTTGGTAATTTGCAAGCGCAGTGGATGATCTGGCTTGGTGGACTGTGTGTTGCATTGGCGGGCATCTTCATGGTGAGGTATTCCATCGAGCAGGGCTACCTGGGGCCAACAGCCCGTATTGCCCTGGGACTGATGACGGGAATAGTGTTGCATGGCGCTGCCGAGTGGCTACGCCGTCATAACGAAGGCGACTATCAGTCTTTCGCCGCACTGGCAGGGGCGGCGAGTATTACCTTATATGCCGCACTACTGGCGGCGTTGCACCTTTATCAGCTTATCTCCCCCCTTGTGGTATTTGTTTTATTGACAGCAGTCTCCCTGTTAACAATGGCGCAGGCTATCCTGCACGGCCCAGTGCTGGCCGTTATAGGGATACTTGGCGCCTATGTCGTGCCACTACTGGTAGATACCGGCAGTGAAAGCATAACCAGCGTACTGATTTACAGCCTGATTATTACCGTCGCCGCGCTGGCGCTGATGCATTTTGTCTACCGTTACTGGATCTGGATGGGCATGCTGACAGGAGCAGTTGCCTGGTGGTTCATGTCGCTCCTGACCAATGAGGCACAGGGGGTGCGCGGTTATTACCTGGCAGCCCTGGTTTATTTACTGGTGGCAGCCCCGCTAAAAGACTGGATTCTGAATAAATCGGACTGGCTGGCTGGAAACAAGGACAAAATTCCCCGCTGGCGCGGTAGCGATGATGTTGCCAGCGCACCGGTGCACAACTCTATCCTGGCCTTATTGGCCGCATTCGGAGTCTCGCTGTTAGCCCAAGCCTCTGTCGGCGATGCAATTTTCTATTGGACACCCATCGTAGTACTGACTTTTCTCATTAGTCGGAAACGCCAGTCTCTGCGCTGGATGCCCTGGGTATCGATCGGTCTACAATGTCTGGCATGGTTTGCCCTGGGCCTGGGATTCAATGATGGCATACAACTGGTGGGCTTGAGCGGCGCCGACCAGAATGCTTTTCTGCTGTATGCCGGTTGGATGGCTGTATTGTATTTCGCACTATCGATGGTGAATTTTCGTACCGGGGCAAATCCGCTTATCTGGATTTCTCTGGCGGTGGTGGCGCCGTTGCTGTGGTTGGCACTGGCCTATTTACTGGTACCGGCGGTGGCAGAATCCTGGACCTGGGGCGCATTGGCCGTGTTGCTTGGTGTGCTTTATCTGGGTCTTGCCAGTTGGCGGCTCAAGCATGAGCAGTCGCAGGAAATAACAGTCTGGCTTATTCTGGCCGGACACCTGGCCTATATCATTGGCCACGGCTATCGTCTTTAGCGAGGCGGGCCTGACGCTGGCATTGGCTGCTCAGTTGCTGTCCCTTGCCTGGGTGATTCAGCGTTTTGAATTGCCCCGGCTTGCCCTGCTGCTCAAAGTAGTGCTTGCGGTGGTGGTAATTCGCCTGACCACTAACCCCTGGTTACTGACCTATCCGGCAGACGTACACTGGTCGTTGTGGAGCTATGGAGGCTCGACCGTGTTCTGCGCGCTTGCCGCCTGGCAATTGAGAGACACACTCGCCATCAGGAAATGGCTGGAGATGGCAAGCTTGCATTTGCTGGTGCTCACACTGTGGGCCGAGACGCGCTACTGGCTCTATGACGGCGACGTATTTCGAGCACAATTCGANCTGATAGAAGCCGCCATCAATCTGGCACTCTGGTCCAGTTTGGGACTCGTGTACTACCTGCGTTCAAAAGTGAGTGACAACCTGCGCCAGATTTATGTATGGGCATCGAGATTACTCATCGTATTGGCGCTAGGCATGTATCTCGTTTTATTACTCCAATTAAATCCACTGTTTGGGGAGCAGGAAGTGTCGGCGACACCAGTGTTTAATCTGCTGCTATTAGCTTATGGATTCCCGGTGTTAATAAGCCTGTTGCTGTTCAAGTACTATGATCCAATCTATAAGCGAATTGCCGGGGCATTGACTGGAGTTGCAGCATTCATCTTTATCAGCATGGAAATTCGCCACCTGTGGCAGGGTGCTCTTGACCTGGATTTACCCACTTCCAGTGCTGAGTTGTATACCTATTCCATCGTGTGGCTGGCGCTCGCGGTGGTGACTATGCTGGCCGGAGGTGCACGCTATGGCGTACAGGTATATCGTGCCGGCATGGTATTGCTGCTCATCGTGATTGGTAAACTCTTCCTCGTTGATATGGCGGACCTTGAAGGATTGCTGCGGGTGGCCTCTTTCATGGGCCTGGGTTTAAGTCTGTTGGGACTGGCCTATCTGTATCAACGCTTCAGTTTCAGGCACCGGGCATGAGCGCAACCGTAGCTACCCTGCTGGCATCACTCCCTTACTGCCTGCTGCGCCCGCGCCTCTTCGGCACGATGACCGGACAGTATATTCATCATGCCATAGTTCCCTTCGTGGCAGGCGTATTCATAGATCACATCGTCGGAATGTTCAAATATGATGCGTCGCGTGTAATCCGCTGTGTAGGTGCCGGGGTCATGTACAATGAAGTCGTACTGTAGCTCGTTCGCACCAACGCGGGTAATACGTTCCTGGTAGACTCTCGCCGCTGTATTCAATCCCGGGTCACTGCCTTCACTGATGTTCTGTGTTTCTATTACCAGAGTATCCCCATCCCAATAGCCCCTTGAACTGCCATTCCATAGCCTGATTTCTTCGTCCAGTTTGGGCATATTGGTCAGTGGAATGATGCGCACATCGTGGAACATTTCCTGAATGATAGAAACATGATCCCTGGTCTGCACGATTTGCCAGTAGCTGTTATAGCCAGGGCGTAAATTGGGCACACCCCGGTGTACACAGCGCTCGGACAGGGAGCGGTCCAGCCATGAATCTGCCGGGTGATCCTGCCTGTATTCGTTACGCTCTCTGGCGTGCGCTATGGCAGCTTCTGTCCTAGGAGGATAGCGCCCATTGGGCGGATCGATTATTTGTGAAGTGCGATTCTGCAACGTGCGATCGACCATCCACTGCTGGTCATAGTTACCCGTCTGGGTGTCCCTGGACGATACATTGCCCGAAAATGCTGCATCCAGAACGCTCTCGCCGAAAAGCGCATCCCCACCACTGGCATTTATTTCAGTGATTTTCCCCTTTAGAAACTCCATTTCCTCATCGGTGAGAAACTCCCTATTACCGAACACTTCAGGTCGCTCTACCGGGGTTATTGCGTTATTAGCCCATACTCCCTGCAGGTCAGGCTGCTCATCGACAGTTCTGGGCGCTTTGAAGCTGTCATCGGCAGCGCTGGCAAGGGAACTCACAGTCACCAGTAGTGTTGGAATCAGTACTGCCCAAATAGATTTACTCGATTGTAATTTCATCCTGGACCTCTCTGGCTTTTTGAACGCAGTGTTTTTTATAATGGTTTTATCTGGAAAAGTATAGCGAAATCGAAGGGGACACTAATAACTTAACAACTTAATTAATTTGGGGCACCAAGGCGCTACTGAACTGTACAGTTATCATTGACTCACTTTTCTTAAATTTTCCTAAGTTGTTAAGTTATTAGTGTCCCCTCCACCTTCATGTGATGTCGTGCATCGACAGGTTTCATCAGGGCATTGCTAACCAGCGCTATTCCCAGCAGGGCTGCCATCAACACCATGGTGGAATTATAAAGCCCACTGGTGGGATCGGTTGTGCCCGCTGGTGCTATCTCCATTAAGCGTGAAATTGTCACCGAGTTTTGCGCCACCAGAACCTCCAGTTGATCCACCGGCGCGCCAAACTGCGCCAGGAATGTAGCCGGATCAATCGTTGTCATCAAATTATCGATGGCGTTGTTAACCGAGTTCTGACGCAGCGACGTAATTGCCAGCGGACCTAGTACGCCCGCCGTGCTCCATGCAGTTAGCAGGCGCCCGTGAATACCGCCTACATAGCGTGTGCCGAAAATGTCGGCCAGATAAGCTGGGATAGTGGCAAAGCCTCCACCGTACATGGTGAATATAATCATGGTGGCCGCATAGAAATAGACTAACCAGACTACCGATGGATTCACACTGACTTGCTGGGCAGAAAAAGGAACTGAAAGATACAGCACAATACCGAGCAGGAAGAATATCCAATAAGTGTTGCGGCGACCAATATAGTCCGACGCACTGGCCCAGATGAATCGACCTACCATGTTAAAGGCACTCATCATAACCACATAGGTGGCAGCAAAGGCGGTATCCACAATGTCTGGCAAGGTGGTGCCGAATATGTCTGTCATCATAGTTCGGGCCACGCCCAAAACACCGATCCCCGCTGTAACATTCAGACACAGCACGATCCATAATTGATAAAATTGTGGTGTCTTTAAGGCCTGATCGATATCCACATGATTGCCTGATATCAATGCTTTACGCTCCCCTTCAGCTGGTTCTTTCCAGCCTGCGGGACTCCAGTCTGGCGCGGGGAGTCGATAAGAGAATGAGGCTATTAACATCACCACCAGGTAAATCAGACCAATCACAAAGAAAGTCTCCGCCACCCCGGAGGCCCCAGAGTTGACCACATATACCCCTTCCGGTCCGGGCAACGTCATATCACGCACTTCGGCGGCACCAACCACAACCACTTCCTGTAATACTCCACCCACCTCAGCAAAGCGTCTGCCTGCCTGGGTAACAAGATCCACTTCAGCAATTGCACCAAGAAAATCGGGTGCGCGATAAAACAATCTTATAAAGAATTCTTTCATGGGCGTGCCGATCATGGCACCCCCACCGAAACCCATGATGGCCATGCCTGCCGCCATACCGCGTCGATCCGGAAACCAGCGAATGAGTGTGCTTACCGGAGAGACATAACCCAGACCGAGACCACAGCCGCCAATAACGCCATAGCCCAGATAGAGCAGCCAGAGCTGGTGCGTAACGATTCCAAAACCACCAACGATGTAACCGCCCCCCCAACAGCAAGCGGCTACTACGCCTACCTTGCGCGGCCCGACATTTTCCAGCCACTTACCGGCAAAGGCCGCAGCCAGGCCGAGGAAAACGATTGCAACACTGAATACCCAAACTACCTCACTCAAACTCCAGTCATCCCCGGCACTGGTAACCACGCCAAATAATTTGGTCAGGGGTGGATTGTAGATGCTCCATGCGTACACTGAGCCGATGCAAAGATGGATAGCGACCGAAGCAACAGGTACGCGCCAGCGATTGTAGTCGGCCGGGGCAATTATTCGATCTTTGGAAAGTAGTCCGCTCATGGGGTCGAAGTCCTCTTTCTTGATTTTAGAACGGAGAATAAACGCTCGACCCCACTGCGTCTATGACTATTATCTGAAATATCTGTAACAGTTTAGGACAATTAGATTCACGAACCTGTGCAATTCGTTGCCCCCGACTGGAGAATCCTTGCCCGGATTCTCGGCGTGATAATGAGAATTATCAGTTAATTGACCTGGCGCAGCTTTACTTTCGATCATTCTGGCCGGAAACTATTTATCCAGTACAATTAGCCATACATGGTCTGTACAGGCGGAGGCGATCTTGAGCTTACCTAAAATTGCTATCAACGGCTTTGGCCGCATCGGTAGAACTATCATGCGTATAGCCAAAACCCATGCCTACTATGATGTGGTTGCGGTAAATGACCTGGCGAGTCCGGAACAGCTGGCCTATGCCTTTAAATATGACAGCATTCACGGCACCTTTCCCGGTGAAATAAGTCTCAGCGGGGATACAATGGAAATCAACGGCGATCCATTTGAAGTGCTCGGGGAAAGAGATCCGGCAAAACTACCCTGGCGCGAAATGGAGGTGGACTATGTAATTGAAAGCTCGGGCGCTTTTCGCCATCTGGTTGATCTGAACAAGCATCTCGATGCCGGGGCCAAACGACTCATCTTGACAGTACCCTGCAAGGATCCACTGGAAGCAACGCTGGTGACCGGTGTTAATGATCATGTGGTTACCGAGTCCAGCAGTATTATCAGCAACGCCAGTTGCACGACTAATTGCGCAGCGCCATTGGCCAAGGTACTGCACGAGTCGTTCGGTATCAAGCGAGGGCTGCTCACTACTGTGCATGCCTATACTTCCGATCAACGACTGATAGACGCGCCACACAAGGATAAGCGCAGATCGCGTAATGCGGCTACCAATATTGTGCCCACCTCCACCGGGGCGGCCAGGGCCATTGGCCTGGTACTGCCGGAGTTGGCAGGCAAGCTCGATGGCATAGCGATGCGTGTTCCAGTACCTGATGGCAGTCTTATCGATCTCACAGTGGAGGTGGAGAAGGATGTGACTGTCGCTGAGGTAAATGCTGCGATGGCCGCGGCTGCAGCGGGGCCATTGAAAAATATATTGGCCTATACAGAGGAAGCTCTTGTCAGTAGCGACATCATCGGTAATTCCCATTCCAGCATATTCGATTCACTGCTGACTCAGGTAATGGACAAACGCCTGGTGAAAGTAGTGAGCTGGTACGACAATGAATGGGGCTATAGTACCCGGATTGAAGAGTTGATCACTCGTCTAGCAACCATGGATGGATTATCGGTTAGCAATTAGAGCTCCCAGCCCGCATATTTCACAAAGGCGCTGGAAATCTTTGTCCAGGCCCTGCGATATCACGGATTGAAGTGTTCTTATCAAGATTACAAATTGAGATTATGAATCGCTGGTTAGAACTTGATGGGTCGATCAAAGATCTCCCTATCGAATTCTCCTTCCCAGTTCGCCACCGCCGTGGAAACTGACAAGTCACCCGTAACATTGACACTGGTTCTAAGCATGTCCAATGGGCGATCAAACACCAGAACAAATCCGACCACGACGGCAATCTGCTCAGGTGTAATTCCAATCGAACCCATTACCGCCGCGCTAAGAAACAATGAGGCGCTGGGTACGCCTGCCGTGCCAATCGAAACCAGCGTGGTGGAACCGGCGATGACTCCGTAGTCCGCCAGGCTCAGGTCAATACCAAAGGCCTGGGCGGCAAACACCGAAACAATGCCCACATAAAGTGCCGTGCCATCCATATTAATGGTTGCCCCCAGAGGTAACACAGTGGAAGCCACCACCGGCTTAATCCCCAGGTTTTCCTCGGCTACCGACATCGATACGGGTAATGTGGCTGAGCTGGACGAGGTCGAGAAGGCTACTAACATGGCATCCCGTGCCCCTCTGAAGAACTGGACCGGGCTGAGATTAAGGACGAAGCGCATGATCGAGCCATGCACCAGTAACACATGAGCAATACAGCCAATGAGTACAGCAAACGCCAGTGTAATCACATCGAGCAGAGCCGTAACACCCTGGGTTCCAGACACCCATGCAATGAGGGCAAAAACTCCCAGCGGCGCGGTTTCCATCACCCAATGGGTAATGCGTAACATGGCTTCGGAGCCAGCCTCCATGAGGTCAGCCAGTGGTTTGCCTTTCTCACCGATGGTCAGCAAACTGACGCCTAGCAGTAAGGCAAAGAAAATGATGCCAAGGAAATTTCCCTCTGCCAATGCGGCTATCGGATTAATGGGCACTATATCCATCATCCTTTCAGATAGGGGTATCGCTTCCTGTACCTGCTCAGGTACTGCCCCTGACAGGTTTACACCAACGCCTGGTTGCATTATCACTGCCAGTAATAAGCCGATAACGATCGCCACCAGCGTCGTTACCATGTAGACGCCCAATGTTTTGGCACCCAGGGAGCCCAGCTTGCTGGGATCACCCATGGATACGACACCGGAAACCAGAGTAACGAACACCAGTGGTACCACGATCATACGAATCAGGCGAACAAACAGGTCACCGATCCACTTAATGCTCGCCGCACCCTCTCCCCAGAGCATGCCCACTATGACGCCGAGCACCAGAGCGATGAGTATTCTCTTCCACAGGGCAATCTCAAACCATATTCCGAGCATGAACTTCTCCCTTCGTTTTTACTTTTATTTCTGTTGTTGTCTTGTCTTCTTATTGTTTTGTTCTAGGGCAGCTCTCGCCAAGCTACCCGTACCGCAGCGTTCATGCGCCTGGCATCGCTGGGCCATTGGGGGTACTTGGTTGAAAAGTCGGCAGTCAATATGGCGGCCGCATCCGCTTCAGGAATGCCCTGTTCTTTCAAAATTCTGACTTCGGCCATCAAGGTACGAAACAACTGGCGCCAACTTTCAATCATTTCAATGCCCCCGAAGGCACCATGAGCCCCGATGATGACCTCCGGATTGAGCGCCTCCAGTGTGTTCAGGACTTCCTGCCAGAGTCGAATCGATCCTCTGTTCGCATCCAGTGATGGGAATAGTCCCTGCATAATCACATCACCGGCAAACAGCACATTTTCCTCCTCAATATAGACAAAAGCATCACCCTGGGTATGTAGCGTACCCAGATGAAAGACTCTGGCAGTGAGTCCACCCAGGTCCAGCACCACCTCATCTTCAAACAGAATATCCGCCCGGGGATAGTCCACATCACGCAAGAGATCGGCAGTAACCTCAGAGCGACTGGCAAACAGGTTCTTGATACCCTCGCCCTCTGCCATTTCCTCCTGTTGCACCCTGGGAATTACCAGCAGTGCGTTTTCACCCAGACCGGTATCCACCACCAGTGTTGCTTCATTGCCCACCACGATGCCCACATTAGGAACCAAAGGCACATAATTATCCGGAATTCCATACACACGGGGAGAAACCTGAACGGTGGTGCCGGCCTGAATTATGGGATCCGTGCTCTGACCTCTTTGACCAAAAGCCGATCCAATAAACAAAAGCAATGTCAGGAAGAGACAATACGATCGGGCTGGTGTTTTCATATTCAATTCTCGCAGAGCGCAGGTTCTATTAAAAGCTTGCTAGGAGACTATAGAAATTCATAACATAGTTCCAATGAAATACACGAAGTCTGCCCAACCCTTGCAGATTAATTCCGCACAGAAATTACGGATTTACACTCACCCGGGAGTCGATTTGCATGGCTAACTGGATTGAGGGATCAATTATTGAAA
>PBTO01000049.1 GCA_002726595.1 Gammaproteobacteria bacterium | reverse complement strand
ACGATGCGGGCATCATGAACCATCTCGGTAAGGACCACCACATGCTCTTTGCCTTGAATGATCTGAACATTGTTGTTATACACGCTCGGTGTTAGCGGTGGGCCAGCGTTGAAGCCCACGATACAACGCTCAGAAAGGCCCCTATCTTCCGGGCCGTCCCGGCCAATGCCGCCGACTACAAATCTTACTGGACGTTTTCCCGCAGTGTCGCGCTCTCCACCTGGTTGATTTTCGATGCCTTCCGCCAGTGGAGAAAAGCGACCATTCGGTGGGTAGACGATAAGGGATGTGCGCACATTGCCGTCTCTGTTCAGGTTCTCCATCCAGATGGTGTCATTATAGAAGGCTTCAATTCCAGCAGTAGACCCGGTCTCGTTGCTCACTGCCCCCAACCCGAAGCGCCGCATCCGTGTTGCGGCAATCTCATCCTCGGTGAGGAATTGCCGCTCTCCAAATTCCTCGGGACGTTGCATCGGGACATTGGATGAGAAATTCCAGACTCCCTGTATATCGGGTTGTCCCCATTCCGTGCGGGGAATTGCATAGTCTTCGGCGGCCTGGCCGGGCAGGGAAGCCAGCAGCGACAAACAGAACAGCAGAATCAGCGAATTATTTATCTTCACGACGTTTTCCATGAGTTCAGTCAAACTGGATTAATGAAAAATAGCTTATTCGCTCTATCAGTACAATCAATTCCAGGTTTACCTGACAGAAAGTCAAAGGGATCAAATCAACGTACTCTGAACCTGAGGTATCCCCAAAATATATCGGCTTAAACCAAAAGACTTTATTAAGGTAATGTGTGTAATGCACCCATTTTTATTGTTGGTGCCATACGTGAAGGACGCAAGCTTGGAATAAGGGTTTGTTTTTTTGCTCCTATGGGCCATCCCTGGCCCATAGGAACGGAAAAACAGTACCCCCTCCCAAATCCCAAATCCCCGATACACGTATCAACTAGCTATGATTGCTAAGCCTAAGCCGTCTAAACACACCAACGCTTAGGCGATGAGCTTTAAATTTTTGTGGGGATATCTCAGACTCTGAACCCTTTGAGAGCTCTTTTTATCTTAAAACAGTGAATTTTCCCGGTTTCTCCGCTTTCCCGAAGAGACATTTTGTTAGAAGATTGCAGTATCATTTCAACCACAATCTCAGTTAAAGGAAATCGATCATCATGCAACGTGTAAAATTATTTCTTTTCTGCGGCTTGGCGCTGTTTTCATGTATGGCTCCAAGCACCAGCCTGGCTCAACTCTCTTCCTCGGCCATCTGGGCGGCCGAGATCGAAACCCGCTATCGTTTTCAACCGAATGTGAGCTACCACACCGAGAACGGAATCGAGCTGAAGCTCGATATTTACTCGCGGCGAGACGTGGATACACCGCAACCGACAATGGTGTTCACCCACGGTGGATTCTGGGTAAGGGGTAGCAAGGACACCCAGCTCATGGCGTTGTTGCCCTGGCTGGAAATGGGCTGGAACGTGGTAAACGTCGGCTATCGCCTCGGAGGCGAGGCACTGGCTCCGGCAGCACTGGTGGACACTTTCTGTGCCCTACGATTCATTAACGCCAACGCTGATGAATACAATATAGATGCCGACCGCCTCGTTACCAGCGGTCAATCCGCGGGTGGGCATTTGGCGCTGTCCGCCGCGATGTTATCCGATGCTGGATTCGATGCCGGTTGCCCTGCCGGTGATACGCCGGCAATCGCTGCAGTCATCAACTGGTATGGAGTCACCGATGTGCCTGACGTTATTGATGGTCCTAACCGCTCCGAGATAGCAGCGGCCTGGTTTGGTGACATGGACAAGGGGCGGGCGCTGGAACTGGCAGAGCGCTTATCGCCACTGCAATATGTGCGTGATGATTTACCGCCGATTCTCACTGTGCAGGGAGACGCCGACACGGTAGTGCCCTATGCCGAAGGTGTCGCATTGCATGAGGCGCTGAAGGGCACCAACGTCAAGAATCGATTATTGACCATACCGGGTGGCGGCCATGGCCGTTTCACCGCGGCGGAGCGGGTCGAGATCTACGACGCAGTGCAGGATTTTTTGCGGCAAGCAGGCCTTTAATCCAGTAGGGTCCAGGATGAACCAGGCTAATCAAATGAGTTACGCTAAAGCCTATAGTAGCTTCGATTGGGAACGCCCGGAGTATTATAACTTCGCCGTGGACGTCATTGATAACTGGGCACAGCAGGACCCTGGCAAGCAAGCAATCTTCTGGGTGGATGATGAAGGACAGGAAAAATCCCGCACCTTTCAGGAAATTTCAGCCAATTCCAAAAAGCTCTGCAATGCACTACAGGAAGCCGGGGTTCGCCGTGGCGATGCTGTCATTGTTCTGCTCGGCCGTGAAGTAGAATGGTGGGAAGTATTTACGGCAGTGCTTCGAATGGGAGCAGTGGTCTCTCCCGGGACCACTCAACTCTCCGGCAAAGACATTGAATTTCGCATCAATGCCGCCGCGGCAAGCTGTGTTGTAACAGACCAGGCAAACGCGGAGAAAGTTGAAGCAGTTGCAGCGAATTGTGCCAGTTTAACGACCAGGCTGATTACCGATGACCTGCGGGAAGGCTGGATCGATTATCAAAGCTGTCTGACCGGGTTCGATGACAATTTCGATCCAGTTGCAACGCGAGCTGACGAAGAATCCATGTGTTACTTCACTTCGGGCACTACCGGCTACCCGAAGATGACAATTCATACCCACAGCTATGCGATTGGCCATCAGCCTACAGGTCGATACTGGCTTGATCTGCAAGAGACAGACCTGCACTGGAATATCAGCGATACCGGATGGGCGAAAGCAGCCTGGAGTAGCTATTTCGGTCCCTGGTTGCGCGGGGCTACGCTATTTATTCACAACAGCACTGGATTCAGCGCCGCCCAGACATTGCAATACCTGGAGAAATATCCAATCACTACCATGTGCGGTGCACCGACAATCTATCGTATGCTGGTGCTGGAAGATCTTGCACAATACAACTTCACCAGGTTGCGTCACTGCGTCGGTGCCGGAGAACCGCTGAATCCAGAAATTATTGAGATCTGGAAAAACGCCACAGGAATCACTATTCGGGATGGCTATGGTCAAACGGAGACGGCAATATTGTGTGGAAGTTTTCCGAGTATTGAGCCCCGCTTCGGGTCCATGGGCAAACCGGCTCCTGGAATCAAGCTGGCTGTAATCGACGACGAAGGAAATGAAGTGCCGGCGAATCAGGAGGGCGATATTGCCGTGCTTGTTGAACCGGAAAAACCGCAGGGATTGTTCAAGGAGTACAGGAATGATCCAGAACGCACGGCGGATACGCGCAGAGGCCCCTGGTATATCACCGGCGACAGGGCTTATGTGGATGCGGATGGCTACTTCTGGTTCGTATCGAGAGCCGATGATGTGATCCTGTCTGCTGGCTATCGCATCGGGCCTTTCGAAGTCGAGAGTGCCCTGATCGAACATGCCGCTGTCGCCGAATCTGCGGTCGTTTCAAGTCCTGATGAAACCCGGGGCGAAATCGTCAAGGCATTCGTGGTTCTTGCACCTGGATTTGAAGCTTCTGATACACTGGCAAAAGAATTACAGGATCATGTGAAGCAAATCACCGCACCCTACAAATACCCGCGTAAACTTGAATTTTTAGCTGCCTTGCCCAAGACTGTAAGCGGTAAAATTCGTCGCATCGAACTGAGAGAGAAGGAGTGGGGCCAGCCATAATCGAGCATCGAATCGATATTGACTGATTGATTTAGCATTAAAGAATATCCTAACAACCAAAAAGCAATTCAGGAACCTGATCATGAACGTAAAACTGTCAATAGCCGGACTGGCAAGTTTTCTGTTATGCAGCAGTGTGTTGCCAGCAGAAGACTATGTGGTGCCAAGGACCGAATGGGACCAACCCGATTTGCAGGGCGTCTGGAATTTTTCCTCGGACATACCGCTGCAAAGACCCTCACAATACGGTGAACGGGAGTATCTAACCGAAGAAGAAATCGCTGAAATACAGTCGCGCAGGTTAGCCATCGATGAGTTCTCCGATGCGGCGATTCCCAATGGCGGTGTGAACGAGGCCTATAATGATTTCTGGGTGGAAACGGCTGGCATAGGAGAGGTAGTTCGTACATCGATCATCGTGTATCCCACCAATGGTCGGCTCCCCCCATTCGCAGAAGGGGCCCCTGTGGTACGGGGACGCCTGGCTCCAGATATTGAAGGAGAACGCCCGGTCAGAGTGATAACCGGGGGCATAGGTAACGATGGCCCGGAAGACAGGGGTTTATCAGGGCGTTGCATCATGGGATTCAATGCCGGGCCACCCATCTCACCGAGCCTCTATAACAACAACCTGCAGATTGTTCAGAACCGGGATCATGTAGTCATCATAACGGAGATGGTGCATGACGCGCGTATCGTGCCATTGGATGGGCGCCCGGTCCTCGATGAAAACATCGGCCTGTGGTCTGGAGATTCAAGAGGCTACTGGGATAGAGATACCCTGGTGGTGGAAACCCGAAATTTCAACGGTATGACACAATCTTTTGGCCCGGCTGGTACTTCGGATAACAAGTTTCTTACCGAGCGTCTTACCCGCCGCAGCAACGATTCTATAGAGTACGAGTTTACGGTTGAGGACCCTCAAGCCTATACCGACAGGATTACCGGCATTATTCCGCTGACTAAAGTAGGCGGGCTGCTTTATGAATATGCCTGCCATGAAGGCAACTATGGCATGCTCAACATCCTGCGTGGTGCAAGAGTCGAAGAGGCTAGAGCGGCTGAAGAAAGCCAATAAGCAACTAGTTGGTCATCTCTAGAGTAATCAAAGGGATCAGAGTAATTTGATAGTGGTATAGATGTTGCCAGATCAAAGTACTCTGATCCCTTTGACACCCCCTTTGATTCGTTTCTCAATTTGCTTTAGGTTGGGAGCACGGCGCATCTGTACCTTCATCAAGAATCCATTAAGTTGCTAAGTTGTGAGTGTCCCTGTAGGTTTAATAGAGACAGATCTACTGATCAATGCGCCGGAATTCCACTCCAATAGTGCGACCGTTGTCTTGAACAAATCCGACGATTTCGTCTTCGTCGTTTCGAACAAATGATATTGAACCTCCGGTCCCATTAAGATCGAATTCGTCGTTGCCTAAATAGTCCATCCCGTATGAACCGAGCCAACGGTGAGATAAATTTAGCTTACCGTCATCTAAGTTTATTGTATAAAACGCTTCCAGTTCGTCACTCAGATATCTTCCTGTATAGATGGAGGCATTTTCCAATGCGACTACAGGATTTTCGTCGGGCGCTGCTGCAGATTCACTCGGTTTGGGCGGTTCGATTACGTCACCCAGGAAGGCCTCCGTCAAGCCAGCTACTGGCATGCCATTCGATGGCGTATTCGTGATAAAGGCATATCCTCTATCATGCTCGGGCAAGTAGAGAAGAAAAGAACGGTAGCCGGCGCTGGAACCACCATGACTCCACTGCACGACTTTGCCTATGGTGTTCACGCCAATTCCCAGGCCGTAATTGAGCGACTCGCCATTAGTCAAAAAACCAGACTGCGTCATCGTTTCGATTGTGTGCCGGGTGCCAACCTTGTTGCTGGAAAAATTGAAGGCCCACTTGGCGATGTCTTCAACAGTTGAATAAATCCCTCCTGCTCCCTGAATAGTGCTGTTGTCGTATCGTTGGGTGAAATGCCCCTCAGAATCCCGCACATAAGAAGAAGCCACACGAGGGATGACTTGCCCCTGCCGGGGCATGATATGGGTATCAAGCATGCCCAGGGGTACAAAAATATTCTCAGCCATCCAGGTATGGAATTCCTGATCGGTTATNGCCTCGATGATGTCTGCCAGCAGCATGTACTCGGTATTGTTGTACAGATATTGCGAGCCCGGCGAAAATTGTAATCTCGCCTGGTTTTTAACCAGAGTTTGGGCATCCTCCTGAAAAATGATGTCCCCCGGCTTCCGATTCACCATAAAAAGCGTGTTATAGATTTCTCTAAGCCCGGAAGTGTGGTTGAACAAGTGCCTAATCGTAATCGTTTCACCAAAATCCGGTAGCTCCTTCAGATGGAGACGAATATCATCGTCCAGAGTCAAATGCCCCTGCTCTGCAAGAAGCGCCATGGCAAACCCGATGAATTGTTTTGACACCGAGCCCAAATCAGAGACTGTATCGGTGGTCCAGGCGATTCCGTGTTCAAGATTAGCCAGGCCATAGGACTTCTTGAAAACCATCTGCCCACCATGAAAATAGGCAACGGCTGCTCCTGGAGTGTCAGTACTATTCCAATTGCTCAGAATCGTATCAATCTTGTTTTCCAGGGATTCCTCTTGCGCCGCCGTGAGTTGCATATTGGAAACAAACACAAGCGGTATCAGCCCCAGACAGAACCTGAGTTGTAATTTGGACATTTGTAGTTCCTCTATAATTTTTAAATAGGGTCAGCCTCCTTTCAGGCCATCCCGAAACCACTGTAAGTTTAAACCACGAATATTCGAGGCGCCGTTCTCCGGAATATACAGGAGACACCATAATTTGTTATGTTGTGAGCGTCCCATTGACTTTGTTTCAAGGCTCTGTTAACTCCCGCTAATTCTCATTAGCATTCTCTGGACACCCACAAATATAAATCAATGAATTCAACGAGATAGCTGGCTATTCTTACGAGTATCCAATTTCTAGTCGGGTTGAGGTGAATGAATATGCCTGCCATGAGGGCAACTATGGCATACTCAACATCCTGCGTGGAGCCAGAGTCGAAGAGGCAAGAGCGGCTGAAGAAAGTTAATAATCGGCGGTTGGCTTATCCTTTGAGAGGGCAAAATTGATGGCAAAAAAAATAGCAAAATGGATGGGTATCGTTCTCGGCGCCATCGTCCTCTTTACAGGATTGGCATACGGGAGTATGCGTCTTAGTGATGGTCCGGTGGAGTTTTTCCCCTGGTTTACGATTAGCATTGGCGGCCCGTTTCGCAGTGGCGAAGTCGCGCAATCACCATCGAACTGGGACTTCATTAAGGATCNGGAAGAAATAGCGATTCAAACTCTGAACCCAACTACGTCGCGCATCGTGTGGGTGCCGGTGGTAGATGGCAAACTCTACATCGTCAGTGGCTACATGAGTTCCTTCATTGGTCGGCTGTGGAAGCAGTGGCCAACTTATCTGGAAGAGGACAATCGCATCCTGATACGAGTGGATGACGAAATCTATCAGCAAAGACTGATTCGAATCACGGAAGGTCCCATTGCGGCAGAAGTAATGACTGAAGTGGCAAATAAATATTTCGGCGCTCCCGCTGAAGTAAACCCAGCCGCTGGCGCGGGAGTCACCAGCGGATCGGTATGGCTGTATGAGGTAGTCGACGGCTAATATCCACCGCTTAATCTATGCGTCTTCCGTTCCCCCTTCTAACTGACTGTCCTGATAGGCCTTGAATACCAGATAGCCTCCGAAGCCCATCGGTAATACCGGCCACCAGGATTCCAACCATTCCAATGACAAGCCGAATGCCGTATTCGACAGTGCAATCACTCCGAATAACAACAGAATACCTCCCCCCAGAAAACTTCCTCCAATATTATCGAAGGCACTGTCATTAATCTCATCTGGCATTGTAATCTGTTCGATACCATCAAGGCTCAGGTTATACATGATAGCCCTGCGATAGGCATCGATCATGTTATAGAGCTCGAAAAATATCAGAAAGAAAACGCCAAGAGGCATGTAAGGTGGAGCATTGTTAGGGGTAGCCACCAGCAGGGAAAAAACGCCACCAGCAACAAATATATTGATGAATCCGCGCCTGTAGTAACCCACATACACCTGTCCGAGACCCGGCAGTAGTGAGAGAAATGCTGCCCCCTGTGGCGATTTTCTCCTGGGATCGGTGGAGCGGAATGTATTACCCTGATTAACCAGAATCGTTCTCTGTTGCTCCTGATAAGGAGTGTTTGTATCGCTACTGCCTGTTTGTTGAGAATCACTCATCTCGTGTCTCCTTGTCTAAAAATAAATTCGTCTGGTATATCTTCTATAGAAAATCCTAAATTACGGAACCAGGACTGAATGTCCTGCCATGCTCCTCTTCCATTCTGTTGGGTTACGTCTACCCCACTCTCAATAATCTGTGTACTGATACTTTCGAGAGAATCCACCCCATCGTTAACCAGTTAGGGAAGCTTGCTAATTCTTTCATTCAGATTCGTCTGTGCGCTGACCAGGCGTTGTTGAACCTGCTGGGCATCGACGATATTCAGTGTTTGTGCTTCGGCGTTTATTGACAGAGTAGTGGGCAAACCGAAGATCATTGTCCACATCAGGGTGGCCGCGAAGGATGCCTCTAGAGCAATCCGGGGTCGATGGACTAATTGCTGTAAGAGTTGTCAAAAGTCGATTTCTCGAATCCAGTGCAGGATCCCGTGTGGCTCGGGCTCTCTGGAGGTTTGTTGCAAAATCTTCTCAGCCAAATCATTTGATGGCTTAACTTCTGCCAACTCTGGCAGTGCACCGGATAGTGCAGAAAGCGTGTTAGCGATCGCCTGGCAATTATTACAATCGTTCAGGTGAAGCTTCACATAGTGGCGCTTCCCTCGCTCGAGTACGCCATCGGTAAAATCACAAAGCGATTCTTCGCAGGTTTCACAGGGATTAACTCCAGTGCTGCTGAGTATGCCTGCCGTAATTGATGCGGCGACGGAATCCGGTAAGTCAAATTCTGATCCAGCATGCTGTTGCCACAACTGCAGACACTGCTCGCAACTGCTCAGGTGGTCTTCGCATAACAGTCGAGCTTCGGCTGAAAGATCGTCATCCAGAAAAGCAGTGAGACTGTTTTTAAACTCGTTGCAGTTCATCACCAGCTACCCGACTGTTTGATCTTGAATTGACCGAGGCTGGAAAGCATCTTTGCAAGTTTGATTCGCGCTCTGTTAGATCTTGATTTAACCGTTCCAACTGGCATGGAAAGAATTTCCGCCACCTCTTCATTTTTTAAACCCTGGATATCCTTCAACATCAAGACATCCTTGTTTTCCTGACTAAACTGATCGAGAGCCTGGTAAAGAAGTTGTTTGCGTTGTTGCTCGCTGGTGGTGGATTCAGGACCATCAGGTTCGACTGCAATTTCTGCTGTTGTTTCTCCGGCATCAGTTTTAGTTTTCATTTGAGTCTTCGACTTGCGCAGTCGATCTATACAGCAGTTTCTAGCTATGGTGAGTAACCAGGGTACGAACGAATCCTGGTCGCTTCGAAATGTTTCGATTTTTCGATACACCTTTATGAACGTCTCCTGCGAAGCATCTTCCGCCTCACCTTTATCGCGAAGAAAATAATAGGCCATACCGTAGACCTTGCCTTGATAGCGTTTTATCAATGCTTCCCAAGCCAGCGCGTTTCCCTGCTGGCACTCTCGAATAGTTTGTTCCAGGTTGTGCAATCTGGTGAGCCTTCGGTTATACCTTTTTATGGGTCCTTTTCTTGCACCATACTAACTATACGAAATTAATCGGAAAAGGTTCCCGGTATATTTCGCAGGTGTGAATGGTATTTTGTGAATATTCTTATCGGCGGGATATTAGAGCGAAAACGTCTAAGCAGTGATCTATTCATAGATCAAAGGCGTCGAGTAATTTGATAGTGGTGTAGATATTGCCAGATTCAAGTACTTTGATTCAGGGCGGTGGGCCATCCGGGTGCAACACGCAATTTTCCCGTTCAATGGTCCAGCTCAGGTTGCTGAGCCACCAGCGTCCGTCCTGTTTCGCCAGTTGAAAGCTATCTGCGCCACAGTGGGAGAAATCTCCTCCTATATATAAGTCATAAGGAGCCCAGAATACGGCGATGGCGCCTCTAATCAGCAGGGTGTGATCCCAGTAGCGTTCGACGATGGGCGGACCTTCAGCGAAGCGGCTCAGCAGATCCTCGTAGCTGCGCACGCTCAGGGAATTCCCGGCATCGCTCTGCATGGTGGCCGAGATATTCAAGGACCCGGGATAGAGAATCAGTTCAAGGGCTTGCTCGTCTCTCGCCTCCAGTGCGGCGAAGAACTTATCGACTACTATCATCACTGCCTGCTCGTCAGCTTTTGATTGCCCGGAAGCGATGGAAGTCGCGCTGATTTGTACTAACAGCAGACAACATAATGTAATTTGTTTCAAGGAGCATTTAGGCATATCGCTTTCCTCATAAAGGTGCCGGAGGGATCAAAAATTAATCCCTCCGGCACCTTTTTAACTGTATTATAGATAGAACAGTATAAATTAAGGAGGAGCAAGTTGAAAACTCGAAGAGACTTCTTGTTAGACTCTGTACGCGATTCCATTGGTCTTGGTGCAGCTATGTTACTGCCGACAAAAATAATGGCTGGCGAATTGCCTGCTGATATCACCGAGCTTTCCGCATCTGACCTCTCCGCTGCGATACGGCAACGGGAGGTCAGTTGCACCGAGGTAATGCAGGCCTACCTACCCCGCATCCATCGTTACAATCCGATTTACAACGCCATCGTCAGCCTGGTGGATGATGATGAACTCCTCTCTCAGGCTAGCGCGGCGGATCAGGAACTCGCCCGCGGCAACTATCGCGGCTGGATGCATGGTATGCCCCATGCGATTAAGGATGTGAGAGGAGCGGCGGGCCTGCCTTTTACCAGTGGCTCACCGATCTTCGCGGACCGCATAGCCGAGACCGACCATCCTCTGGCGGCGCGTATTCGTGCGGCGGGTGCGATCTTCATCGGCAAGACCAATGTACCGGAATTTGGTCTCGGCTCACAATCCTATAACCCGGTATTCGGTGCCACCGGCAGCGCCTGGAACCCAGCCCTGACTTCCGGGGGCAGCAGTGGCGGTGCTGCCTGCGGGCTTGGCACACATATGCTTCCCATAGCCGATGGCAGCGACACGATGGGTTCACTGCGTAATCCGGGTGCTTTTAACAGTGTGATTGGTTTTCGGCCCAGCATCGGCTTGATGAGTGCACAACAGCCCGGCGAGAGAAGCATTTCCACCACCGGACCCATGGGACGAAACACTCGTGACGCAATCCGTTTGTTGCAAACCCTCGCCGTTAAGCCCGTGCCTGATAACTTCAACCCGGCGAACCTGACGGATGTCAAAATTGGCTGGATGGGTAACCTGAATGGTTATCTGGCCATGGAGTCTGGCGTGACGGACCTCTGCGAAGCCAGCCTTTCATCTCTTAACACAGCAGGAGTAACAGTAGAAGCAACCCAGCCGCAATTCTCCCTGACTGACCTGTGGCAGGCCTGGACGACGATTCGCCATTCTGCCCGGACCAGTTACCGTCGCTACTATGACGACCCCAAGATGCGCTCCTTACTCAAGCCGGAGCTGGTGTGGGAGATCGAACAATCCATGATCCTCACCGACGCAGACCGGGAGGTAGCGAACCGAATTCGAGCGAACTGGTACCGGGAACTCGATCGCCTGTTCGGGGAATACGATTTTCTCGCCCTGCCATCGGCCCAGGTATTTCCTTATCCGAAGGAAATACACTGGCCACAGGAAATTGCTGGACGCCAAATGGATACTTATCATCGTTGGATGGAGGTGGTCATTCTAGGGAGCCTGGGTGGAATACCGGTAATTAATCTGCCGGTTGGCTTCGATCAACAGGGTAGACCCATGGGTATGCAGATTATGGGACGTTTTGGTGCAGACCAGCAGGTATTGGAATTTGCGCTGGCCTACGAAGCGGTGACGGATCATCTGCAGCGGCGGCCGGAATTGGTAGCAGCTCTGTAAATAGGTAAAGGTGCCGGAGGGATTAAAAATTAATCCCTCCGGCACCTTTTTTACTCACTACACGAACAGGCGTCTTCATTTTGGGTAGTGAATACCTAAACATATATCTAAAGCTTAAGGACTGTGTGGCTTCGCCATCAACTTTTCTTGCTTCGAACTTGAAATCTTTCAGCGCAGCAATGGATGCGGCTTCGAAAACTCCCTCAGGTTGCGCAAATTCGATACGCACCGTGTCTAAATCGACGTCGCCGAGTTCATCAACTTTGAAATTAAGCAGCACCCGTCCGCGGATATTTTTCTCAAGGGCGGACGACGGATACATTGGCTGCTTTGAATAAAGCAGCCTGCTTTTTTCCACAATTTTACTTTCTTGTATATAGGAATTGTCTCTAATTGAGATGACATTAGCATTACCGCTGGCGGCAAGAATAACCAAACTAAACAGTAGTATTATCGGGACAAACCACGGCCGGCTTTTCTTGGCTTGAGTTTGTCCGGCTAACAGACGTCCAATTCGTGAAGCGACTTCTTCATCTTCTGCCATAGATTGCACAAATATTTCTTTTCTGCGATAGCCTTCCGTATTCCAGGCAACACGTAACAACTCTTCAGCAAACACAACACTTGATTTGCCACTTGAAAGCACCGCAGTGTCACAGCAGTCTTCCGCTTCTCTATTCATCTTTTTCAGTGCATACCACACTAAGGGGTTAAACCAGTTAAAACTAACCAATACATAACATATCATCATAGATAGCCAGTCGAGGCGTTTTATATGACTTAGCTCATGAATCAGAACACTCTCCATAGTCGATTTATCCCAATTAATTGAGCCTGCCGGGAGTATTATTCTGGGGGATAACAAACCGAAGGAATAGGGTGATTCGATGAAATCACTCGTACCAAGTTTCACTTTTCTGGATATCGCTAAGTCAACACATAGTTTGTCGAGCAATTCGATCGAATCGCCAGACTGTAGATAATCTGAATTCTTGGCTATGTGCTCGACCCGGAAAGCAGATGCCAATAATTTAAGAAGCAATAGACTTAACACGCTAAGATATATCACTAGTATCGCAGAGCTCAATTCCACCGATTGACCGACATTTGCGATTGATGAATCTGATAGTGAGCCCGGATCAGGAACTGTTAGTAAACTAAATTTTGTGAATACGACTCGCCCCTCGGAAAAGTATTCAATCAATCCGGATAAGACCGGCATAGTCACGAGACATAACAGGCCGCCAAGCCACAATAAATGCTTGTCGCGGCTGGCCAAAATAGAGCCAAAGGAGCGAATCGTGTGATTTATTAGGAGGATAATTAACAGCGATTTGAAAAACACATTACCTGAAAAGACAAGTAATGGTATTTCACTGTCTATTAGAGCACCTAGTTTTAACAACAAAGTTGAAAACATGGCTTACCGGCTTTATTTTTTTTTCTTGATAAGAGCTTCTATTTGCTTGAATTCTTCTTCTGTAATTGCGCCTTTCTTCATCCTCAGCAAGGAATTGACTGCCAGCATCGGGGAGTCATCAAAAAAAGTGCTGACAACCCTCTTCAGGGCATTCTGAGAGGCGGTTTTACGTTTAACCACAGGATAGTACAGGTATTTCAACCCACTCTCTGTTCGCTTTATGTGACCTTTCTCGACCAACTTGCGCAGCAGGGTCCGAATTGTCGAATAACTGGAGCCATCATCCAGATACTCCATGACCTCTTTTGCGCTGGCTTTGTCAAGCCTGTAAACGGCATCCATGAGCTGACGTTCTCTGCGGCTCATATTCGTATACTTTGTCATTGGCTGTTCCTGGCAATTTTCAGCTTCATCAGAAGATCAGACGCAGAAGGTGTTAAGTATTTAACATTTCAGGTGATTATGTCAACTTGTAAAAAATTTACCTGCGTGAATCATGTCTGATCCCTTATTGTTGCGCCCAACGCAGTGATCAAAGGGCTAACATTGTAACCATGCTTTCCTGGAGATTAGAAGTATCATTAGAAAGTGTGGGGGCAATGACGGGCAGCTTTATGCGAGATGTGTGTGTAGTGGGAGAGTCAGCACTGCATAGAGCCGCCGCCTACCAGTCAAAGGAGACCATCCAGTTCCTGCTTGACCAGGGTGCAGATAAGAGTTTAAAAGATGGTCGAGGAGAATCAGCCTTATCGTGGGGAAGTCGTCACTGGAGAGATAGAGACATTTTAAAATTACTCCTATGCAGAGAATTTGAAAACTCAATAGGATAGATAGGCATCAAAGGGTACACTCAAGGAACGCAAAACCAATGATCTTGAGTGCTGGATTGAAGATTTCGATTCGATCTTCGAAGAGGAATTACACGCGCTTTAACAGGATTTAATTGCAAGAGTCCATCTCCTCACGCATTATTTGGCATAATCAAAGATCGGGGATTGACTAACTGAATAGCTTGAGGGGTAGGCGTGATGAGATCTGTAATTTACGCGATGGCCATATTGGTTTCGTTTGCTTCAGTCTGTAGCGGGGCGGAGTCAGCACGAGCCGTGTCTGTTGCAGCATCGGTTGCCTTCACAGAAGGCCCGACAGTCGCTGAGGACGGAACGGTTTATTTTACCGACCTCAACAACAATCGGATAATGCAGCTATCGACGGACGGGGCACTCTCGACGTTTCGCCAGCCAAGCCATCGCGCGAACGGGCTGATCTTCGACAGCGAATGGCGGCTGTTGGCCTGCGAAGGCGGCGATGGTGATTCGGTGTTACCGCGTGTCACGCGGACTAACATGGCCACCGGTGAGATTGAGGTACTTGCTGATGCCTACAACGGTAAGCAACTGCACCAGCCTAACGACCTGAGCCTCGATGCACAGGGCCGCATTTATTTCACCGACCGGCCGGGGCCCAACCCACGCCCCGAGCAGACTGGCGTGCACGGTGTTTACCGGGTCGATCCGGATGGCACAATCGAGCGCATACTCACCGAGCCGGAGGTGCTGCGGCCTAACGGTATTGTGATTTCGCCAGACGATTCGACGTTATACGTCATCGAGACAGAACAAAGTGCAGGGGGGCCGCGGCTGATTCGCGCTTACGATTTGAGCACAGAGGGTACAGTCAGCAATATGCGCGTGTTTCACGACTTCTATCCGGGTCGTAGCGGCGACGGGATGACAATCGATAGTGAGGGCAATTTGTATGTAGCCGCTGGTTTGAACAATCTGCGTGGAACCAGCGAAACCCTCGATACTGTCGCAGGTATCCATGTGTTTTCGCCAGCCGGTGAACTACTCGAGCACATCCCGATTCTCGAAGACACGATAACTAACGCTGCCTTTGGTGGAGATGATCTGCGCACCCTGTATGTCACTGCAGGCAAAACCCTGTTCCGCATCGAGACCGAGATCGAAGGAACCCGACGCTAATCCCGTTTTGTAGTTATCAGTGTCCCGTTGGAGGCATTACCAGGATGGGCACGGCGACCATGATAAAAACCAGAAATGCGAGCAACCAGAATAAGCCTGACAGTGGCATCAGCCAGTCCCAGGTCAGCAAAGAAGAACTGACCCTGGTCATTGCAGTCAGGGTAATCAGAATAAAGATCAGGTTTATCTTCGCATCGCTGGTCAGAGCACGACCGGAGTGACCTTTACCGGCCCTTATAGCAACGGCCATGATCATGGTGCTGATGGCGCCGATGGTCAGTGCATGCAGGCCGGCACTGGGACTAACGGATAGAAAACTGGATGCAGCTAACAGCAAAAAACCTATGGGAATCCACGCGTAGGCAATATGCAATACGAGTAATAAGGGCTCGCTTGCAATCTTGCCCGTTTGCCAGCGACCAAGCCTGGCAGCATGGAGCAATGCGGCAATAATCAGCACTGTGCCTGATATCCCAGAATAGGGGAACAAGACAAAGCTGGCCAATACCAAAACCGTGCAAATCAGGCTGGCACGGTCCAGGCGACCAAAGGCAGCAGGTAGCGACCCTTTTTCATTTCTGGCTTTTAACCAGTTTCCGCTGAAGGCGGGAATTATGCGACCACCAATTAATGAAACCAGCAGGATTACGGTAATGATGGCACCTCGCATACTGCCGCCGCTGGCAGTCATGGCGCCGTTTATTTCCAGGTGATAAATGACATTAAAAACGAAGAGCAAACTGAACATGGCGGCAATAATATAGTTGCGCCGGTTCTGGCCCAGATGTAATTCCCGCACCAGTATGATTATCACCAGAGCCAGGTAGCTGAGGTCCATTGCCATGGCTTGCCAGCCGGGCTCAAGCAGGGTCATAGCGAATCTTCCCAGCATCCACAGTAGGCACAATGACACCAATGGCGTGCCTTGCACTGGCGTTCTTCCAGTCCAGTTCGCCACAGCCGTAAAAGCAAATCCGCCCGTAGCAGCCGCCACAAACCCGTAGATCATTTCATGACTGTGCCACAGCAGGGGATTAACGCTCTGCGCAGGAAGTGTCATATAGCCAAAAAGATAGCCAAGCCACAATAACAGGGCGAGTGGGGCGTATAACCCGGCGACTAAAAACAGGGGTCGAAAGGCACCACTGAACAATAGGGCGAATAAACTTTTCACGGTGGGATAGTTCTCGTCTACAACATTGTGCCTAGTTATCTACCCGTTCCCGTCGCAAAACCATCACCAGCGCGGTCGCGGCAGGCAAGGGATTGTCTTGCATAAATTTGACTATGACCTCCGCCAGTTCCACCCCCTTTTGTTCCTGCAGAAAGTGTCCGGCGCCTTCGATTGTAACATGTTGCTGATCTTGAGCCCCGGGTATTGATTCCTGAAAAATCCTGTAGCCCCCGGCTGTGATCGGGTCTCCATCACTGAAAGCAGTAAGAAAGGGTTTGTTCCACCTGCGGAATACCTCCCACGCTGCGGCATTTGCTGTAGTGCCCGGATAAGCAACAGTCACCGGCACACGCTGCGGCATGATCAGTGGTCCTGCCTTGTAGCTACTATCGGGAAATGGGGCGTCATAGGCGTCTTTTACCGACGGGTCCTGTACATTTCCAGCAATCATTGTGCCGGTTGGGATATCTCCCCAGTCAATCATCGCCTGATTGCGTGCCTTCCATTGCATGAAGGCAGATCCTAGTTCGGTTTCACTATTGGTAGGGACCGGCAGACCGGTATTGGCAATAACTACGCGCGCGAACCGTGATTCATTTTCTGCCACTAACCGCAAACCAATTAGTCCCCCCCAGTCCTGCCCAAAAAATGTGGCATTCTGTAATGCCAGCTGTTCGACTAATTCTGTCATTGCATCCACATGGAATAGATAGGTATGGACATCCATGCTCATGGGTTTATCGGAACGACCGAAGCCAATCAGATCGGGCACGATGGTGCGATAGCCGGCAGCGGTCAACACCGGGATCATTTTCCGATAGAGATAAGACCAGGAGGGCTCACCATGAATCATCAGGATCACTTCACCATTGGCTGGTCCCTCATCCAGGTAGTGAACCCGATAGCCACGGATATCCGCATAGTGTGGCTCAAAGTCAAATCCAGGCAGATTCTCAAAGCGACTGTCGGGTGTACGGAGTACCCCTGGACGTACTTCTTGAGCTATTGCAACACTTCCAATTAGTACACTGACGCACAGTGCGATAATAGTTTTCACTCTATTTCTCCGTTAATTTTCAAATACGGCAATATTCATCTGGCCTTCCAGTCCGGAACTGCGATTACCGCTGATGGCCTGATATTCTGCCGATTGGGCCATCTGTAGCAGGGCCCTGGAATTTGGATAGCGCACCATGGCAATCTGATCCCATTCCGCGCCACCGATTAATGTGCCCTGGCATTGACCCGAAAAGATGAGTTCGGCCCCAATTTGCTGCAGAATTTCCCCGACATCACGGCCATATTGCTGATAGTCCGACGCGCCGGCACCACCATCGCGGTACTTAAGCAAATTCACCATGACCACGGGCCGGTCTGGTAACTGCGCAAAGGCCTGGGCTTGCTCCGGTGTTGGCCCCATGGCATTTACCCCCAGCTCCTGTGCATGGGTCAACTTGCCGCCGCCAAACAACGCTGCCAGGGCCGCCATACCAGTTGTTGCACCGGCAGTGGTCATAAAATCCCGTCTTGTCTTGTCACCACTCGATTTGTTCATGCATTGTCCCCCGAATTATAGTTTGCATTGTTGTTGGTCTTTAGACCTGGCACTGACAGCTAATCCTCCACAGCCACAAGTGAGCTTGCAGTCAGTCAATTCTTCACTTCACTGATTATCGATTGATCCCATCCCTTAGCGCGCTGAGGGCGACTCTTTCCACTTCCTTTAACACGGCCTCCTGATTGGACTGCAGCGTCTGCCAGGTTGATTCATATTTGGCGAAGGGATCTGTTATCCCACTGTCCTGACCGGTTAATGCCTCGATAATAGCCGCCCCACAGAAAGGGACATAGCCGGCAGAATACCCCCCCTCATGACAGACCACAAGACGACCCTGGCAAAGTTTATCTGCCACAGCGATAAGTTGCTCGGTCATGGCCTTATAGTGAGAAGACAGCATCATCATGTGGCCCAGGGGATCCCAGGTGCTGCCATCGAGACCCGATGCCACCAGGATAATCTCGGGCTGAAACAGCTCCAGAGCCGGCAGCACAACCCGCTCCATGGCAGCGTTATAGGCCCCGCCACCACTACCCGGCGGTAAGGGGATGTTGATATTGCGTCCGTGCCCGGCACCTTTGCCGCAATCCTGCAGTGAACCACTATTGTAGGGATAGAGTGAATCTTCATGCAGCGAAATGGTAAGTATATCGGGATCTTCATAGAAAGCGGCCTCCGTGCCATTGCCGTGATGGACATCCCAATCGACTACGGCGACACGGGAGATATTTCCGCGCGTGAGAATATCACGAACTGTAATTGCGATGTTGGAAAAGATACAAAATCCTCTGCCGCGATCTGCTTCGGCATGATGTCCACAGGGACGAACCAGGGCATAGGCATTCCTCACCTCACCATTGAGTACTTTCGTGCTGGCTGCTATGCAGCCGCCGGCAGCCAATAAGGCAATCTCATAGCTGCCCGGGCCGAAAGGGGTCAGCTCACCCGCATTGCCGCCCTGGTTTGCACTTAGTGTCTCGATGCGATCGACATATTCGGCAGTGTGAACTCGTAGCAGCTGTTCTTCGCTAGCGGGTGTCGGCGCGATGGGCACCAGCGTGTCAGTGACTTTGTAAGCATCCAGCAGGTTTTTCAGACGCCGCTTGGTTTCAGGATTTTCAAAATGAACCCAGGGCTGGAATTCTCCATTTACTGGCAACACACCGAGCGCGGCGCCAGTGTCATGCCACATATACTTTTCATGCCAGACAAATCCTGTGTTGCTCACTTTGCTACCTGCTAAGTTATTGACTGCAATACAAGCTGAGTCTACTCTGCGTTGTGTCGATCTGCTAGGGCACCTCTGAATAACTTGGAGCTTATAAAATCGTGTCGAAACCCTTTCTCATCATTCAATTGCGCCCGGAAGACGAAACAGCGGACAATGAGTTCGAAGCGATCAAGTTCTATGGAGGATTAGAGGATAATGAGATCGCTCGTGAGCGAGTCGAAAGCAAGGGCGTGCCCAACATCAACCTGGATGAGTTTGCGGCGATCATTGTTGGTGGGAGCCCGTTGAATGTCAGCACACCTGAGAAGGAGAAGAGTGCTATACAGCGTGAGATCGAGTTGGGTTTTTACAATCTGTTTGAAGACATAGTCGCGCGGGATTTTCCGTTCCTGGGTTGTTGCTCTGGTAATGGATTACTGGGCAGCTATTGTGGTTCAACCATCTCCACTAAATATGCTGAACCGGTAGGTGG
>PBTO01000048.1 GCA_002726595.1 Gammaproteobacteria bacterium | reverse complement strand
CGATAGGGCGATCGATCGGGATGCAACAGAGCGTACCACCGCTGCAGCAGGGGAGCGGTGGTCGAGAGCAGGAAGAACGGCGCGCCCACCGAGAGCATCAGAATGAGCAGTATGCGAGCAACCGGAGCGTCGGGATCGATCGGTTTCAGCGCCTCGGCGGGGGTAATGGGCAGGCTGATCAGCGCCAGGGAGAGCAAGATCACGTGAACGATCGCCTGGCGTTTCCAGCTCAGCCGGCTGACCACAAAATGGGCGTAGGCGTACCCGCCTAATAACATCAACTGGAAGAAGAGCAGGGCCGTAGCCCAGACTCCGGGAGTGGAACCGAACCAGGGCAGGATATACTTGCCGATCATCGGCTGCACCTGAAACAACAGGAATGCACTAAGGAAGATCGTCACTGCATACAGCCAGAGCAAGGTGGAAGGCCGGGCCTGGCTTGCGTTCATGATTCTCCCGGGGAGCCGATCCCCACCTCAATCTGGACTGTTCGGTCCGGCGTTATGCTACATGCTCGAGCACTGGGCATTGGAGCATATTTCAGCTAAAAGGTCTGCTCTCATGCAAGCAGCCGTTGCACGTCTTACGCTTGAGGATTTTGTTGCCATTATTGCTTACACTGTATCGCTTGATCCGTGATGAAAACAATCAGTATTTGTGTAAAACTGAATGACTAGTGAACGCTTGATTTCCAGTGCCTTAAATTGAGGAAATATAGATGAACCTTCTAAGAATCCTGCTATTCGCATTTGCGCTGATGCCTGCCGTTTCCCTGGCGGACACAATGGATGATGAAATTGACTACCTGATTGGCTCGGTTGGCAGAGATGGCTGCACGTTCATTCGCAATAACATGAGGTACTCTGGCAGGGAGGCCAGGGAACATTTGCGCTCCAAAAGAGAGCGCAATGCACAATTGATCGGTAGCACCGAGGAATTTATCGAGAAAATTGCCAGCGGAAGTTCGACGAGCGGCAGGCCTTACCTGATCCGGTGTCGCCGCCAACAGCAATTAACCGCAAATGAGTGGTTTACGGCACTTCTTGAGGAACACCGTGACAGTGGTTAGTGGATGTGACTAGCTGATGATACCAGGGTTTTAAGCAACTGATACTTTGCGGAGTGCCTGCTAATGAGAACAATATTACACATCGCGACAGCTACCGTTCTGGTACTGGCCCAGAGCATTAACATGGCAACTGCCCAGCAGGATCCTGACAATCTGGGTGGAATTATCAGTCGGTACGGTTCCAACTCTGCCAGTTCGTTGCAATCTGTGACAACTGACCCTGATTCACATCCCCTGCTGCGCAACTATTCCACAGTCAGTGACGAAGTCTTGCAGAATCCTCCGGCTGCCGACTGGCTGATATGGCGTCGAACCTATGACAATATGGGCTATTCACCGCTTGCTGCGATTAACCTGCAAACCGTTGCTGATCTGGAACTGGCCTGGCGGCAAGCGGTGACTCCCAGCAATAACATGCCAACCCCGCTGGTACACGATGGCGTCATGTTTCTCTACAGTGCAGGGGATGTGGTACTGGCTATGGATGCCACCAACGGCGAGCTGTTATGGCGTTACCGCCACGATGGCGGCGCCATTACCAGCCATAAATTTGGCATTTCACTACATGAAGACAAGGTGTTGGTGCCTACCTCGGATCTGCACATGGTAGCGCTGGATGCACGTTCCGGCGGTGTCATATGGGATCACGCCATCGATACGGGTGAGAATACAGGTTATGCGCTGCGCAGTGCACCACTGACGGCGGGCGGACAAGTAATCCAGGGCGTGGCGGCATCCCGGGTCCCGGGTGGTGGTTTTATCATCGCCGTCGATCTGGAAACGGGTGAAGAATCCTGGCGCTTTAACACCCTGGCCAGGCCAGGCGAACCGGGCGGCAACACCTGGAACAACATCCCACTGGAAGAGCGCCGGGGCGGCTCGGTATGGAATACCGGTGGCTATGATCCGGAGCTGGACCTGGTTTTCTTCGGTGTTTCACCCACCTACAATACCGGCCCCTTTCTGTATCCGCTGAACATCAAGGGGGTTAGCAACGACGCGCTCTACACCAACGCGACCCTCGCCCTGCGACCAGCCACCGGTGAACTGGTCTGGTATTACCAGCATATCGCTAACGACCAATTCGATCTTGACTGGATCTTCGAGCGGTCGATTGTCGAGCTGGAGATCGATGGCGAAATCAGAAAGGCGGTTGTCACCGCCGGCAAGCCCGGCCTGTTTGATGCCCTGGACGCAGCGACCGGTCAATACCTGTTTTCGGTAGATCCGGGCATACAAAACATCATCAGTGCCATCGATCCTGTCACCGGAACCAAATTCATCAATCCTGATGTCATCCCCGACGCCGAGATGACGCGTACAGTTTGTCCACTCTATCAGGGCGGGCGTAACTGGCCTGCCAGTGCTATCGATGTTGAGTCAAAATTTCTGTTCGTGCCGATGTTTGAAGTCTGCATGGATACCCTGCTCAATGGAGAGGGCACGCTACTCACCAGCGGATTGCAAATGGATGCCGTCCCGATTCCAGGCAGCGACGGCAATTTCGGTCGCCTTCAGGCCATCGATTTAGAGCGACAGGAACTGGCCTGGCAACATCGGCAGGTAATTCCTCCGATCTCCGCAACACTGGCTACGGCAGGCGGCCTGGTTTTTGTTGGCTATCTGGATCATTCGTTCAAGGCCTTCGATCAGCAGACCGGCGAGATAGTGTGGGAAACGGAACTTGATGCAATCNCCTCATCCTTTCCAATCAGTTACAGTGTCGATGGCAAACAATACATCGCCCTGGTGGCCGGGCAGCTGAACCTGCACACGGGAATCTGGCTCGGCCTGATGAATCGCTTTGCCGGGCATATCGATACGAACCCGGGAGAGGCGGCGCTCTGGGTGTTCGCTCTGGATTAGGCACAACTTGCCAGCATTCGTTTTATTGAAAGCGTTATTTTTCTAATTGAATATAGCGCCAGTCCTTAGGAGAAGCTGATGAAAGAATCAATTAATCAACTGGTGTCAGAATATGAGGCCGGTAAAATCACCCGTCGAGGCCTGCTTGGCGCCATTGCTTTATTAACCGCGCCGAAGCACTTACAGGCGCAGAGTAGTCTTTTTCGTGCCCGGTCTCTAAACCACGTAAACGTACGGGTTGCGGACCTGTCTCGCTCCGAAGCTTTTTACAATGACGTGCTCGGGCTGCCACCGGTGCGGGAAGTTGTCGGTGCCGGTTATGCCCTGGATTTCCCCAGCGGGGGTTTTATCAGTCTATGCCCCCTGTCATCTTCGACCTGCGGTGTTAAGCCAGATGCCCAACGAGGTGACATTGACCATTTTGCAGTTGGCATCGACAACTTTAATGCGGATCGCGTCGTAGCGGAGTTGAGAAATGCCGGTTACGATCAGCTGCGAAATGCCAATACCAGTGTTTTCGTCGCAGACCCGGATGGTACGATGGTGCAGTTATCCAGTGCTGGCTACGATTACGGGCTATAGACACGCGCATTAGAAATCCAAGACAGGGCATAACAATGAAAAAGCTAGGCCGGTATTTGAAAATCTGTTTGATAGTAATTGCAATGGACCTGATCGTCATCCCTGCTGCACTCGCGCAGGCTCAAGCCTACTCCGGTGTCACTGATTCGATTGTGCTGTTTCAGGAAAACTGCGCGGTATGTCATGGTGAGAACCTGGAAGGGGCGCCCCAGGGTACACCCTTGCTGGGCGAATTGCGTCACGGCGACTCCATGGCAGACATTTCTGTCAGTATCAACAATGGCTATGTGGATTCGGGCATGCCCACCTGGCGGGATACCTTCAGCGGGGCGCAAGTTCGCAATATCGCCATGTACATTCTGGAGACCCGTGCCAACGTCAACTACGCGACCTCAAATTTTGACATGCCGCTGTCGGTTCCGGATGGGGAGATCGAGAGTGAGTTGCATAATTTCCGCCTGGAAACGGTGGCAGGTGATCTGGATCCACTGCCATTCTCAATCGAGCCGCTGCCAGACGGGCGCCTGCTGTTGACCGAAAAAGCACGGGGAGTGCGCATCATCGGGCAGAACGGTGAAAAGTCAGAGTTGATACGCGGAACACCCCGGGCCTGGGGCGATATATATCGTCTGGAGACACGCCTGGATATAGAGCGGGGCATGGGGTGGCTGTTTGATATCGTGCTGCATCCGAATTATGAGGAGAATAGCTGGATCTATTTGTACTTCGGTGATCGCTGTAGTGACTGTAATGCCATTAGCCGGGAACGGGGCTCGCCGGTTTCCATGAATAAACTGGTGCGGGGCAAAATTGCAGACGGTGAGTGGATCGAAGAGCAGACTATCTGGGAAGCCGCGATCGAACACTACGGTGCAGCGAGCGATGTGGGCGCTGGCGGCCGCGTCGCCTTCGATAACGCTGGCCATGTCTATTTCAGTGTGGGGATGAAAGGCGGGAGCAATTACCGCGGCATTCAGGATCTGTCCACACCCTGGGGCAAGATTCACCGGGTGAACGACGATGGCAGCATACCTGCAGACAACCCCTTTGCTGATCGCAATGATGTCTATCGCAGCATCTATACCTATGGTCATCGCAGTCCTCAGGGTTTGGAGTTTGATATTGAAAACGGCGCGCTATGGGGTACCGAACACGGGCCGCGGGGAGGCGATGAGGTGAACCTGCTGCTGCCCGGGCGCAACTACGGCTGGCCGTTGTATTCCCGTGGTATGGACTATGATGGCACGCCGGTCGAGTATGGCAGGGATCTGGGCATCGCCTTTGAACTGGCCGATATCCAGCAACCGGTGGTCGATTTAACACCCTCGCCTGCGGTTTCCAGTTTCATTATTTCCACCAGTGGCCAGTTTTCCCGGTGGCAGGGGGACTTCCTAGTCGGTTCCCTGAAGGCACGCAGTCTATTCCGCGTCGATATTGAAAACAATGAACTGGTACAGCGCGAGACTCTACTGGAAGGATTTGGCCGCATTCGTGATATCGAGATGGGTTTTGATGGCACTATTTATCTACTGCTAGAGCATAACTCCGGCGGCCGAATTGTCCGGCTCGTCCCGACCAATTAGAAATATTGGAAACATGTACAAGTCGAGAAGTAGTTGGAAAAATTCAGGCGGATGGAGCCATGTAACCCACAATGGACATCGACCTGTTATCTTGCACAGCACCGCAAAACAATGACAATTCGATTGCTGAATTTCATAGACAGTGCCAATCTTGCAACAGCAGATCAGAATTGGGAATACAAATTTCAATCAGCAGGATAGCAGACAGATTTATCCTGTTTAATCGTTCTGCAACAGTTCAACCCAGTTGCCATCGGGATCGGTGAAAATAGCAATCGTAACACCGGGTCGCACTACCTTGACTGGCACCACTACTTTGCTGCCGCTGTCCGCTGCGCGCTGGACACATTGTTCCAGATTACCCACCGTTATGGTCCAGTAGCGATAGCCGGTGGCACCCCGAATGCCGCACGGTGCCGCATCGGCGGGAGCGGCCGGGTCGAGTTCGATGACCTTGATAACACTGTCACCCACCTTGAATCGATTCATCACGCCGCCGCCCGGCATATCGATGACCGCTTCCAGTTCCAGCCCAACGACATCTTTATAAAATGCCAGCATGGCGTCGATGTCCCTGGCCACTATGCCAATATCGATGGCGTCTTTTTTAATTTCGACTGTCATATAAGGTCCTTATTGTTTGCCCGATCATGCCTCGGCGGCGCCCAGCATGGATTTGGTTTCCAGGAATTCTTCGAAGCCTTCCAGGCCCCATTCCCTGCCATTGCCCGATTTCTTGTAGCCACCGAAGGGTGCAGAAAAATCGGGTCCGGCACCATTGATGTGAACCATGCCGGTGCGAATCTGGCGGGCGATTTGCTGAGCGTGCCCGGCCTCACCCGATACATAGCCTGACAAACCATAGTCAGTATCATTGGCAATACTCACGGCATCGGCATCATCTGCATAGCCAATGATGGAAAGCACCGGGCCGAAAATTTCTTCCCGCGCAATGGTCATGTCATTAGTCACATTGGCAAAGACCGTAGCTTGTACGTAGTAACCCTTATCCAGACCCTCAGGGCGCCTCGGACCACCGGTGACCAGTGTTGCCCCTTCATCGATGCCTTTCTCGATAAGAGACTGAATCTTATTGAATTGCAGCTCACTTACCACCGGACCCAATCTTGTGCCCTCGGTATTAGGATCACCCACAACACTTTTCTGCGCGGCTGCCCTGGCAATTTCTATCGCTTCATCCATGCGGGCCTGGGGTACCAGCATACGGGTAGGGGCGTTGCAGGATTGCCCGCTGTTACCAAAACATCCCATCACACCGCCGCTCACTGCGCGGGCAAAATCAGCATCTTCCAGAATAATATTGGCAGACTTTCCACCCAGTTCCTGAGTCACGCGCTTGATGCCGTTAGCCGCCGCCTTCGCTACTTCTCTGCCCGCCCTGGTGGAACCGGTAAAGGAGACAAGGTCGATTTCCGGATGAGCGGAAATGGCGGCACCCACGGTCGGACCATCGCCATTGACCAGATTGAACACACCCGCAGGCAGGCCCGATTCGGCAATTATTTCGGTCAGAATATAGGCGCTGACCGGGGCGATCTCACTTGGCTTCAATACAATGGTACAGCCGGCGGCCAGTGCAGGTGCCACCTTGCAGGCAATCTGATTAAGGGGCCAGTTCCACGGTGTGATAAATCCACACACCCCTGCCGGTTCCTTCACGATGCGGGTAGTACCGCGGGTTTCCTCGAACTCGTAATTTTCCAGTACACCAAGAATATTGGCGAAGTGGCCGAGGCCACTGCCGAGCTGAGCTGTTTTCGCCAGCCCCATAGGCGCACCCATTTCCATTGAAATCGCAGTCGCCATTTCATCACCCCGGGTCTTCAGGCCGCCAATGATATTCTTAATCACCACCACCCGGGTTTCCACACTCGATTGTGACCAGGCCGGGAAAGCAGCCCGAGCCGCGTTGGCTGCGGCATCCACATCCCCGGCAGTGCCCAGGCTGATGGTGGCAAAGGCTTCTTCAGTCGCCGGGTTAATAACCTCTAGCGTATCGCTGCCCTGAGATTCTACCCATGCGCCGTTTATATAAAAATTGTTGTAGGCCTTTGTCATTTTGCTACTCCTGTGGATTCGATTACACTGTGACCGGTGCAGACTCCAAGTAGTCACCGGACGGTGATTATACCTGACTATTCAAACCGCAGGCGTGTTGAGAGACCCTCTATTTAATGTTTAATAGTATTTCGAGAGCAATAGGCCGCTGGCTGGCTTCCTTTCTTTCCAAAGCGTTGCCGGGATACCAACGTCTTGACACGATATCTATTGAGGAGTTTGCCAAGGTAATCGAAGTCGGGGATGTCCTGCTGGTGGAAGGCAACAGCCGTATCAGTACGGCGATCAAGTATCTGACCCAATCGTCCTGGTCCCATGCCTGTCTTTATGTCGGTGAGCAGCGCGGTGATGTGGAGGAGCCCAGCCTGATAGAAGCCGATCTCAAGCACGGTGTGCGTCTGGTTAACCTGAATCACTACGCCGATTTCAATATACGAATATGCCGGCCTGCCAATCTCACCGAATCCGATTGTCAGCAGTTGCTTGCGTTTGCCCGTGCAAAAATTGGCCACCAATACGATATGAAAAATGTTTTTGATCTGCTTCGCTTTCTGATTCAAAAACCTGCGGTGCCGAATCGATTCAGGCGAGCGATGATTAATATTGGCAGCGGTGAACCTACCAAGGCCATTTGTTCGACGTTGATAGCCCAGTCTTTTCAATCGATAAACTATCCCATATTACCGCTACGGGATGAGGGAGTGGGAGGCGAAGGCGAAGTACCGCATTTTTATAAGCGCCACTTCACACATTTTACACCGCGGGATTTCGATTTATCCCCGTATTTTAGAATTGTAAAACCAACGCTGGAAAAAAATTTCGATTTCCATAATCTACACTGGCAGGAAGAACAAAAGGGGACGGAAGCTTAGGTATCCCCACAAAAATTTAGAACTCATCTCCTATGGGCTAATGTGTTTAAGCAGTTTGAATCTGGCATACGTAGGCAGTTGATGCGTGTATCGGGGATTGGGGAGGGGGTACTGTTTTTCCGCTCCAGTGGGCCATCCCTGGCCCAACGGAGCAAAAAAACAATCCACTATTCCAAGCTTGCGTTCTAACCGTATGGCACCAACAAAAAAATAGGTGAAATTAACACACATTGCCTTAGTCCAATCTTTTGAATTAACTCGATATATTTTGGGGATACCTCAGCCTCAGTTCCCTATGTACATTCCCTGATTATACGATACCTACTAAAGCAGCCAGAGCAGCATCGTATTGTGGATCGCCGATGGAAGGGCGGGTGATGGGATAGTCCACCGCTTCCTGTGGCGTGCGTCCCTCATCCTCGAATTGAACGCCATCGATGAGGGTATCTACCGCAGGCAAATAGATTAACTCAGTGCTCGCCTCCTGTTCAGAAGGAATGTAATCTCCGAGCAAACCCGCTGTTGTATCTCCCAGCGTAATTACCCGCTGCAACTTGCTTAACTGATAGGAAAACAACTCCATTCCCCCCTGGGTATTGTTGTTTTGCAAAACGGCCAAGGGCTTGCCGTAATAATTTCGAGGGCTATTTGAGCGGCCGATTCCCTGAACCTGGCCGTTGACCGTCTGCTGAAAATAGCTGCTCCTGCTCGGAAACAGAGCGTCAAAATGTTCGTAGGCAACAAAGCCAAAGGAGTCGCGTATATCAACAATAATGCCATCGCAATGTGAAAGACTATTGAGGATGGCTTGGTATTGGATCAGATCATTGCTGGAGCGGGATAGACTCCACAAATGCACATAGCCGATAATCTTGTTGCCGACAGTGAATTCCTGGATGCTGGTGAAACTGGAAGTCCGATAGGAATCATACAGATTTTCAAATACCGGTGTGACGCTAACTGCCTGAGTGTCGCTGCCCCGGGATAGTTCCAGATCATAGCTTATCGGATTGGCTCGAAAGCCTGCCGGCGCAGCAACGGTATTATTGAATGAGAAAACCGGATGAAAGGATATTCCATTTACCGTAAGTAGCCTGTCGCCGCGCTGGATCCCGGCCCGGTGAGCGGGGTAACCATCCAACACTGAGGAAACAAAATAGACGCCATCCAGCAGTTCGGTCTGCATGCCGATGTGGTTCAGGCGCAGCCGCTCGGTAGTATCGGCTGCGGCGAATGACTGGTAGAGGTAGTAATTCAGTTCACTGGCATCGATGACGGTGGGCTGTTCGCCAGCCTGCCCGATCGCACTTTGCCAGTAAATTGGTGCGAGTAAAGCAAAGACCAACCACAGTTTATTCAAGAGTCTACTCAACCAGAGCAAGACACTTCTGCGCAGCAGGACGCTGGAAGTGTCGTTCTCGCAGCTCACGGTATTTTTGCGGAACCTTGAACTCGAACCGCAGCGCCCAGTTAAACGTTTGGGCGAGGAGAATATCGACCATTGAAAACCTATTGCCGATGGCAAATTCATTGTCTTCCAGTAATTGATCCAGCGTGGCAACCGCTTTGGCAAATTCAAAGGTTGCGGTTTCCAGCATGGCCGGAATCCGGTGTTCTTCCGGTAGTGCAAAGCGGTGCTTGCCATTGCTCCAAAGCGGTTGTTCAAGTTCGGTCAGGATAAAGCAACACAGTTCGTCATAGCGAGCAGTTATGGCCAGATCACCCTCTGGTATTAATCCAGCCGCCGGTGCACTGCGACCAATGTGATTGAGAATGGCACCGCTTTCGATCAGAATCAGCTCGCCGTCCACCAGCGTAGGCACCTTGCCCTGGGTGTTGAGTTTCAAATAATTTTCATTGCTTGCGCTGGCGGGATCGTCCGCATCTGTAAAAGTTTTAACTGCAATATATTCATACTCCAGCCCACTTTCTTCCAGTGCCCATAGCGCCCGAAAAGATCTGGATTGGCCCATGCCATATAGTTTCATTTGATGTCTCAGTAGAATTAAGTGAGGGCTTGCATTCTATCGCTCAGCAACAGGATCACCGGATTAAGGACTTGCAAAAAACAAATGGCGCTACCATAAAGTAGCGCCATTCGAGTTAGAGCGTTAAGCGTGTGGCTAGTCGATGGCGAAACAGTAGAAATAGCCATTGCCGCCAGTTCCAATCAGGTCTTCCTGGCTGCAGCCTCGAGAGGCATGGGCACTGTTAAAGGAATTTGGCCGCTGACCACCACCGGTGCGATCAAAATGTCCGACCATGGCACTGCCTTCATCGTTGCTGGTCCAGTTATTACAGGTAGTGTCAGTGCCACTCGGCATGGTGTAGCCATCAGGACCAGAGCCGGTAAGTATGTCATGTTGATTCGGGGTATCACCGCGGCCGTTAACCATATCGCCGTTTTCGGTCAGGGAGTTCTCCTTGCCAAGATCCATAAATTCACTGTGCAGGCGATTCAGGTTTTCGGCGACCATTACACCCTTGGCGTTGTACCAGGGGCCGAATCCAATCCGACCACGCGCATCTACCGCATCGGTAGTAGCGGTAGCGGAAGTGCTGAGATAGGCGCGCCAGGTCTTGCCGCGGCTACCTGCCGCAGTAGCCAGGGCACTACAGTGGGCATCGGCTCCGGCCAGACCACCGAGATTTGCGCCGTCACCGGAACCCACGCTGGTAATAAAAAAGCTCATTGCGTTTTCTTGCGAATTAATCGTAGAAAATGATGCGACTGCGGTAAGCAGTGCAGCGGTTGTAAATAGTAAAGTTTTCTTCATCAATCCTCTCCTAGACTTCTAACTTAGTTATTTTCGCGAATAAAGTTGCTAATAAATAGATTCTGCCCAATGGGGAATCCCCAATCATAATAGAAGTTGAGCCCCGGGAACAGCCCAGGACCCAACCGTTTGTCATTTACTCTTGCAGTGCCATGGCGGTTAGCTTGGCACCGGTTTGCATGATTAAATATTGCCTGCCCTCGTTAATCCAGGTGCTCATGCCGTAACGACTGGCCGCTGGTACCTCGACCCGGGCGACTTCCTGCCCGGTTGCCTTATCCAGTGCAAACAGGTGTGGCGTGCCATCGGTAGTGGCGTCGGAGTAAATTAACAGGGATTCAGTGGCTACCATGGCGACCGCGTTACCAGTGCCGGTATTGCCTATATCTACCCCGGCCAGTTCTGGCAGGTTTTTGATGCGCGCTGGCGTCTCACCTGTCGGGACCATCCAGAGATGCTCGCCAGTGTTCATATCAATAGCCGTGATGCGGCTATAGGGCGGCTTCCACAGCGGAATACCAAGAGGATGTCGCGGTGCACGTCCACCACTGGCGGCGGCGTAACGTGACAGTGTCACTCCGGTAGGTTTCTCATAATAGGTGTCAGCTTCCTCACCGGTTACCAGCACACGGGAACCGCAACCGGAGCGGGAAGTAACATACATGATAGCTGTGGTGGGATCGGCTACTGGGGGGTGGGTAATGTTTACCGCACCTGACGGACAGACCATAGCGGCCAACTTGCCCTGCGAATTGCCCCTCTCCATGGGTGGATTAAAGAGTGGGCCCAATTGGAAATCGGCTACTGCGGCTATGGCCTGGGCTCGTATTTCTGGTGTGAAATCCACCAGTCCATCTATATCCAGACCCTGCATATCATAGGGGGCGGGCTTGCTTGGAATAGGCTGGGTCGCTACCAGCTTCTCACCGGGCACATTGGATGCCGGGAACGGTGTTTCATTTATCGGCCAGATTGGTTCACCGGTCTCCCGGTTAAACGTGTACACCAGGCCCTGCTTGGTAGCCTGGGCAACGATTGGCGTTAGCCCCTGCTCAGTATTCACATCGAGTAATATCGGCGCGGTGGGTGTATCGAAATTCCAGATGTCATGATGCACCATCTGGAAATGCCAGGCGCGCTCACCCGTTCTTGCATTCAATGCGATCAGGCTGGTGCCGTAAAGGTTGTCACCCGGATGATGGCCGCCGTAGAAATCGATGGTGACACCGTTAGTCGGTACATAAACCAACCCCAGGTCCAGATCGGCAGAGATAGGGGCCCAGGAGGAGATGTCGCCAGTGGTTCGCCAGGCATCATTCTCCCAGGTCTCATGACCGTACTCACCCGGCTGGGGAATTACGTTAAATTTCCACAGGAATTCGCCGGTTTTCGCATCGTAGCCCAGTAAATCACCGGCTACATTCTCAATTCTCGACTGGTTGTAGCCCTGTTCGGCGGAGTTGCCAACCACGACTACCCCATTTACCACGATAGGTGGCGAAGAGGAGGTGATGTAACCCCGCTCTATTGGGATGCCTTCATAGGGATCGTAGGGATGGCCAAGGTCTGCCAGCAGATCCACCACGCCGGTGTCAGGAAAGCCATCGATGGGCACCGGTTGACCAAAGCCCTCCAGGGGTGTTCCAGCTTCTGCATCCAGTGCAGTAAGGAAAAAACCCGGTGAGATAATATAGATAACATCTCGTCCGTCGACCACGCCGTAGCCTACGCCCTTGCCGTAGTCTGCCCGCATGGAGTACTCCCAGCGGCCGGTATCTGGTTCCCGATAGGACCAGATAGTAGTGCCAGTCTTCGGATCGATCGCAATCACATGGCGGCGGGCACCGGCCACGGTATACATTCTGCCGTTGATAAAACTGGGTGTTGACCTGCCGCTTTGCGCCTCAAAACTGGTCCCGTCCCACTCCCAGGCCACTTCCAGATCGGTGAAATTTGACGCATTGATCTGGTCGGCAGGCGAGAATCGGGTATGGGCGAAGTCGCTACCGAGGGTGGTCCATTCGATGGAGTCCTGAGCGGTGGCCACAGGGGGGAGCAAAGCGACGCCAAGCAGGAGCGCAGCGATTGATTTGAAATAAATCCAACAAGAAGCCAATTTTATTTTTAGCATTGATCTCACCTCTTTTTCTCTGGAACCGATGATCTTTCGAGTCGACTGCCAAGTAGTGACACAGAATATCCCAGCTACAGCACTTTGTCATGCCATGGGCATCAGCGGCATTGATTTTGAGGTTAGAACGGTTCGCGTAGTTTGACGGACTTAAATTGGCAAATTGTTTTCTACCACTGATACTGAAAACGAGCAAACACGTTGCGACCGTGGCCGAACAGGCGACTGCCAACGGGCACATTACTCCCAATGACACGATTAAATCCGGTCAGGTGGTCAACATAATCTTCGTCGAACAAGTTCTCCACACCGGCTGCGATGGCTAACTGACTGCCCAGGAACCAGTTCAGGTAGACGTTAGTCAGTTCATAAGAATCGGTGCTGGCAAAGGAGTTATTAGCGCTTGCCGGGTCTAAAGTATTAGTGGCCGACAGGTCATCCTGCTTGGCAAAGAAAGCCTGCTCTATCTTCGCGCCGAAATTACCACTTTCGTAGATTAACGAAGCCCGCAGAGTGTCCGGGGAAACCCGGTACAGATTATCACTGATGTCATCTCGTTCCCCATCTACCATGGACGCAAGACCCTCGATTCGCCATTGATCATTGATTCTGGCTCCAAAGGTTAAGTCAATACCCTCGTATGTGGCATCGGTGTTTGCAAAAATCAGCGGAGTTGGGTCGCCATTGGCATTTGCACTAACGGCTACCACGAGCATATTGGTAGCAGGCACACCCTGAATAAAATCATCCACTTCTCGGTAGTAGATGCGTGGAGAAAAATAGTAGTCACCAAAATCCCAGTCAAAGCCTAACTCGATTTGCTGAGACTCTTCTGGGTCGAGATCGGGATTGCCGATGTAATTGTTACCATCACCAATTCCTGCATTGGCTTCTAAAGGAATCCAGAGATAGCGCTCCTGATAGATTGGTGAGCGGGTTTTCTGTGCCACGGCCAGTTCAATAACCAGATTATCGGTGGCCTGGTAGCGACCTTTCAATAACCAGTCCAGATTGTTATCGCTCTGACTGCGATCGGCATTATTGAACGCTTGCCTGAGCATAAAAACGGCCCTTGGCGGTGTCCCCATTGGCCACATGGCCGGATTCATATCGACCAGGCGCGCGGGAAAAGCATCAACAGTTCCTGTGCTGCTATCATAATCCTCTGCTCGCAACCCCGCTTCCAGATACCAGCGAGAGCCGATTAAAGCGCTCCACTGACCGAAGACAGAGAGACTATCCGCATCTGTATCATTGAAATTGTTTACAAAGAACGGCATAAAGTCGGGATCGCCCACCGTCGAGTCGTGCTCCGAATCCTTTCCTTCTATCCCCGCAACGACTACACCCGCACCCAGGGCAAAATCGATAGAAAGTTTAAAGCCGAATTCTTCGCTGTCAGCTACCACATTGCGTTTATCATCACCCATGAAAGGTGGCAGCATCAGGCTGGAAAAATCAGGAACAGGTCTTAGAAGATAATTACTCATGCCGTGATCGATATCCGAACCGTAAACCCTGAGATTTATCCCGACCCCATTTAGCTCTGTTGTGTAACTCACATTCCAGACATCGGTGTCGAACCAGTCAATGTCCATTGGCAAGCTCGGCGTGCCTGTATCTTCAGTCTCAATGCGATGAACATTCACTTCAAGTTCGTGAGCCCCGCTTCTAAATCCATAACCGATGCCGAATACATCTCTTTCGTATTCGGTACTGTCAACCCTGCCTTCCTCGGAGTCATAATCATCGCCTTCATCAAAGCTCCCAACCGCGTAAATTTTATGCGTACTTGAACTGAGAGCGAACAGACCAGACACGCTACTGCCCTCGTCGGCCGATCCAAAAGAGGCTTCGGTGTCACCAGTGAAGTTCCAGCCATTGCCAGAGTTGTACGCCGGTCTTTTCCAGTAGGCAGTGGCTGCGCCGCCAATACCACCACCCGTGGCTATGGATGGAATTCCCTGTTCTACCACTAACTCCTCCATGAGACCCGCAGGGATGTGATGGAGTGGTGGGGCCATCCAGTTGGGACCGCCCCCATTTATGAGCATGCCGTCAACCCGAACATTAACGCGGGGACCAAACATCCCCCGGTACTGAATTTGTCCGGTAAGCGGGCCATTGTTATTGGCGGCACCGCCAGGGACCTGGTTCATTAATTTAGCCGCATCAACATTCGAACCGGTTCTCTGTGCGGTAAATTCCGTTTCCAGAAATTCCTGCCGACCTATCACAATAATCTCTTCTACAGCCTCCTGCGCTTTGACAACAGTACTCTGGCACAACAGGGGCAGGGAGAGGCTTAGATAGCGCAATATCTGTTGTCGATTCACTTGAAATTACTCCGAATAGTTTCTTGGAATGATATCGACAAAATTATATAGTTGGGGGAGCTTTCATAAGGATGCGGCAATTTGTCACACTAGGAGAGATATCTTAATTTCTCGATAAGGATAATCCTTGTAATTTAAACGACTTACGAGACAAAAGGGCTAATTCTGAGTGTCCTGATCGGGAATTGCTAAATCATTAATAGTTGATTCAGGTCAATTTTCTTATACTTGGATTTATAATATTTGCGCTCTGATAGAGGATTTAAGCAGCACATAGACCAATGCAAATGAGAACTGAGCAAAGCAATTCTGATGCAACCCACGCAGTAATGTTTTTACTGCTGGTTGCGCTCAGTCTGGTTTTTCCTTCGAGCTCTGCCCAGGAACCGGCAGAACGCACTCCAGAGCAGGCCGCAGCAATAGCGGCTTTGTCTGCTGAGCTGGTTGCGCGGCAACAGGCGATCGATAACATGGAGAGTGAACTGGGTATCTATGATCCGGCGCTGATCGAAGCCTATTCGGACCTCGGTGCGCTCTATGAAGAAATCGAAGACTACTCCAGTGCCATATCACTCTATACCAATGCTCTGCAGGTGGCGCGAATAAGCTATGGCCTGGTGAGCGAAACGCAGTTGCCGGTACTGGATAGCCTGATCGACAACAACGGCAAAATGGATGCCTGGCAGGAGGTGGACGATCTGCAACATCTTCGCTACCACATCAACGATCGTCTGTATGAAAAAATTGATCCTCGTTATGCTGTTGCAATCACTCAGTTTGGCAACTGGCGGTTGCGGGTATTGCGGGAAAACCTGCTCGATCTCAGCTCGAGTGGCCTGGGTAATGTGGCCACTGATCTGAGTGATTTATACGGCCGGGCGATCGCAAATATCGAAAGCCAGAACGATGCAAAACCTGAGAGTGTGTTACAGATGATCTACGGGAAAACCCAGGTGGATATAAGCCTGGCGAGATCGGTGGCGGCCACACCGTTCACTTATTTTCAGGGCACGGTCAGTCCCTATATCACCCAAACAGTATGCCGTAATGTGCCGAACGGACGGGGGCAGGTGGTAAGACAATGTAGTAGTGTGCGCAGGGAAAATCCTCGTTACAGACAGTCACAACAACAGGCAAAGCAGTTTGAGCTGGCCCGCTATACCCGGGTCGTTGTGGACTCGATAGATAAATTGCGTAGCATTAGAGATCGCAGTACCAATTTGTCACGGGAAGAACGTGAGCAGCTGGACAGCCTGATAGCCCAACTGGAAACTGAATCAGGTCAACTACTGCGAGCATCGCGTAATCCGAGACTTCTATAAAACCGGTCCGGTTCTGAGGTATCCTCATAAGAATTTGCAGCTCATCGCCCACACAATAGTAGGATTAATCAATCCATTCAGCACATCTGATTCAAATATTGCTGGAAAATTCACCTCACACAGGGTAAAAAGCACAGGTTAGTGAAAGAAGTTTCCTTGCTTACTCGGAGAATAATATGTCTCATTTTTTAAATCGGCTTACCCGACTGCTACTATCCGCCACTGTGGCGGCTCTAGTTCTGGGTGGTCCAGCAGTCTCTGCACTGGAGGTGGGGGATAAAGCCCCGAACTTCACGTTGCAGGCCTCAGACGGCAAGACCTACTCAATGTCGCAGTTCGTTGGTGTACGACCGGTGGTGATTGCTTTTTTTCCCAAAGCCTTCACCGGTGGTTGAACTATCCAATGCAAAGCGCTGCGTGACAGTGCCAGAGAAATTCAAAGTTTTGATGTTGCCTACTTTATGGCCAGTGTAGATACACTGGAACTCAATACCGCATTTGCTGAAGAGCATCAGGCCGGATTCCCGATTCTGGCTGATCCCAGTAAAGAGATGTCCAGCGAATATGGCGTTCTGGGTGGTAGCGGAATGAACAATCGATGGACTTATTATATCGATATTGACGGTACCGTATTAAAGATCGATAAGGATACCAATCCGTCCACCGCTGGAAGAGATCTAACCGATAACATGGATGCATTGGGTTTTCCCAAGGTGTAAGTCGATTTGTCGGGTGTGATGCCACGGTGTCACCAGGTTTGCAGTATAAAAGGCCATTGCCAGCGCGCAATGGCTTTTTTATTGTTCTGAATTATGTCTAAAAAAAGGCAATTCATTGATTGGCTGAAGCCTTGTATTGTGGGTCTGCCGGGGCTGTGCCAGAATGAGAAGTCTTATCGATGTGGAGTTGGTTGATGTCAAAGACAGGGCTTGGAATTATCGCCGGTATAGCCATTGTTACCCTGTTATATCTGGTTTATCTGGCTATGACTTTTGAAGCGCCGTCAGGAACCACAACGGTGGTGATACCGCCACCGGCTATTCAGCCTGTGGTAGAGGAGCCAGAACCGATTAGTCGCCAGATAAGCTTGCCGCAAAACCAGTTACAACCCGAACCAACCCCGCCTCCTGTCGCCGCAACCGATGTTGTTATCCAGCCACCACCGGTTGAAGTAGTAATAGAACCTGAACCAGAGCCCGTAGTTGAAGTACCCGATGCCCCGGTGGTGCAGCTGCCAACGCTGAGTAATAGCGATGATTTTGTGTTCCGTGGACTCCAGGATTTCACCGATGCGGCGGCTCTAATCCCCTTGCTTGCCTCCGATCAACTGATCAGGAAGATAGTTGTTTTCGTCGACAATATAAGTCGCGGCGAATTTCCTCAGACTGATTTGCCTTATCAGGGCATAGAACAGGAAATGCAGGTTCGCGCTATCGATGAGAACCTGTTTGAGATGGATGAGGCCGCGTACTCCAGATTTGATTTGGTGACCGATGTCATCGTAGCGATCGACACTGATCAGGCCATGTCGCTCTATCGCGTGTTATCACCACTCTTTCAACAGGCTTACGCGGAGATTGGCTTCAGGGATGTCAATTTTGACGATACACTCAGGCGTGCCATCACGAATGTCTTGAGCACCACTGATGTTGAAGGCCCACTTCAATTAGTGAAACCTTCGGTCACGTATTTATATGCCGATGCCAGTATCGAAAATCTGCAGGAAGTGCATAAGCAGCTAATTAGAATCGGCCCTGACAACACAGAAAAGCTGAAAGCAAAACTGCGTCAAATCATGATTCAGTTGTAACGGTTCTTAACCGCGTAACCGATGTTTGTCACCTCTCCCACCAAGAGTAGCTAATGAGTAAACTAAAACTTCCCAGTTCACTCGTAACCGTCGATTGGCTGCAGATAAATTTTGCGGCAGAAAACCTGGTTTTACTGGATGCATCCGTGCCACCTGTAGTGCCGGGATTTGTTCAGGTCAACTCGCCTGATAAATTTTTCTGCATACCCGGCTCACGGCGTTTCGATTACGACCAGAAAATTTGTCGGCCTGACTCATCCCTACCCCACATGATGCCGGGTCCGGAATTATTCGAGGAGGAAGTGCGCAAGCTGGGTATAAATCAGGATAGTGTCATCGTGGTCTACGATGATGTGGGGCTCTATGCCAGCCCCCGCGCCTGGTGGATGTTCAAGGCCATGGGCCATGAGCAGGTGGCCGTTCTCGATGGCGGCTTACCAGCCTGGATCGATTCCGGCCTGGCTACAAACAACCAACTGGATGGTGCACCACCGGCCGGAAATTTCACCGCCCAACTCGATGAACAAAGTTTTTGCGATTTCAATGTGGTACTGGCCGCCATCGATGATCGCAAATGCACCATACTCGATGCCAGAAGCGCCGGTCGATTCCACGGACTAGAGCCCGAGCCCAGACCAGGCATGCGAAGCGGTCATATGCCCAACGCGAGAAGTCTGCCGTTCCCTGAATTGCTGACCGCAGGAGCCATGAAACCGGTCGAGGAATTGCAGCAGATTTTTGCACCACTTACCAAACCGGAAAATAAACTGATCTTCAGTTGTGGCTCGGGACTGACCGCCTGCGTATTGGCGCTTGCCGCAAATCTGGCAGGATATGACAATCTATCAGTCTACGACGGCTCCTGGTCAGAATGGGGATCACCAGGACATTTGCCCGTCGTAAGCGATTAATAGCGCAACGCGCTTTCTCAAAAGCATCTACCCAGCCGCCCCGCCGCCGCCCCCCCACACAAAATCGTGGCCTGACCTTCAATTCTTGTCTACAATGCGCAGCCCAACCCCAATGCGCCGGTTTTACGTTCCGGTGAGCAAGAGGATGAACCATGAATGGCTCCACCAACGCCGTAGTTGTCGCTGCGCTTTATCGCTTTGCAAAATTTCCCGACTTCGAATCATTCCGTACCCCACTGCATAAACTGATGTGTGAGCAGGGTGTAAAGGGCACCCTGTTACTCGCCGCCGAAGGGATCAACGGAACCATTGCTGGTTCTAAAGTGGGAATCGATGCCGTGCTCGCCTGGCTACGGAAAGATGAGCGGTTTGCTCCCATAGAAGTAAAAGAATCCTATGTCGATGAGAATCCCTTTTATCGTACCAAGGTAAAACTCAAGAAAGAGATAGTGACAATGGGGATCGAAAACATTGATCCCAATCACATTGTGGGAACCTATGTCGACGCGCAATCCTGGAATGACTTAATTAGCGATCCTGATGTGTTACTTGTGGATACCCGAAATAAATATGAAGTGCAGATAGGGACCTTTGAGAATGCCATCAATCCTGAGATAGATTCCTTCCGGGAATTTCCTGCCTACGTGAGCGAGCATCTTGATCTGGTAAATCATAAAAAGGTGGCCATGTTTTGTACCGGTGGAATTCGCTGTGAAAAATCCACAGCCTATTTGAAGCAGCAGGGTTTTACAGAAGTATTCCATTTGCAGGGAGGCATACTTAAATACCTGGAAGAAGTGTCGCAAGGGGAGAGTATGTGGCGGGGCGAGTGTTTCGTTTTTGACAATCGAGTCACAGTCAATCACGATCTGGAACGAGGTGAGTATGATCAATGTCACGCCTGCCGCATGCCGATAAAAGAAGAAGACAAAGAGAGTGAGCATTATCAAAAAGGTGTCAGTTGTCACCACTGTTATGACAGGCACAGCAAGGAACAGGTGATACGCTATACCGAGCGCGAGCGGCAAATGGAGTTGGCCCGCGAAAGAGGAGAATCCCACCTCGGCTCCCCGATGGAAGCCACTATAAGCAAGCGCAAACGAGAAAAACTGCGATTTAAAGAGAGCCAGCGGGAGGCCAACAGAAGCAGTAATTAGGCGATCTGTATATAGCAGCCACAGTGCTTTTTGGGTATAGTCTGGATAAAAGGGCGCACAACATGCATTCAATTACGGCTGCCAGCCCACCGCGAATTTTTCCGGTTGTGCTTGGTTTGATCGCGCTGCCCCTTGTTCTCGGAGGCGCGCAACTGGTTTTCCTTGGCGGCTCATTCTATTACCTGCTAGCTGGACTGGTGCTGGCTGCAAGCGCAATCAAATTATGGCAAGGCAACCCGTTTGGCACGAAAATCTATGCCGGTTTGATGGTTGCCACAGTCGCCTGGGCGCTGATGGAGTCGGGGACAAACCTCTGGGCACTGGCGCCAAGAGTACTTCCCTTCTCCGCAATTGGTATCTGGTTCCTGACTCCCTGGTTGAGAAGATCGCTCTATAAGGGAAATCCACCACCTCTTTTCAGTACAAATCTTTCGAAGACAATACCAGCGGCCTTTGTTCTTCTCACTATCGGAGTCCTGATCAGCGGGATGGGTTATGACGTTAACCCGCTGTCGGAAAGAAGCGGTATTAACACGGTTAACACGAGAACAGACTGGCCAAGCTATGGCAATACGCCTGGTGGTAGTCGTTACTCTCCCATAGATCAGATCAATACTGAAAATGTTGCCGATCTGGAAATAGCCTGGACCTATCGAACTGAGCAGGGGGGGGCGTTCAAGGCCACGCCTTTGCAGATTGGTGAACTGCTTTATGTCTGTACCGGTGGTAATGTGGTCATCGCGCTGGATGCTGAAAGTGGCGAGTTGCGTTGGCAGTTCGATCCGCTGCTGAGTCCAGACCATCTGGCAAGTGCGCGTTATTTTACTACTGGTTGTCGTGGCGTTTCCTATTACGCAGCACCGCCTGAATACAGTGGCGAGTGTCAACAACGTATTTTGACCGCTACCGCGGATGCACGATTAATCGCAATCGATGCAATCAGTGGCGCCCGTTGCATGCAATTCGGTGAGCTGGGTGAGGTCAGTCTCACACAGAATATGGGTAACGATCCGCTCATTTTTAATTTTCAAACTTCGCCACCTGGAATAGTTCGAGGCAATGCGGTCGTCGGTGGTTGGGTACTGGATAACCGCAGTGTGGGAGAACCTTCCGGCGTAGTGCGAGCCTTCGATGTAATTACCGGCGAATTTGCTTGGGCCTGGGATATGGGCAGGCCTGGCATCCACACCGAACCGCTGCGCGGTGAGGTATATACTCGTGGTACACCCAATGTGTGGAGTCTGTTTAGTGTCGATGAGGATCTCGGCCTGATCTATGCGCCAACAGGAAACGAGACGCCGGATTATTTTGCTGGCCAGCGCATGGAATCCAGCGAGCAATATGCCAGTTCCATCGTTGCTATCAATGGTGAAACGGGTTCGGTGCGCTGGTCATTCCAAACTACCCACCATGATATCTGGGATTATGATGTGCCATCCCAGCCGGTTTTAATTGATCTACCCTCGGCAACTGGTGAAAAGCTACCGGCAGTTTTAGTACCGACCAAGCGCGCCGAAGTCTTTGTACTCAATCGGATTACGGGTGAGCCGATTTTTGATATTCCGGAACTGCCGGTCCCACAGGATGGCGGTGTCCCTGAAGACTTTGTTGCAGCGACTCAACCCTTCACTGTGGACATGCCCAATTTTCGCCCCGATCTCTCCGAAGAAAGGATGTGGGGTATCACTCCGCTGGATCAGATGTGGTGTCGCATAGAATTTAGAAAAATGCGTTATGAAGGTCATTTCACCGTGCCGGGTGCAGATACCATATTGCAGTTTCCGGGAAATGCCGGTGGGCACAACTGGGGCAGTGTGAGTGTGGACCAGGTCAACAATATCATGATCGTTAATCCATTGGTCATGTCGAATCAATTAACCCTGATTCCCCGCGATGAGTTGCCGGAGGGCGTGCAGGGTAGCCAGCAGGGCACACCCTACGCCCATACCACGGTCAGGTTCATCTCACCTCTGGAGGTTCCCTGCCATGAACCACCCTATGGCATATTAGCGGCGGTGGATCTTGAGACCAAACAATTACTTTGGGAGCGACCTATCGGAACAGCTAAGAACACTGGACCATTTGGTATAGCAACAAGACTGCCAATGACTGTTGGCACACCGCAAACCGGCGGCACGGTCACAACAGCCGGCGGTCTGATTTTTATGGCGGGTACTTTTGATAACACCGTACGTGCGTTGGATATAAATGACGGCAGCGAATTGTGGCGACGACCTCTACCGTTCGCAGCCCAGGCTACTCCAATGAGTTATCAGTCTCCGCAAGGCAAGCAAACACTGGTAGTAACAGTTCCGGTGTTTAACCGAACTGGTGCCGTGGGCCCGAGTACCTTGCCAGCCGATGAGGAAGATCCCCTGGGTGGTTACATTTTTGCTTACAGACTCCCCGATTAGTTGCCAAGGAGAATTGCATTTGAAACTGATGTACGCACCAGCTAAAAGTTTGACTCTTTGCTTCGTTATTTTTTTCGGAGTAGTTGCCAGTGCCCAGGATTCCAATTTTTCAGGCGTTTCCTCATGGATTGCACTGGACGCGCCAACCGGTCATGAGCACCTGGCCACAGATGCTATTCAGGAACAGTTCGATGGCTGGTCCCGTGATCGCACTGGTAATCTTACTAAAACCATTGGCGATGGTCGGCCCCATCGTGTAGTTGCCTGTGGGCTCGATTCGTTTTCATATGCAGTCAGTCAAATAACTGATGACGGCTATTTGCGTCTACATCGCATCGGTAGCGGGTCACGTCACCCACTTTGGGATCAGGCTCATGCGGGGCAGCAGTTAAGAATACTAACCCGTAGCGGACCACTCGTTGGGGTGACGGCTATTGCCAATGGGCACTTCGCCGCTCAGCACCGCGAAGAGACTGCAATAATTACGCAGAATGATCTATGGCTGGATGTGGGTGCTGCGTCTGCCAGCGAAGTTGCCGAGATGGGAATTCAATTGCTCGATCCGGTGCTGCGACACATTCCGGCCTGGTCCTATGCCAACGAATTGGCAGGCCCCAGAGCAGGTGCCAGAGTCGGTTGCGCCGCAGTAATGGCAGCAGCCGAAGCCGGGGTGAATGGAGCGGGATCTACCAGCTATGTGTTGAGCACTCAGCAGGTTTTTGGTTGGGTAGGTCTGGGTGCTGCGCTGAGATGGTTGCCCGCATTGAATGAATTGGTGATTGTAGCTCCAGGGGAGTCTGCCCATCGAAACGAAGAGGTCACCGAGGTAGGCACTCGTCTCGATTCGAGGCTCACCTCCAGAAATATAGCTTCTATCCGGATCATTTCCCCGCGTGTTGCCGATGCCGGTGCCTTGATGGAGCGAATTGACTATGCCGCAGCGGAAGAATTGCTCGCAACACTGGTGAATACCATAGACCCATCCGCATCCATTCCGGCCTGGCTGCCGGCGCCGGGCCAGGCTGGTGTGTTAAATGCGGAATCCTCCAGATGGGGACAGAGTCAGAACGCGTCTCGGCTGCAGGAAATCGAACAATGGCTGGACCAGTTGGCAGAGAGATCGGCAGTGCCAGGCCACGAAGGACCAATTCGCAGTTTTGTCTATAACGGCCTGCCGCAGTGGGCTAGAGACACGGCGCAAACCGACGACATGGGTAATATGTGGGTGGAATTTGGCCCGGTTGGCGAGACTACGGTCTTTGTCGCTCACATGGATGAGGTGGGCTATCAAATAGCCAGTATCGACCCGGATGGAACCGTTAATCTTGATCGCCTGGGTGGGGTCGTGACCCCGGCCTGGGAAGGGCAGCCCTCGCTGCTCCAATTGGACTCAGGCTACGGACCCCTGTCGGCAGCCGAGTCGCCACAACTGCGCGGTGTTTTTCTCAGTCGTGACAATCCAATACAGAAACAACCGGAACAGGTGCGAGCCTGGTATGGACTGAATGCCGAGCAATTGGCCAGCATGGGCGTTGAACCCGGCATGGGTGTGACCGGTTACAAAGAGGGCCATCGTATGGGTGCCTACCGTTACTCATCCCGTTCTCTGGATGACCGGGTTGGTACCACGGCCTTGTTGCTGGCGATACAGAATATCGATCCGGCTACATTGGATCACCGTGTAGTTTTCGCCTGGTCGGTGCGCGAGGAGGGGGGTCTGAGAGGCGCCAGCGAACTGGCCAGCCGCATGGGAATGCGTACCCGCCGAGTTTACAGTATCGATACCTTCGTCTCCTCCGATACACCCCTGGAGTCACCCCATTTTGCCTATGCGCCACTGGGTAGCGGACCGGTGCTGCGATCGATCGAAAATGCGGGCATGGCCATCCCCTATGAACTGGATCGAAATCGGGCGATAGCGGCGGATGCCAATATTGCCGTACAGATAGGACTGACCCAGGGCAGTACCGATGGCACCGGATTTACCTTTTACGGGGCTCCCAATGCGGGCCTCTCCTGGCCCGGCCGCTACAGTCACTCACCGGCGGAGATCGCCGATCTGCGGGATGTCGAAGGCTTGATAAGACTCATCCAGGCCATGGCCGAAGCGCCACTTGATGTGAATTGAGCAGTTCACGTATGATTGTGTAGCCCTATAGGAAGGGCTAGAAAGGAGACAACATGGCTGACAAACTGAATCCTGGAGATACTTTTCCCCAGCTCACTCTGAATTTACCCGCTGGGGGAGCATTGTCGCTGCCCGATGATCTGGACTCACCGCTTACTGTGGTGCTATTTTATCGAGGGCACTGGTGACCTTACTGTCGCCGGTTACTGGCTGGCTATGAAGAGCGCCGTGATGCGTTCCGCGAACAGGGTGTAACAATTATTGCCGCCGCGGTTGATTCAGAAGAGCAGACTGCCAAAGTGGCGGCCGATCTGGGTTTTCCAGTTGCCTTCGGCGTGACACATGAAGACGGTGATGCAATCGGGGCCTGGTGGGAAGACCGCCGCGATCATATTCAACCGAGTGAATTTGTGCTTAGCGGCAGTGGAAAAGTAATGATGTCCACGTACAGCAACTCCCCGGTTGGACGCATGGACCCAGCCGAGACTTTGAGTGTGATCACCTATCTCAATAGTCTGCGGGCAAAATCCACACGAGAAATTTAACAAACAAACAGGATCGATTTGGCATGACGGTAGCACCGGAGGCACAAGAACCGCAGTTGACCGATCCGGTCTGCGCCATGGTGGTCTCAAGTGACTCCGAGCATGCGTACAGTTATTCAGGCCAGCAATACTATTTTTGTTGTGCCGGTTGCCTGAATAAATTCAAGCAGCAGCCTGAGAAATACCTTAACAAGACCGATCCCCCGCCTGAGCCGGATAACGCTCAATCGGCTATCTATACCTGTCCTATGCACCCTGAAATTGAACAGCTGGGACCCGGTAGTTGCCCTAGCTGTGGCATGGCACTGGAACCCATGGGCGTGCCGGTATTGGAGACGAAAACCCAGTTCACCTGTCCGATGCACCCGGAGGTAGTCGAGGATCAGCCTGGTAGCTGTCCCCAATGCGGTATGGCGCTGGAAGCGACTACGCTAAGGGTCGAAGAAAAAAATGAAGAACTTATCGACATGACACGTCGATTTTGGATCAGTACCGTGCTTGCCTTTCCCGTGCTGATTTTGGCGATGACAGCGGATATGTTTCCGGCCTTGTTACCGGATAGCCTCTCGATGCAGGCGGTGCAATGGATTGAGTTTGTGCTGGCAACACCGGTCGTGTTGTGGGGTGGTTGGCCATTTTTTGTCCGCGGCTGGCAGTCTATCCTGACCTGGAATCTAAATATGTTCACCCTGATTGCAATGGGTGTCTCTGTGGCCTGGGTCTATAGCGTGGTGGCTTTATTGTTGCCACAAATATTTCCTCCCATCATGCAGCTTGAGGGTGGTTCAGTGGAGGTCTATTTCGAGGCCGCCGCCGTCATTATCGCCCTGGTGCTGCTTGGACAAGTGCTCGAACTGCGTGCCCGATCACGGACCAATGCAGCCATTCAGATGCTACTGGGGCTGGCGCCAATTACTGCGCGTATCGTGCGAAATGATGGCCTGGAAGAAGATATTCTGCTGCAAAGTGTGCAACCTGGCGACGTCCTGCGTGTTCGCCCTGGAGAGAAGATACCTGTAGATGGCACCGTCATAGAAGGTGAAAGCAATGTGGATGAGTCTATGGTTACCGGTGAACCAATTCCGGTTGCGAAACACAGTGGTGAAAAACTAATCGGCGCGACAGTTAATGGAACGGGTGGTTTATTGATGCGGGTAGAAAAAGTGGGTGCCGACTCCCTGCTCACACAGATTGTCAATATGGTGGCAGAGGCACAACGATCACGGGTGCCCATTCAGAAATTGGCCGATGTTGTAGCCTCCTATTTTGTCCCTGCGGTTCTTGCCTGCGCCGTGGTTTCCTTTTTCTCCTGGTGGATGTGGGGCCCGGAGCCACGCTTGTCTTATGCGCTGGTTAATGCTGTTGCGGTACTCATTATAGCCTGCCCCTGTGCGCTGGGACTGGCAACGCCCATCTCCATCATGGTTGGCACCGGGCGCGGGGCAACCGCTGGCGTATTGATCAAGAATGCCGAAGTGCTCGAGGTTATGGAGAAAGTAGATACGTTGGTAGTCGACAAGACCGGCACGTTGACCGAAGGCAAACCGAAACTGGTTACTGTGCATGCAGAGGCAGGATTCAGTGAGGACGACGTATTGGTTCTTGCGGCCAGCCTTGAGCGTGGCAGCGAACATCCATTGGCAGAAGCGATCGTAACCGGTGCCCGGGAGAAGGGAATTGAACTGGTTAAAACCACCCGGTTTCAGTCCCTGACCGGAAAGGGAGTAACGGGGGAGGTCGATGGACATAAAGTTGCGCTGGGCAATGACACACTACTGCAAAGTCTGGGCATCGATAGCGAAAATTTGTCAAAGCAGGCCAACGAACAAAGAGCCGATGGATCAACTGTCATGTTGCTAGCGATTGATGGGCAGGCCACCGGCTTGATTGGCGTTGCCGATCCAATTAAAACATCAACCCCGGAAGCCATTCGTGATTTACATTCTGCGGGAGTAAAAGTAGTCATGTTAACCGGTGACAGTGTCACCACAGCGAATGCCGTCGCCAGCAAACTTGGTATCGACCAGGTGCATGCCGAAGTACTGCCCGAACAAAAAGTCAAAGTTGTAAAGCAACTGCAAGATGAGCAGCATATTGTTGCCATGGCAGGGGATGGCATCAATGATGCCCCTGCACTGGCCCAGGCTCAGGCAGGTATTGCGATGGGTACGGGCACAGATGTGGCAATGGAAAGCGCTGGAGTCACTCTGGTTAAAGGCGATCTACGGGGTATCGTAAGAGCGAGGCGCTTAAGCCAGGCTACAATGCGCAATATCAGACAGAACTTATTCTTTGCCTTCTTTTATAACGCGGCCGGTATCCCCATTGCCGCTGGAGTGCTGTATCCGGTTTTTGGTATTCTGCTATCACCCATGATAGCGGCGGCGGCTATGAGTTTTAGCTCGGTTTCGGTGATAAGCAATTCACTCAGGCTGAGACATGTGCAGCTATAGCTCCAAAAGCAACCGGGCAACAGATGCATCAGGACAAAGATAAAGAGACAACGATTGCTCAATGTGGCATTCTCATGCCACTTTAACTAGTTCAGAACACGAGGATGCCGTAATGCCAGTAATAAAAACATCTACCAATCTTCTAATTGCTTTGATGCTGCTCGTAATCACAGCATGTAGCCAATCCTACGAGCTGGACCGTGATATTGTCGGGCAGGCGCAAGTTTTAAATCTTTCGGAACCCGAAGGGCAAATTCTAGCAAGCGGACAACCAACAGAGGAGCAGCTCCGTCTATTGGCGGATGCCGGGGTAATGCATGTAATCAACCTGCGTCCTGTTGCAGAACAGGAATGGGATGAAGAGGCATTAGCTACCGAATTGAATATGCAGTATTACTCGATTCCTGTGGCTGGTTCTGCAGGTGTAACCCGGGAGAATGCACAGAGCCTTTTTGATTTGTTAGCGCGCCTGGAAGGGCAGCCAGCGCTTGTGCATTGCGCAAGCAGCAACCGCGTCGGCGCCCTGGTCGCAATTTCTGCCGTTCAATCAGATGGTATTGAACTGGAAAGTGCTATCGTCGAAGGGCAGCGCTGGGGTCTCACCAGCCCCAGGCTGGAAGAAGCTGTGAGGGGAGTACTGGCGGCAAATTAATCAGAGGTTCCCTAATTCACGCAGTGAAAAAATCAGAACGTGCCATTAACCCGTAACGAAAGTGATCTGCCAGGACTGTTGCACTGGTCTTCAATTTCTTCCAGGATTCCGCTGGAAATGCGCCCTACGTAACGCTGACGCTCGCGGCAAAACTCGACGTTGTTAAAACCATTGGCATCGAGGCGAAAAGTGATGTCGCCAAAGGCAATGACCTCTACAAAAGCGTTAAGGAAAGGGTCGCCAGCTGAAAGTTCAATGTCATCGATATCGTAGCGCTTGCGGTTACCATCGAAGCTGTTGTTCCACTGCAGACCGTAATTCATATTCCATTGATTGATGTCATGGCGAAAGCCTAGGGACAGTCGACCGCGGTTGCGAAAAGAAAAGCGCCGTTCTATGCCTAGAAAGGGGTCGGTGATCTTGGAGTCTTCCACGTTAAATCTTGAGGTAAGCAACAGGTTAGGCATATCGATCATGCGCATTCTGATACTGGCATTGAGATTGAGGCCATAGGCCTCACCGTCGCCGATATTGCCGTTGGCTGATTGCAGGTCGTCCTCTGAAGGCGATACATCGATGCGCTCGATGCGGTCCGTGTAGTCGTGGTAAAAAATACTGCCATCGATTACACCGATGTCGTTGGGCAGACGATACTCAGCATTGAATTCATATTTCCAATACCATTCCTGCTTGAGATTCTCATTACCAGCTTGCACGTTGGAGTCTTCGTCCCGATTATCGGTGGCTGCGACAAAATCATTGAAACTCAATTGCTCTACTACTTTTTCTATTGAACCGCGTAATTGCAAAGTCGGTGTCAGGTCATAACGAAAATCCACCTTGGGCTTTACAAAATCGAAATCCCGTTTGTTGAATACATCACCACGTTGGGTAATCTCTGAGGTTTCGTACAGCAGGGTGCTCTCAAGGGACATTTTTGGATTCAGCACCCAGTTATGAATCACGAAGGGCTCGTAGCGAATTTCTTCAACCGATGAATTGGCGTTGGCCACCGGGATCGGTACCAGGCCACCAACGGCTGCCGAAGGAGTCCCGCTGTTGCTGGCAATACCCAGTGCCAGGTTGGAATCCAGAATAGTCTGGGCCCGCTCGGCACCGAACTCAATATCCTGACCCTCAAAGATATCGAATGTGTAGGAGCCGCGCACGATACGCTCCCTGGTAGTACTGCCATTGTCTAGAAACAGACTCTTGGTTTCAGAGCCATCGTCCGCTACACCGAAACGTTCACGTAAATTGGTCCGGGTGTTGGAATTGCTGATAAACAGCACTTTAATGCGGTCACCTCTGGCGGTGTTGAGTTCATAGTCACCACCAATTTCCCAGCTATCAAACTCGCTGGGACTGTCTTCCCGCTCGAGTTTCACTGCATTGGGCTGTACAGTAAGGTCAGTAGTCCGGCGGAACAGTTCAGTCGGGCCATCACCATCGGAATATTGCCCATTGAACCGCACGCTGGAGTTAGTGCTTATCTCGTAGCCAAGATTGGTACTGAAGGTAGTCATAGTACCTTCGGTGGTACGATCTTCACGCACCAGATCATTGGGTGAAAAGTCCCCCAGAATACTGTTTTCTTTGCTTATATTATCGCTATAAACTTCCTGCGCGACCGCGCTGAACAGATAGGAAAAGCCACCTGTCTGGCCGCTGTAAGCGAGCGTCCCACCTGGCGTGACAGTATGATCGCGAGCGCGATTCATACTGGCTTCGTAGGAAATGCTGTTCGTGGATAGTGCTTCGAACAGCACCACGTTGATTATCTGGCCACTGCCCCTGACGTCTAATTCACCGGAGGTGCCGCGGATGATTTCAATACGATCTACCTGATCAGCCGTAATCCGGTCCAGTTGCCCGCTGGTCTGATTACTCTTGCCGGCGGTGCGTTTACCGTTAATCAAAATTTCGTTACCGCCACCACCACCGAAACCGCGACCACCCCGGCCGCCGCCGCTGCGACCGCCACCGCCACTAAAACCACCCGGTGGACCACCACGACCGCCACTGAACCCACCGGGACCACCGCCACCCCCACCAGAACTTACTCCAGGAATCCGGTTCAGCATGTCCTGGGCGGTAACCGGCTCATATTCTGCGAAATAGGAGGCGGGATAGGTAACTGTGGAGTCGTCGCCCGTGTTGTCCTGGCCGGACGCGATTTGAGAGCCAAGCATCAGCAGCAGGGGCAATGTGAGGCTTAACAGTCGGTATTTCAGTGTCATCAGCTTGTTCAAAATTAGTCAATTCTCTTTATTTAGACCACCCTCAGTATAGAAACTTTCGCGGTTTGAGTAAAAATTATTTGCTGCCGGTATCCCGGTCCCTGCCATTAGCCCGGCAATTCTACGCACTTTTCCATACCCTGACGGCTGCTTTCGATTCAGCCGACTGATCCATGGGCTGACTCGTTATGCCTGCCGCTCACTAACTATTGCCGGCCATTTCGTTGGCAAAGAGCATTACCATGCCCCCAGCCCTGTCATCTCGACCAAAAATTGCTAACCGATCAAGGTGTACGTCGTCAAACCATCCTGGACAAAGCTAGCCCTGATTTAAGAGACACATTAGCTCATCTGGGTTAGTGATTTAGCCTTATTATCGT
>PBTO01000047.1 GCA_002726595.1 Gammaproteobacteria bacterium | reverse complement strand
GGCATGAACATGGGTCAAAATTCGATGCAAATATGCGGGGATAATGGATCAATTTTGGATGCAAATCAACAGCCATTGATAAATCCACAAAATTGGAGCCTAGTGGTACATTAAGAAGGCTGGTGGTACATTAAGAAGACTGATGGTACATAGAGTGTTCCATTAAATTGCGGATGGGTCAAGACGCAAGTAGACAAGAAGAGACTACAAATACGGGCTATTAGAGGGTTTTACAAGACTACCGAGACAACTGGAGACGTACTGAGATAGGAAGATGGTGCCGCCACCAAGAGTCGAACTCGGGACCTGCTGATTACAAGTCAGCTGCTCTACCACGGCTGAGCTATAGCGGCACTAATGAGATTTTACGTTTCGGGCTACCTCTTACCCTTCGATCTCGCTGACCAGGTCAGCTGCTACTCTCAGTAGCTACGGCTGAGCTATAGCGGCACTAATGAGATTTTACGTTTCGGGCTATCTCTTACCCTTCGATCACGCTGACCAGGTCAGCTGCTACTCTCAGTATCTACGGCTGATCCATAGCGGCAACGATCAGGCCGCGCATACTACATAAATTCCCTACCTTGTTCAATAGGCTTAATTGATCAGCTGCCTCGAATGATATAGCTTATGCAACTCTCCGTATAGATAGAATGTAGACAGGAATTTAAAGGGTCATGATAAACCCCGATGTAACACAAGTCTTTAATGCTTTAGCCGAGCACAAGGCGTACCTGGATAAGCAGAAAACAGACATTCGCTCTTTATTCCGTGATGCTGAAGACAGGTTCACCGACTTCTCGATACAGGTTCCGGATTTGCTTCTGGATTACTCTAAAAATCTGGTTTCCAGTGAAACTCGGGGCTTGCTTATCAATCTGGCAACGGCCAGCAGGGTGCCCGAAGGTATACAGGCAATGTTTGCGGGCGAGACGATTAATAGCTCAGAACAGCAAGCGGCGTTGCATGTGGCTTTGAGAGAACAGAGGCCCTCCCACGTTCGAGAAGAGGTAGAGTCTTGCCTTTCGAAGATGGAACAACTGGTAGATGCTGTACATACGGGCAACTGGCCTGGTTACTCGGGGAAAGCCATCTCCGATGTGGTAAACATAGGCATCGGCGGCTCTGATCTGGGACCCTCAATGGTGGTCACTGCACTCGCCCAGTTCTCGGTTAACAGGGTGAAGCTGCATTTCGTCTCCAATGGTGATCCGGTTCATCTGGAGGGCACGCTGCGACGGCTAAATCCTGAGACCACTCTCTTTATTATTTCCTCCAAATCTTTTTCGACTCTGGAGACTCGATTAAACGCAAGTGCCGCGCAAGCATGGATCGCCAGCAAAGCACAGAGCAATGCGGATGTAGCGAGACACTTCGTGGCCGTAACCGGCAATCTGGCAGCGGCCACAGATTTCGGCATCGATGCGGATAGGGTGTTCCCCCTGTGGGATTGGGTCGGCGGCCGTTTCTCTTTGTGGTCAGCCATCGGATTACCCATTGCCCTGTCTGTTGGAATGGAGAGTTTCAGAGAACTGTTGCGCGGTGCCCATGAAATGGACCAGCATTTCCTCAACTCCGAGCTTGTGCAGAATCTACCTGTTGTAATGGCTTTGTTGAATGTTTGGCACGCCGGATTCTGTAATGCAAGTAGCCATGCCGTTGTTCCCTATAGCCAGGAACTCAATCGGCTTCCCGGTTTTTTACAACAACTCTATATGGAAAGCCTGGGTAAATCAGTTGATACCGCCGGCGATCTCGTTACCAACAGCAGCGCTGGTGTGCTGTGGGGATCGAGCGGAACCGATAGCCAACATTCCTACTTCCAGTACTTACATCAGGGGATCGATTTGATCCCTGTCGATTTTATTGCCATCGCCAACAGCTCTGTTGGCAACAGCAACGAGCAACACGCCCATTTGCTGGCGAACTGCTTTAGCCAAAGCAAGGCGCTAATGGAGGGGAAAAACCGGGCTCAGATAGAGCAGGAACTTCGTTCATCAGGTTTAGATGATGATGAAATTGCCGCGCTTGCTCCGCACAAAGTGACCATCGGAAACAAACCAAGCAATACCTTACTGCTGCGGGAACTGAATCCTTCCGTTCTGGGAAAACTCATCGCCCTGTATGAACACCAGGTCTATGTGCAATCTCTGCTCTTGAATATAAATGCATTTGACCAGTGGGGTGTTGAATTGGGTAAGAGCCTGTCTAAAGAGATATTCAATAATCTGGCGACAGGAAAGTCAGGTGAAGCGCTGGACGCATCAACCAGCAAGCTGATCGACCTCAGCAAAGAATGGCAGGAGTAGACATTGCTGTGTTTAATGCACTTTAGCTAACAAGAAGCAAGTACCTGCTCTCATGCTCAATTCAGCGCTTCAGGTCATGGTATATATAACCATTCATGCCTGCTGCATCAACGCCAAGAGTTCTTCAGTTTTCTCATGCATGAGCGCTGCATCGCCACGTGACTCTACATTTAATCTCACAACAGGTTCGGTGTTAGATAAGCGCAGGTTGAAACGCCAGTCAGTGAAAGTCATACCAAGACCATCGGTGCGATCTATACTCTCAGCTTGCACGGAATACTTGTGCTCGATTGTGGCAAGTAATTCAGGTGGGTTCTCTATCTGGCGATTAATCTCGCCACTGACCGGGTAAGCCTGCACTCTTTCATCTATCAATTCAGATAGCGTCTTGCCGGATTTTGCCATCAATTCAACCACAAGCAACCACGGTACCATACCGCTATCGCAATAAAAAAAATCGCGAAAGTAATGGTGGGCACTCATCTCTCCGCCGTAGACGGCATCTTCTTTGCGCATTCTTTCCTTGATAAACGCATGACCGGTCTTGCATTGAACAGCTTTGCCACCACCGGCCCTGGCAATTTCAACCGTGTTCCAGATAAGCCGTGGATCATGGATAATAGTTGCACCAGCTTCGCCAGCAAGAAAACTCTGCGCGAGTAATCCTACTATGTAATAGCCCTCGATAAATCGGCCGTTTTCGTCGAAGAAAAAACAGCGATCGAAATCCCCATCCCAGGCAATACCCAGATCCGCGTTATTATCCTGGATTGCGTCGATCGTCGCTTGACGGTTCTCTACCAGCAAAGGGTTAGGCACTCCGTTAGGGAAAGTGCCATCAGCCTGGTGATGGAGCTTGATGAAATTAAAAGGCAGGAATAGCTCGATGGCATCTATCGCCGAACCCGCACCACCGTTGCCGGCATTGCAAACAATGTTTAATGGCTTTAGCCCGTCAACATCAACATAGCCAAGCAGATGATCTATATAGCCAGGTTTAGTGTCTTCGAAACTGATCGAACCTGATTTGTCTGCCGCAGGAAATACACTCTTTTCAGCCAGTGTTTTGATTTCATCCAGACCCGTATCACCGCTGATTGGCCGAGAACCTTCACGCACAAACTTCATGCCATTATAATCCGCCGGGTTGTGACTTGCGGTGATAATGATTCCCCCATCCGCCTGCAAATAACTGGTGGCGAAATAGACCTCCTCGGTTCCACACTGGCCGATATTGATGACATCGGCACCCGCTTCCGTCAGGCCTCTGCTCAGTGAGGCGCATAATTCCTGACTGGTCAGTCGAATGTCATACCCTACCACAACATTTTTCGGCTTGAGAAATTCAGCATAGGCACGGCCAATCCGATAGGCAATGTCAGCGTTTAGTTGATCGGGTATGCGGCCCCGAACGTCATAGGCTTTGAAACAGCTCAATTCATTCATCATAGATTATTGTTCGAGTAGCTTTAGGGCCAAGCGCCTGAATACTACTGCGGGTTTTGTTTATTATAGGTGTAGTTAGTCGCATCGATAAATCCACTCACACTGCCGCAGTCAAAACGCCTGCCTTCGAATCGATATCCGATCACTTTTCCCTGTGCCGCCTGTGATTGCAGCGCATCGGTTATCTGCACCTCGCCATTACGGCCCGGCGCGGTGTTTCGGATGATGTCAAAGATGTCGGGTGTTAGAATATAGCGCCCCACTATTGCCAGGTTACTTGGCGCATCTGTCGGTGCTGGTTTTTCAACTAAATTACTAATGCGGTAAACACTTTCATCCTGCGTCTCGCCTTCGATAATACCGTAACGGAAACTTTCCTCCTGCGGCACTTCTTCAATGGCAATGATGCTGCACTGATACTCTTCATAGAGATGCACCATTTGAGCGAGCACACTATCTCCTTCAGCCACGCAATAATCATCTGCCAGGATTACGGCGAAAAGTTCATCACCTATCAGTGGCTCTCCAGTTAGGATCGCATGTCCCAAACCTCTTATCTCACCCTGTCGAATATAAGAAAAGGTACAACGCGACATGATCTCGCGCGTATCAGATAAAAGATCTTCTTTCTCCGAACCGGCAATCTGCTGATCCAGTTCGTAGCTGACATCGAAATGATCTTCTATCGCGCGCTTACCCCGTCCGGTGACTACTGCCATACCGCTAATACCTGCCTGCATTGCCTCTTCAACACCGTATTGAATCAACGGCTTGGTTACGATGGGCAGCATCTCCTTTGGCATCGCCTTCGTGACCGGTAAAAATCTGGTGCCAAAGCCTGCCGCTGGAAACAAACATTTTCTTATCGCTTTCATCGAATCAATCTAATCCCGTTTGAGTTTTTTTTCTGCCTCATCATGGTATCGGCATTTAACTTCGACCGTACCTGTCATCGAAGCGAACAATATCATCTTCCCCGAGATAGTCGCCAACCTGCACCTCGATAAGTTCAACCGTTTCACTGCCATTATTTGTCAGTCGGTGCTTATTGCCAAGGGGAATAAACGTAGACTCATTGGGATTGAGTTCAAACTCCTTATCATCACATCTAATCAATGCTACACCTTTTATCACTGTCCAATGCTCGGCCCGATGATTGTGGGACTGCAAGGAAAGTGATGCACCCGGCTGCACGACGATGTGTTTAACCTGATAACCTTCACCCATTGCCAATGACTCGTATGAGCCCCAGGGTCGCCGGACCAGAGTATGGTTTTCACTCTCGCTACGCTTGCTCCTGGTAAGCTGATCTACAATCTGTTTTACCGACTGTGCCCGGGCCTTGTCAGCTACCAGCACAGCGTCTGCTGTCTCCACGATTATTGCATCGCGCATGCCCACCGCTGCTACCAGCCGGGACTGGGCCTGTATATAACTCTGGCTAACCCCTTCAGCCAGTACATCGCCGCTAATGACATTGCCTTGCTGATTTTTTTCTCCCAGCTCCCACAAAGCACCCCAGGCACCCAGGTCGCTCCAGCCTGCGTCCATGGGAATGACGATTCCCCGCTCTGTCTTTTCCATCACGGCATAGTCGATTGATTCACGACGACAGGATGTAAAAACTGCGCTCGGTATAAACTCAAAATCGGCTTCTCTTCTTAGCTCAGCATGTGCTTTAGAACAAACCTCGTAAATATCCGGCGCGTGAAGTTTCAGCTCATCAAGATAAACCCCAGCGCCAAACATAAACATGCCGCTATTCCACAGATAATCTCCCGATTCAAGATAGCCGAGGGCAGTTTCCGAGTCGGGCTTTTCGACAAATTTTTGAATGCAGTACGCATTACCATCGTCTATGACCGATCCCTTCTGGATGTATCCATAACCAGTTTCTGAGCTACCTGGCACTATGCCAAAAGTCATCATCTTGCCATCGCTGGCATACTTCTGGGCTGTTTCTATTAGCTTGTGAAAGACTTCTACATCTTGTATGGCATGATCCGATGGGAGTACTAACAGATTTACATTCACTGACTGACTCTGAACTGCGAAAGCCGCCAATGCAACGGCCGGGGCGGTATTTCTGCCAAATGGCTCGAGTAAAATATTGCTCTTACTAATACCGAGTTGCCTGAGTTGTTCTGCCACCAGAAAACGGTGCTCCTCGTTGCAAACGACCAGTGGATCGGCTAGATCGGCAATACCGGACAGGCGCTGCAGGGTATTTTGAAAAAGCGACCCTTCGATCTGAGGAAAAGTAACCAATTGCTTGGGCAGGGCGGCACGGGAAACCGGCCACAAACGTGAACCCACACCACCGGCAAGAACTACAGGAACTAACATTTATTTTCCATCCATCGAAAATAGCGAATAATAGTATCAAATTATCTCCGCACTGGATAAAGACAAGTGTCAGGCGCAGTAATTTATTATCGATTATTTCGCCCCAGCGCGATAACATCGCATGCTTCGTGCAGAAATGGCCCCTTTTCTCGGGTGATTGGAACATGGCAGACAGAAATAAACACTTTGTCCCTAAAAGCTCCTACAAGCTGGAGGACCTGGTGGAATGTGGATACGGCAGGTTATTTGGTCCGGGTAATGCCCAGCTACCAGTAGATAACATGCTGATGCTGGATCGCATTGTGGAAATAAATGCCGAAGGTGGCGAGTATGGTCGCGGCCAGATCATTGCCGAACTGGATATAAACCCTGAACTGTGGTTTTTTTCCAGCCACTTTCCAGGCGATCCGGTGATGCCCGGCTGCCTTGGACTCGATGCGCTATGGCAACTGGTAGGCTTCTTTCTGGGTTGGAGTGGTTATCCCGGCAGGGGGCGGGCATTGGGCGCAGGCGCAGTAAAATTTAGTGGAGAAATACTGCCTGATTCCCGAAAAGTAGCCTATGAACTCTCAATGAGCAGATTAATTAATAGAACCCTGGTAATGGGCATTGCCGATGGTACAGTTTCCGTCGATGGTAAAACTATATACACTACCAAGGGTCTGAAAGTTGGTTTGTTTACTCCCGAAGCAAAGTTTTAGCTGGTTTGGGGGGATTTGGAGGGGGTAGAAATGCGCCGAGTTGTAGTTACCGGCATTGGAATCGTTTCCTGTCTTGGCAATGACACGCAAGCTGTGCTGGATTCACTGAGGGAAGGCCACAGCGGGATTCGCTACAATCCAGCCTATGAAGAAATTGGCATGCGCAGCCATATCAGTGGATCCGTTGAACTCGACACGGCTGAGCTGATAGAGCGAAAAGTCCTACGTTTCATGGGTGATGGATCTGCCTACGCTTATGTGTCCATGGATCAGGCCATACGTGATGCCAAGCTAAGCGAAGAGCAGGTGTCAAATACGCGTACCGGTCTGGTTATAGGGTCCGGCGGCGGTTCACCAGCAGACCAGCTCGAGTCAACCGATATCATGCGGGAGAAAGGCTTGCGGCGGGTTGGACCTTATCGCGTTCCCCGCACAATGAGCAGTTCTGTCTCCGCCTGTCTTGCCACACCATTTAAAATAAAGGGTGTCAATTATTCAATTTCCTCGGCCTGCGCCACCAGTGCACACTGTATTGGTCATGCCGCCGAATTAATTCAGCTGGGAAAACAGGACCTGGTGTTTGCCGGCGGGGCGGAGTCAGAAAACTGGATTCTGGCCCATATGTTCGATGCCATGGGAGCGCTCTCCACAAAATACAATGCAACACCCGAGCGGGCATCACGCGCATTCGATGTTGACAGAGACGGCTTCGTAATTTCCGGCGGTGGCGCTGTTTTGGTCATCGAGGCACTGGACCATGCCATTAAACGTGACGCAAAAATTTATGCCGAGTTAACCGGTTATGCAGCCACTTCGGACGGCTATGACATGGTAGCGCCTTCTGGAGAAGGTGGTGGCAGAGCCATGCAGATGGCCAAGGAAAATCTGGATGGCCCGGTAGATTACATCAACACCCATGGCACCAGTACACCGGCGGGAGATGTTTCCGAACTCAAGGCTATCCGCAATGTGTTTGGTGACGAGTTACCTGTAATTAATTCCACCAAATCATTAAGTGGCCATTCGTTAGGGGCTGCTGGTGCCCACGAGGCTATTTACAGCTTGATCATGATGGAAAATAACTTTATCGCAACCTCTGCCAATATCGATAAGCTCGACCCCGAAGCCGAGGGATTGCCAATAGCCATTACACGCCAGGACGATGTGCAATTGAACCGGGTCATGTCGAATAGTTTTGGCTTCGGTGGTACCAATGCCTGCCTGGTTTTCGATCGATACCAGGATTAGATTGTCTACAGGAATAAACTGGGTTTGAATCGGGTCACCTAACTATGTTGTTGAGAATCTCAAGCTTGCTTATTTGCGTGACACTGCTAATTGGCAGTTCCAGTCATGCTCAATTCGGTTCACGTCCCTCTCCGGATTTACTGAACAGCGACCAACCACAACCATTACCGATGGATCAGGCCTTTCCATTCTACGTGGCCATTGAGAGTCCCACTCGGCTCAATGTAAGCTGGACTATTGCCGAGGGCCACTACCTGTATCGCCATCAATTTGCCTTTGCAATAAAACAGTCAGCAGAGACTGACCCGATTCCTGTGGATTTCTCCCTGCCCGACGGTTTGGCCAAATCTGACCAGTTTTTCGGCGACATCGAGGCCTATTATGACGGCGTCACGGTGTCTGTCCCGGTGCCAGACAATCCCGGCGAAGAAGCGATACTGGTTATTGAATATCAAGGTTGTGCCGACTGGGGGTTTTGCTATCCACCCCAAATCGCCGAATATCCCCTCCTGCCCTGAGCTGCCTTCTTAGCCGCATTTAGCTATTTAACAACCTTGAGCTTTATTGAGACAGCCTTGAGCTTTATTGAGACAGCCTTGAGCTATTTCTAAATAATCAGTGATTATTGGTGAAACTTACGCAATTATCTGAGAAAATGCCGCTAAAATAAGCTAACAGGCAAGAACTGGATAGTTTTAGGATCTAGCCCAAAACTGCAAAAGGCCTCCCCATGGCAAAAATTCTGGCCCTTCATGGCCCAAATCTGAATCTTCTGGGTAATCGTGAACCCCAAATTTACGGCTACGATACGTTGGATGATATTAATCAGAGACTTGCCGCCCAATCCTCTAATGCCGGACACGAGTTTGATAATCTGCAGAGTAATTCAGAAGCAGATTTGATTGACCGGTTGCATCTGGCGCGCCAGGATGGCACCGCATTTATTATTGTCAACTTTGGCGGCTTTACTCATACCAGTATTTCACTACGCGATGCCATGTTGGCTACCGAGTTGCCTTTCATTGAGGTGCATCTGTCAAATCTGTATAGCCGGGAAGACTACCGCCGTAAATCCTATTTTTCTGATATTGCCATTGGCAGCATCGTCGGCATGGGAGCGCAGGGTTATGAACTAGCGTTGCAGGTAGCCATAAAAAAATTAGCTAAAAGTAACGATTAAGAGATAACCCCATGGACATTAGAAAGGTTAAGAAACTGATCGAGCTACTCGAAGCTTCAGATGTAGCAGAGATTGAAATCAAAGAAGGCGAAGAGTCTGTTCGCATTAGTCGAGCTGCCACCAGTGCACCTGCGCCGGTTACCTACCAGGTTGCTCCCGTTGCTGCTGCCCCCGCTCCAGTGCAGGCACCACCTGTTGCCAGGGAAGAAGCAACAAGCCCGATTCCGGTTACCCACGGCAAAGTGATTCAATCACCCATGGTAGGCACTTTTTACCGNGCCCCATCTCCCTCGTCTCCACCTTTTGTTGAAGTCGGTCAACACATCAAGATGGGAGATGTTGTTTGCATCGTCGAAGCGATGAAGATGATGAATCAGATTGAAGCTGATCATGCCGGCGTAATCGAGGCCATTCTGGTTGAAGACGGCGAACCGGTAGAGTTTGACCAGGCGTTGATCACCATCGTCTGACCATTTAGTGGACTCTTAAGTTAACTCTCAAATTAAACCTGGCAGGAATCAGTCCAGATGCTCGATAAAGTTGTCATAGCGAACCGCGGCGAGATTGCCCTTCGTGTACTTCGAGCCTGCAAGGAACTGGGAGTTAAAACTGTTGCTGTTCACTCAACTGTGGACAAGGATCTGATGCACGTGCGGCTGGCAGATGAATCTGTTTGTATCGGACCAGCCAGCCCCACCGACAGTTATTTACATATACCCGCCATCATCAGTGCCATGGAAGTGACCGATGCCGATGCGGTCCATCCCGGATATGGATTTCTTTCTGAAAACGCCGACTTTGCGGAACAAATCGAAAACAGCGGCTTCGTTTTTATCGGTCCACAGGCAGAAACTATTCGCCTGATGGGCGACAAGGTGTCTGCCATTGACGTGATGCGCGATGCCGGTGTTCCTACAGTGCCCGGATCAAACGGTCCGATAGACGATGATAAAGATCGAACCTTGTCNCTGGCCCAGGAGATCGGCTATCCGGTCATCATCAAGGCCGCAGCCGGCGGAGGTGGTCGTGGCATGCGTGTCGTACACAACGAGGCGGCCCTGCTGAAAGCGATCTATGTAACACAGTCAGAGGCTAAGGCGTTTTTTGGCAGCGGCGTAGTATACCTGGAAAAATTCCTGGAAAACCCGCGCCATGTTGAGATTCAGGTGTTGGGAGACGGACAGGGTAATGCCATTCACCTGGGCGACAGGGACTGTTCACTGCAAAGACGCCATCAAAAAGTGCTGGAAGAAGCACCCGCACCCAATATCCCGGATGATGTACGTAACGAAGTGGCTAAAACCTGTTTGCAAGCCTGTATCAATATGAATTATCGTGGCGCCGGCACACTCGAGTTTCTGTATGAGGATGAAGAGTTTTATTTCATCGAGATGAATACGCGTTTGCAGGTAGAACACCCGGTTACAGAAATGGTGACCGGCGTTGATATCGTGAAAGAACAGTTACGAATCGCCAGTGGGGATGAGCTGTCACTCTCTCAAGCTGACATCAAGATAAAGGGACATTCATTCGAATGTCGAATCAACGCAGAAGACCCTATCACCTTTCTACCCTGCCCCGGCAAGGTCAATCTATTCCACGCCCCGGGGGGAAATGGCATACGCGTCGATTCTCACTTATACAGTGGCTACACGGTTCCACCCAACTATGACTCACTGATAGCGAAGCTGATTAGCTCTGCTGACACGCGGGAGCAAGCCCTGGTGCGTATGCAAAACGCTCTCGATGAATTATTGATTGACGGTATCCGCAGCAATATCTCCCTGCAACGAGATTTGGTCCGGGATGCCGAATTCCAAAAGGGCGGTGTCAACATTCATTACCTGGAGCAGAAACTAAGCTCATAAATCAACACACTGACCCTTTTGATTGGTCCTGAGGTCTTTACATGCCCTGGCAACAACTCAGAGTAAGGGTCCACTCTGCCGAACTGGAACAACTCGAGCAACAATTACTTGAGCGGGGTGCACTGGCAATTAGCTACCAGGATGGCGAAGACCAGCCCGTATTTCAAAAGGCGCCAGGTAGCACTCCTCTTTGGGATAGCACGGTTTTGCTTTGTCTCTTCGACGCAGCAACATCATTGGAGCAAACTATTCAGTGGTTACACAACCATCCAGCTACTGTCAGCAATTCCGCAGTGAAACTGGAAATTCTGCCAGACAAAGAATGGGAACGAAACTGGATGGAGAGTTTTTCGGCCATTCAATTTGGCCACAGGCTCTGGATTTGCCCAAGCTGGCAGACTCCACCTGATAGCAATGCAGTCAATATCATGCTCGATCCTGGGCTGGCCTTTGGTAGTGGCACTCACGCCACCACCGGCTTGTGTTTACGCTGGCTCGACCAGGCTGAGCTTACCGGCAAGCGCGTGATCGACTATGGCTGTGGCTCTGGAGTGCTGGCCATCGCTGCAGCCCTGCTAGGTGCTAAAGAAGTACATGCTGTGGATAATGACGCGCAGGCATTAGAGGCCACGCAAGATAACAGGCAGCGCAATGGCATCGCCGCAGAACACATTCGCTGCTACCTGCCCGACCAGTTACCTGCCATGCAAGCAGACATAGTTCTCGCCAACATTCTGGCAGAGCCTTTAAGGGAGCTTGCTTTGTTATTTGCTCAACTGGTCAAATCCGGCGGCGCAATTGTGCTATCCGGGGTGTTGGAAGACCAGGCAGAATCGCTGTTACAGCGCTACTGTGAATGGTTTGACATGGAAACGCCCGCAGTCGAATCGGATTGGGTCAGGTTGACTGGCAGCCGCAAAGCGTCTTAGCCGACGATCCATGGGATAGATAAATTCCTGGTTTTAACCCAGCAATCAAACAATTACAAAACCAGAAAACTTAGTCTCTTCATAAAATCTCCGTGCCAGTGAATCGATACACAGTGTTACTTCATGGTTGGCATAGAAAAATCGCTGCCCCTGCGGAGACCAGCTGGCCACCTGGATGTCACCGTCTTCATTCGCGTGTAGAACCTTACCCCATCAGGACCATGTACATAGAGCGGCCCGAACAGTGATCGCTTCCATCCGCCAAAGCTGTGAAATGCCATTGGGACGGGGATGGGGACATTCACGCCAACCATACCTATCTGAATGCTGTGGGTAAACTGCCGGGCACTGTCGCCGTCGCGAGTAAAAATAGTCGTGCCGTTGCCGTATTCGTGGTTGTTGATTAACTCACACCCGGCATCAAAACTGGGAACACGAACCACGCATAGCACCGGACCAAATATTTCGTCCTGATAAATACGCATGTCTTCAGTGACATTATCAAACAGACAGCCACCTATAAAATATCCTCCTTCATAATCTAAAACTTTGTGATTACGTCCGTCCACAATCAGGGATGCTCCCTCTTCCACTCCCAGATCAACATAGCCTGTTACTCTCTCAAGATGCTGAGCTGTAACCAGAGGCCCCATTTCAGCCTCAGCTTCAGTGCCAGGCAAGACCTTCAGGTTTTGCACCTTCGGGGTTAGTTTTTCGATGAGTTGATCGGCGGCTTCGTCGCCCACACAGACTGCCACTGAAATCGCCATACAGCGCTCGCCCGCGGAACCATAGGCCGCGCCCATCAGCGCATCGACGGCCTGATCTATATCGGCATCCGGCATAATCAACATATGGTTTTTAGCGCCGCCCAGAGCCTGAACCCGTTTACCGTGCGCACTGGCGGTAGCATAGATGTATTGTGCTATAG
>PBTO01000046.1 GCA_002726595.1 Gammaproteobacteria bacterium | reverse complement strand
TAGGGATGGTATGGGGGATGGGGTTGGGATGAAGAAGGGTGGGACTGGTCTTTTTACGGACCACTGATTTTTGCCGTATTGCAGTCCCGCATAGAGATATCTGCAGCCAACATCAGCAATGAGACGATGATGCAGGTTTACGCCGAATCCTTGGCAGACGAAATCGCTGCAGTACTGGGAGAAGCAATTGTAGCCCGCCTCAACTCCGATATTGATGAAAGCCATTGCGGTTTACTGCCGGCAAGCCAGTTTCCAGCTATGGTTAGAGTCCAGCAAACCCGCGACCATCAGATGGCTTTAGCTCTAACCTCAACCGGGGGTGAGGACATCAGTGTTCTAATCGCCGGCAATTACCATGTTCGTCAGGACCTAGGGGTACCCAATTACATCTTGGCATTGGATTCGAGTTCAAGCAGAAATGAAATCCTTTCTGTGGCCTTGCTGGAAGTGGAATTTGGGGAAACTGATCCTGCAGTTTATCTGGAATCAGAGTCCGATCTTGCGGCCTTTGATTATATTTGGTTCACACCAGCCATTAGTGATGAGGATTACTGTGCTTCTTTGCAGTAGCTTCCACTTCCATTACACTTTCCCCATATTTGCTCTCCGGGCTAGATACTTGCACTCAGTCCGTATTCAATACAAACTTGGAGCAAGACCGAATTTCTATCGTTGCAGATAATCGAATATGAAATCAATATACGCACTTTTACTGTTAGCAGCACTTTCAACAACCGCCCTGGGGCAAGTACCTGACCTTACCAGTCTGGACTATGACCGTGGTGGGGAGTTTAATTTCGTCAGAGTACAGTTCGATACCTACTATGGCAGAGGCTTCAGAGGCTATGGCGGTCCCTGGAGCATAGACTTTCCTGATGCGGATATGAATTTCCTGCGCGGTGTGTCGAGATTGACCAATATTCGGGTAATGAGCGATCCTATTGTCCTGCGTTTAGATGATGAAGAAATATTCGATTACCCTTTTCTTTATATGCTTGAAGTGGGTCAGGGCGGCGGTCTGATACTCAATCCCATCGAGATAGAAAATCTGCGTGAGTATTTGTTACGTGGAGGATTCTTGCTTGTAGACGATTTTTGGGGAGTGCGCCAATGGGACAATTTCATTAGCGCATTCAGTCAGGTTTTCCCCGACCGGGAAATTGTCGAGCTAAAGCCGGAGCATGAGATATTTCATTGCTACTATGATATCGATGGCCCGCAATTAATACCCGCGCTCTATCGCTCTGATGAATACGGCGAACAGGGCATAGACTACGCTACCAACCATGCTATTTTGGATGATACCGGCCGGGTCATGGTGCTTATCAACTGGAACTCGGACATGGGCGATGGGTGGGAGCATACTTACCATCCTGCCTACCCAACCCGTTACGCCAACTCCGCATACCGCCTCGGTATTAATTACCTGATGTATTCCATGACCCACTAGTCCCTCGACCAGGGTTAATTTTGGAGTGCAGACGAAACTTAACCCTGGTCGAGGTACTAATATTGCTCTGCTGATCAACGCAACATCGGATCAACTTTATCAGGATTGACCTGCAGACTTTTTATCTGCGCTTTGAATTTTGTTTTGGTGATTCGTTGATTTTTGTAGAGTCCCACCAGCGCTGCATGTGTGATGTAGTCTGCATCAATCTCGAAGAAATTTCTAAGATCCGCCCGGGTTTCGCTCAGACCATAGCCATCAGTACCAAGCACCGTATAATTATCTGGCATCCAGGTCGCGATGCTATTTGGCAGGGCTTTCATAAAATCGCTTACTGCAATATAGATACCTTCTTTATCCTCGAACAGACTCTCGATGTAGGGAGTTTTTGCTTTATTTAAAGGATGCAGACGATTGTATCGATCACAACTTTCCGCCTCCCGATACAGTTCATTGAAACTGGTTACACTCCACAGGTTGACTCGGTATCCTGTGTCTTCAAGTTGGCTTTTGGCGAGCAGGGCCTGTCGCATGATTGAACCGCTGGCGAGTAAATGAACGTCAATCTTTGCATTTTTTTCGCTGGTGTTCTCGCTGGTCTTGTACAGATAACAGCCTTTTATGATGCCGTCTTGAACGTCTTCTTTTTCTGCTATCGATGGCATTAAATAGTTCTCATTGTAGCAGGTGATGTAATAGAACAGATTTTCCTGCAGTTCATACATCCGGCGTATTCCTTCGCGCACTATAATCACCAGTTCATAGGCAAACGCCGGGTCATAGCTCTTCAGATTCGGGTAGGTATTTGCCACTACTTGTGAATGGCCGTCCTGATGTTGGATGCCCTCTCCGCTGAGGGTGGTTCTGCCTGCCGTGCCACCGATCAGAAAACCCCGACACATCATATCACCACAGGTCCAGATCATATCGCCGACGCGCTGAAAGCCGAACATGGAGTAGAAAAAATAGAAAGGAATCATTGGCAAACCGTGGATGGAGTAGGCAGTGCCCGCTGCCAGAAAGGACGCCAGTGCACCGGTCTCACAAATTCCCTCCTGTAATATCTGTCCGTCTTCCACTTCCCGGTAGGCTGACAAGGTCTCCGCATCCACAGGCGTGTATTGTTGACCCTGTAAGGAAAATATTCCGGCAATTTTAAAAAGGGCATCGAGGCCGAAAGTGCGTGCCTCATCAGGAACGATTGGGACAATATATTTACCAAGTGATTTGTCGCGCAATAGTGCAGAAAGAATTCTAACCAGGGACATGGTGGTGGATTGCGGTCGATTATTTGATCCGCCAAGCAAGGCACTGAAATAATCTAATCCGGGCGCAGATAGTTTTTTGCATTTGGTCTCTCTAACCGGGATTGGGCCACCGAGTTTATTGCGTCTCTCTTTTAAGTACTTTATTTCCGGGCTGGCAGCGACCGGCTGGTAAAAATCTGCTCGCTTTATTGCTTCATCTGAGAGCGGAATAGCAAAGTTTTTTGCAATTTGTAAGCGCTGATTGGCATCCAGGTTTTTCTTCTGATGAACCGTGTTGCTACCCTCAGCACCGGGCCCCATGCCCTCACCTTTAACCGTCTTGATTAAAATCACGGTGGGTTTTTCGCTATTATCAGCGGCGGCCTTATAGGCGGCGAAGATTTTTTTCACATCCTGTCCACCACGTTTGATTTCCTTTACCTCGTCATCAGACAGCGCATTCATCATTTTTTCCAGCTCCGGATTGCCATCTACCCAGTGCTCCCGTTGCCGGTCGCCGGGTAGAATGGAGTAGCGCTGATAGTCCCCGTCTACACACTCTTCCATGCGGTCACGTAGGCTGCCATTTTTATCCTGGGCCAGAAGTTTGTCCCAGCCACCGCCCCAAATTACCTTGATGACATTCCAACCAGAGCCAAGAAAAGAAGATTCCAGTTCCTGAATTATTTTCCCGTTACCGCGCACCGGTCCATCCAGGCGCTGCAGATTGCAGTTCACAACCAGAATTAGATTGTCCAGCTTTTCACGGGAAGCGATGTTAATAGTGCCCAGTACCTCTGGCTCATCAGTCTCACCATCGCCAATAAAACACCAGACTTTGCCGCCTTTCTTCGGTTTCAGTCCCCGATTTTCCAGGTATTTTGCGAACCGGGCCTGGTAGATAGCCGTTGGTGTGGACAACCCCATGGAGGCGTTGGCGACTTGCCAGTACTCCGGCATCGATCTGGGGTGGGGATAGGAAGTAACACCTCCTTCCGGGTTCAATTCACGGCGATAATTCTGCAATTGCGTCTTCTCCAGCCGACCCTCCAGCCAGGAGCGAACATAAATACCCGGAGCGCAATGGGGTTGCAGAATAATCAGATCGCCACCGTAATCAGCCGAGGGTTTTCGAAAGAAGTGGTTAAAGCCCACTTCTATCAGGGTGGCAGCGGATGCATAGGTGGCAATGTGGCCGCCCACGCCACTGCCGGAGTCTTGCCCCTGCAGTATCATCGCCATGGCATTCCAGCGAATGATGTTTTCGATCCGTTTCTCTAATTCAATGTCACCGGGGTAGTCAGGCTGGCTGGAAAGGGGAATCGTGTTCAGATAGGGGGTATTGCGCTGATTGCCGGTCAGTGGAATATGCCGGCTCGCACTCCATAGCTGCAGACTGAAGAGGATGTCTGCCACGCCCTCAGCGCCGTAGCTCCGATAGATGTCATCGAGCGCTTCCAGCCACTCTTGCCTGTCCTGCTCAATTCCGGTTTTTTGTTGTTGTTTTTGCATGGATAAATAGAATAGGGATAGATCTATTTTTTGTAAACAAAAATAGATCTATCCCTATTTATTGAAGTGTTGTAGCTTAGCATTCAGCCAAAACATACTAATTGAGTTCAGAGCTATCGCCGATCCGTCGATACGCGAACAACCGGGGTGCAATACAATGAAGAGCCTGAAACCAGCCAGCCTGATTATTCTACTCGCTTTCCTGATATCTGCCTGTAGTCCGGATCAATATGAAAGTTCGGGCGACGGATTCATGGCCCTCAATGCCTTATCAAATCAGTCTCATCTTGTGAGCGGTGGCGATGTGTTGGTTGAAGTTGTTACATCGGTGGCCGATGGGCAAAATCTGGAGCTGCGACACAACGGGTCGCCGGTCGCAACTCAGTTAAATAAGGTAGATTCAAGCGGTGGGCTATTTGTTTATCAGACTCTGGTTACTGGTTTGCGGCAAGGTGTTAACCTGCTTCGGGTTGAGGGCGAAAACGCGGCGGCTGACTTGACTGTCGTTAACTATCCCAGCACCGGGCCAATTTTTTCAGGACCCTACCAGGAACCCTATCTTTGTTTGAGTGAGATCACCCCTGGTCGAGACGGCGAAAAAAGACGTTTCGCAATTGGTAATGGTGAGTTTCTCGATGATTCAGCCACCGATGAAAATTGTTCACTCGACGGCCGGGTAGATTATGTCTATCACTCGACGGATACGGAAGTTGGCTTCAAGGCCCTGATTGATCTCACTAGCAGGCCACAGGATCTGGCGTTTACTACTACAAATGAAGGCCAGGAAGTGCCCTATATTGTGAGAATCGAAACCGGCACCATAAACCGGGCGATCTATCAGATTGCCATATTGCACGATCCCCAGACTGCAGTGCTCAGTGCCTTAAGCCCATCGCTGCAATGGAATGGAAGACTGGTCTACACCTTCGGCGGTGGCTGTGAAGCGGGCTATTTCCAGGCCAACTCGACCGCTGGCGTTCTAAGGGACAACATGCTCGGTCGTGGCTATGCCGTGGCGTCGTCTACTCTGAATGTAAACGCCCAGGGCGGATGTAACGATGTGTTGTCCGCCGAGACAGCTATGATGGTGAAGGAGCATTTCATCGAAAGCTATGGCGAGCCGCGCTACACCATTGGCAATGGTGGTTCCGGTGGAGCAATGCAACAACTGCATATTGCCGGTGCCTATCCGGGCATACTGGATGGGCTGTTACCCAGTATGACCTTTGCTGATTCGGTTTCCTATTTCACCGATTCCCAAGAATGCGAGAGTTTGTTGAGAGATTATGTAAATGATCCGGATAAGGCATTAAGCGAAGAAACCAAGGCGATTCTCGGTGGCTGGTCCATGTGGTCAGTATGCGATCAATCCCTCGGGCAGCGGCCCAAACGCGTGGGTCCCGGTGACTGCTCTGCACAGATTCCTGAAGCAGCTCGTTACAATCCCGCGACCAATCCAGAGGGCATCAGGTGTTCTATTTATGATGGAATGAAGAATATATTCGGCGAGAAACTGTATCCTGAAATCGGTGTCAATCGTGAATTTGCCCGTGTACCTCACGACAATATTGGTGTGCAATACGGCTTGGCTGCACTGAATGAGGGGCTGATCTCCAAAGAATTGTTCCTCGATCTGAATGAGAACATTGGCGGCTGGGATATTGATGTGAACTCACAACCCGAACGCACCGAGGCCGATGATGACGCGGTACGAATTGCCTATGAGACCGGCCGTATTACCAGCGGTGGGGCCGGCCTGGCACAGGTGCCAATAATCGATGATCGCTCCTATCTCGACGATATTGGTAATTTCCACGCCAGTGTCTATTCATTTGTAACCCGGGCGCGCTTACAAAGGGACAACGGTCATGCAGATAATTTTGTCCTGCGCCGTCATAACAGTGAAATGAACCTAGCCGATGATAACCTCGCATTAATGGACCAGTGGCTGGCCAATATTCAGGCGGATACTTCCCCGGCTGACACGATGAGCAAGATAGTGCGGGCCAAACCCGCCGACCTGCAGAATGATTGCTTCGCCGAGAACGGTGAGCGAATTGTAGAGGAGCCGAACTTCAACCCGGACAAATTATTCGATAACACCGAAGGCAGCTGCAATCGGCTCTACCCACCCCATGCCGGCTTGCGCCTGGTGGCAGGAGGCCCCCTAACCAACGATGTTTTGAAGTGTCAGCTCAAAGCTATCGATTTCGATGACTATAAAGTGGAATTTACTGATGAGGAAAAGTCACAGTTGCGAAGCATATTTAGCGAAGGCATCTGTGACTGGAGCAAACCAGGTGTACACCAGCAGGTGAACAAAACCTGGCTGTCCTTCGGCCCGTCACCGGTAAATCGGTACTGATTAAGTAGGTGCTGTCCTTATTTTTGATTTATATAGGACAGTATTGACCTGGTATCCTGCGCCACACAGCCCCCGCTATTGGCAAACAGGTAATCACTGATAAGTAGTTGTATATCATCAGCCTTGGCAATGGTGCTCTTGAATGCCTGAATCTCAGCAGGCGGCAGTCCACGGTTACGGTAGAAGTCGATTAGCAGGCGTAGCTCATGCTGGCTCAGGTTATCCGCTAGAAGCTGGGCGATGCCAGGCTCAAACTTTTCCCAGGCATACATGATTCGATAACACTCGGCGATATCATCTCTAATCTGATCTGGCAAAGTTATCTGCACCGACATATTCACAATGCTGACATAGGTCCGGATGATATCCCGAGTCTGCTGGTTGGCGGTTTCCTCGAATAGTTCTCCAGCACTGGTAACGCGCAATAGCCGGGAGGCATCGCTCAAACCGTCCGCAACAGCAGGTGGAATTAGCAACATAAGCAAGCTAACGCATACCAGTCTTAGAACAGTTTGCTGGATCACTGTTTTCTTTTACCTTGTAGTACTTGGCGGGTGTAACTCACTACATTCTACTGCATAGCAATGCAGTGCAACAGAGCCCCGAATAGCTGGCAGAGTAAATGTGAATATTGACTGTTGAGGCTCATAATGACAACATGCTGGCATTACCCCAAAACGGAGGCATTGCTGCATGGTCCATTCCCCCAAACGCATGCTGTTCCTGGACCTGGCGCTTTCAGTGTTCAGACTAAATGGCTTGTTGATAGCCGAAGGCGATGCCATGACAAGCGATTTGGGCCTGACCAGTGCCCGCTGGAAAGTAATCGCTGTTATAGCACTATCAAGCGCCGGCATGACAGTGCCCGGGATCGCCAGGGTATTGGGGCAATCGCGACAGGCAGTACAGCGGATTACTGATGTTATGGTGCAGGACGGTCTGCTGGAATACAGGTCTAACCCGAAACACAAGAGATCGTCACTGGTATTTCTTTCTGAAGTTGGTCGTGAAGCTTACACTCAGTTGCGATCAGTTCAGGATCCCTGGGCAATAGAAAGTACCACGGACATTCCCATTGAGGATCTGGATACTGCATTACAAGTAGTCCGCAAACTCATTCAGAAATTTGACAGGTAAGCCATGAGCGAATTTACCAGCCGTCTGCCCCGCGATTTGTACTGTGCTGCTCAAGTTCAGCGCTTGGACAGCATTGCGATCGATAAATTTTCCATAGCAGGATTCAAGCTCATGCAGGCGGCAGGTTCAGTCACATTTGATGCCCTGCAGGAGCGCTGGCCCCAGGTCAAACATCTGGTGGTTTTTGTGGGCAGTGGTAACAACGGTGGTGATGGCTACATCATCGCTGGTCTGGCCCGGCAGCAGGGATTGAACGTAGAACTTGTTCAGGTGGGAGATGCAGCAAAGCTGGCCGGTGATGCCCGGTTAGCGTTTGAATGGGCAGAGCAGGCAAAAGTGCCGATGGTGTCCTGGGCAAATTACCTCGAGGGGGAAACCGCTTCCTATCCTGAGCAGCAAACCGTTCTCGTCGATGCCTTGCTGGGCACCGGTCTTGCCGGCGAGGTGAGGGATCTCTATGTTGCCGCCATCGACATACTGAATGGGCTGGATCATCCGGTAGTGGCAGTAGATATACCGTCTGGCCTGTGCAGCGATACGGGTAAGATTTTAGGTACGGCAGTAAAGGCTGAATTGACAGTAACATTCATTGGCATGAAACAGGGTCTTCTTACCTACCTGGGTTGTGGTGTGGCGGGAGAGATTATCTATCATGACCTCGATGTGCCCGAGGAAGTATTTGCTGCTGACAATGGCATAAACCCGTCTTCCCGACGCATCGATATAAACGATGTAAGTCAGCATTTCTCACCGCGTTCTCTAGCAGCTCATAAACGCGATCACGGACACGTGGTTGTAGTGGGTGGCAATCATGCCTGCGGGGGAGCAGTGTTGCTGGCGGCAGAAGCTGCATTGCGGACCGGTGCTGGCCTGGTAACCGTGCTGACTCGCTCACATCATCGCCCCGCTATAGTCGCCAGACGACCGGAATTAATGGTTGCCGGAACCGAAGATGAGGGTATCGATATTGCCACGCTGTTGCGTGCAGCCACGTCCATTATACTCGGTCCCGGGCTGGGGAAATCAGCCTGGTCAAGAGAGTTATTCCAATTTGCCTTGCAAGCGCAAAGAGCACACACCACGCCACTGGTAATAGATGCCGACGGCCTGAATTTGTTAGCGGAAAGAAATCAGGAGGGGGTCAGTGTAGAAAGAGATAACTGGATACTTACACCGCACCCCGGCGAAGCTGCTCGATTAATGAACTGCGAATCGAGCGAGATTCAGGCAGATCGATTCGAGGCAGTCAGGGCCATGCAGAATCGCTGGGGCGGTTGCTGTGTGCTGAAAGGGAATGGCAGCCTTGTGTGCTATGAGGAGAATGGCAAACAACGTGTCGATCTATGCACAGAAGGAAATCCTGGCATGGCCACGGCTGGTATGGGTGACGTACTAAGTGGAATCGCAGGTTCTTTTGTTGCCCAGGGATTAACGCTAGCGGACAGCCTGACCAGTGCGGTGTGTGTCCATGGCGAGGCTGGTGATCTGGCCATGGCCGTTGGGGGGCAACGAGGCATGGTTGCTTCTGATTTGTTTTCCCCTATCCGCCAACTTGTCAATCCGCATATTTAGACGATTTCGGATGCAGATCAATCAACAATTTCTTGCTGACGAAGACGCGACTGTCAGCTATGGCAAACTACTGGCTAATGCCACATTTTCCACCAGCGACGGCCCTTACCACGGCGACACTGTGCCCGGACGCCCTACCTCGGGCGGTATTATTCATCTAAGCGGGGAGCTGGGAGCAGGTAAGACTACGTTAACCCGCGGTATTATGCGCGGCTACAACTACACCGGGCCGGTAAAGAGCCCCACCTACACAATGGTTGAGCCCTATGAATTTGACTCCTGTCATATCTACCATTTCGATTTGTATCGCCTGGCGGAGCCGGAAGAAGTGTTATATCTGGGTATTGAAGATTATTTCAGGCCGGAAAATCTCTGTATTGTGGAGTGGCCCGAAAAGGGAATACCAGTTATACCTGCTGCGGATCTGACCATAGAACTGGTCATAAAAGGGAGTGGAAGAACCGTTAATTGCAGCGCAAATTCCCCACTTGGTGAGCAGATCTTAGCTTCTATTCTCAATAGTCGAAATTAGTCCAAATACGCCTCAGTCACCGCTAGGATAGATTGGCGAATTCCCCTGGGCATCTCCTTGATTTGTTTATGTGTCGGCCGTAGTTTCAATATATTCCGATACTCAAAGTATTTAACTAATAACTCAAGGCAGAATACGATCAGTGGCTATCGCAATTCCAGAATCAGAATCAGGGATACGCATGCTCCGTCTTTGTCTAAATCGATTTGCAGATTCCATATCATCATTATTCCGAGTATCCAGCCATAGGTCATAGCTAGGATACCAAACGATTCTGTTCAAATTGGCGAAATCAGCCGTAATACCAATTTCTCGAAATAACCCAATAACTGTGACTCCCCAATGTGGCTCTCAAGTTTTCCAAGCTTCCTTGCTCAAACGCACTACTTCATTAACATTCTCCAATTTGTACTTCGCCTCACGATGCACATAGAAGCCCCTCATTGTTGGAACGCTTAAGCCAGCGGGAAGGTATATAGCTTCGAACAGTCGACTAGAAACTGTTGACACAGAGTCTATCGATTGTAAAGCCTGGTTGAGTGCATCCACCTGTTGTAGCGCATCGTTCGGCCAAGCGAGCATCAATCCCATCTGATTATCAGATAGGCCCGCAAAAGGCGCATCAGCAGGTTTCTCCACAGATACCCATGTTGCATAAATTATTCCTCCATTCAGAGTTGCCTTCGATAAAATTTCATTTCGTGCCAATTCAAGGAGTTCAACGCTTTCCGGCTCTGCTTCAACTATAGAATAGCTAAATGTATAGTTCTGCAGAATAGTAGATTGCAGAGATGATTGGGCATAAACGAAAGCAGGCAAGAAAAAATAAACCAATGCCAACAATTGGCGTGCTGATGATATATCGATAGAAACTCTCAAGTATTACTCCTTCTGAATCTCTTGTTCACTTTGTCTGCCGACTCGAGACACATAATGCTTTTAATAAAGAGTGATCTTGTACCATTTTCGTGGACATTTAGTTCAAAACCGTTACTGCTTAACGGCAGCTCCTGCCAACACCGGACCTTTCTACTGCTGATCAGGTGGCGCCAATCGCCTGAGTTCTGCGAACCAGTTGTCCACCAAGATGGCCTGTACAAGCTGCGTGTTGTTAGTAGGTATAGCAAAGTCGCCTCTATCGTTACCCTTGATGATCAATAACCTGTTGCGGGCTGTATCCAGTGTACGGCCTCTTCGGCCACGGTTGTTGAATTGCACTGAAAACTGACCCAGCGTTTGCATCAATAGTTGACCCAGGCAGATCCAGTATTTTCAGGGTCCTCAGGCATTATTCATGGGTCAAAATTCGATGCAAATATACGGGGATAATGGGTCAGATTTGGGTGCAAATCAACAGGCACATTGATGCATTTAAGGATTTTGGATATTTGGCTGAAGGCATCGAATCCACAAGGTTTGATCGAGATAAACAACATCTAGTACAGGAATATATAATTAATCCTGATGCTATCATCAGCAAATATTCGCTTAGTAGCGAAAAGCTAAATCCGAGTATATTAATCAATCACAATACCTATCCTGTTCCGGACTCGAATCGTAAACGGAAAGCGTTCTATAGAAGATATATTCACGCAACCTTTGACGGATATAGCGGGCTATATAATGAGTTCAAAGTATATGAAAAGCCACGGCACACTTTTGTTGCTGGATGCGATATTTATGAGTCGAAATTCCGATATATGTTTCGGCATCGCGATGCAGCGGAGACGTTAGTCTTTACTAAGCACATAGAGATATTCCACAAAGATGAGAATTACAAAATTCTAATGAGTGGTTTTCCGGCTATTGACGAAATTAGTCTATTTGAAGAAAGGAATTTCATTGATAGTATTCACTTGATCTAGCTTAGAGCAAGCACACCATTATGCGTGATAATTTAAGTAACCAGAACCTAAAAAACCTTAGAATGTGGAGGCAAAGCCGTGGATGAGTTAAAAAACGGTCTTGTTAGCGCTATTCCCCAAATGCGCGCATATGCACTTAGCTTAGCAGGTAATCTAGATGATGCAGACGATATTGTTCAGGAAGCCTTAGAGCGGCTCCTCCGTAGATGGTCGGAACCCACGGGAGATACATTTAATCTAGTCGCGTATGCTATCACTACAGTGAGAAATATATTTACCGATCGTAGGCGGTATGATGCACGTTTTGTCCCAATTACCCACCAAAGTGGGTCAGTTTTACATGCTCATTAACAAGCTAGTAAATTCGATAACTCATGAATCTCACCCGTTTGACTACAAAGATTATGTTTCAAAGATTCATGACTAAAGTGATAGCGGCACATAACAATAAAATCAAGGAGATGCCGCAAGCGGCACTCATTATTAACGGTGTAATGTTCCTTCGTGCACCTTGACAGAGTTATCATTTATGATAACCTTCTATAATGTCATGGAAAGTCACGTTTTTCGATATCAAGGTTAAAGAAGAAACTCTCAATTTTCCTAATGGAATCTTGTCTAATTTTCTCCATATAGCTGAAATTATTGAAGAATTCGGTCCAAGTGTCGGCAAGCCTTATACAGCCCCAATGGGCAAAGGGCTTTTTGAGATACGGGCTAAAGGCAAGGAAGGTATTGGGCGCTCGCTCTTTTGTACCGTCAAAGGTAAGGAAATCGTTATTCTGAACTCCTTCATCAAAAAAACACAAAAGACTCCAAAGAAAGAGATCGATAAAGCCCGTAAACGAATGTTGGAGTTATGAAATGAGTAGACCTACATTAAAGTCCTTTAAGAAAGAGGCATTCAAACGGAAAGGAGTAAAAGAGCAATACGGCGCTTTAACTCCTGCCTATGAAATTCGAAAAAAGCTAATTGCACTGCGGCAGCAAGCTGGATTTACTCAGGAACAAGTTGCTGAGAAATTGCATACTAACAAAAGCAATATTTCCAGATTAGAGAGTGTGGAATCAGAAATCTCGCCAAAACTTTCCACGCTTACAGATTACGCTGAGGCAATAGGTTATCAACTTCAAATTGACTTTGTGCCTAAGCAAAGGTCAGGAACATAACGAACAAATCAAGGAGATGCGCTACGCGCACTCTTTATTAAAAGCGTTATGTCGCNTNAGAATTAANNGGCAGGTTATGAAGGGGTTGCATGAATACCGTGTATCCGTTAATCTTGACAAATGATCAAATCATTTGGCGATCGGATCACGGAAGACTTATATCACGGCAATTCTAGCGCCAAGGTCAGACAGTTGCCGCCGGAGGTCAGAACTTTAGCGCTCTACAAACTGGATATCCTAAACGCTGTGGTGGCTCTGAAAGAATTGCGCTCACCTCCCGGAAATAGACTAGAAGCTCTAAAAGGTGATTTGATTGGTTTCCATAGCATTCGTATCAACAAGCAATGGCGCATTATCTTCAAATGGCAAGGATCAGAAGCCTTTGATGTACGAATAGCTGACTATCATTAGTCTAAGAGGTTTTATATTTCATGATTCCATCAAATCGATCAAGCACTCACCCAGGGGTGATACTACTTAAAGAGTTTTTGGAGCCGCTTGGCCAATCTCAAAAGGCGCTTGCTACGCATTTAGGTATACCCGTGCAAAGGATAAACGAAGTTGTGCGTGGTAAGCGTGGAGTAACGCCTGAAACAGCTTGGCTCCTCGGAGAGGCCTTTAAAACGTCTCCTGAGTTTTGGCTTAATCTTCAATCAACTTATGATTTGTCTGTGAATCGCCCTGAATTTCATATTGAGCCATTGACTAGGGCCAGCGCGTAACAATCAAATCAAGGAGATGCCGCAAGCGGCACTCATTATTAACGGCGTTATGTGTCTTTGTGCCGACTTCCGATTAAGGTAGAATGGTGAGCATGGACAATCAATATACAGCAGTCATAAAGCAAGATGGGGATTGGTGGATCGGGTGGATCGAAGAAGTTCCTGGGGTAAATTGTCAGGAATCTTCTAGAGACACACTCGTGGAATCCCTCTCTATAACACTAAAAGAAGCGCTCGAGCTAAATCGTGACGATGCCATAAGCGCGGCAGGCGATGGATTCGAAGAGCTCAAAATAGCTCTATGAAAAGGCGCGACCTGGTTCGGCATCTCGAATCTCATGGTTGCGAACTACTAAGGGAAGGCGGTAGGCATTCCTGGTTCCATAATCCTTCTTAAAACAAGCGCTCGGCAGTTCCTCGCCACCGTGAGATAAATGACCATTTGGCTCGCAAGATATGCAACGATCTTGGGGTGCCCATAGCTTGACGCCACATAACAATCAAATCAAAAGACTTTAGAACAAATATACCGTCGACCCACGAGTGGTAATATCAATTGGTCAGACATTGAATCTCTCTTTAGGGCACTTGGTGCTGACGTATCCGAAAGAGCTGGGTCTCGGGTTGCCGTTGTGGTTTTTGATGAAGTTCGCGTATACCACAGGCCCCATCCATCACCAAATACAGACAAAGGAGCAATAGCCAGTATTCGGAGGTGGTTTGAAGAAAATGAGGTAGTACCATGAATATTATGGAAATTGACGGCTACAAAGCCAAGATTGAATATGACTCTGAATTGGATCAATTTAGGGGAGAAATACTCGGACTGAATGGCAGTGCAGACTTCTACGGAAAGAGCTCAGCTGCCTTGCGTAAAGAGTTCAAGAACCCACTCGTGGTGTTCCTTGAGGTCTGCGAAGAGAAAGGTATTAGCCCAACAAAGGAATTCTCAGGAAAATTCAATTTGAGAATCTCTCCCCGACTTCATAGCGAAATTGCAGCGCGAGCAACCGGCGAAGATAAGAGTATTAATCAGTGGGTGACTGAAACGTTAAAGGATTCCATTGGCCCGTAGAGCAGCACATATCA
>PBTO01000045.1 GCA_002726595.1 Gammaproteobacteria bacterium | reverse complement strand
GACTACGTAGAGGTATACAACGACCACGGTGTATACGTCACACGAGCCGTGGTCAGCTCGAGAATTCCAAGGGGGGTGTGCATTGTCTATCACGTACCAGAACGAACCACGGTGCCGAAATCTCAGGTTCGTGGTAACCGGCGTGGCGGTGGCCATAACAGTGTGACCAGGATACACCTTAAGCCAAATTTCCTGGCTGGAGGCTACGGTCAGTTCAGTTATCACTTTAACTACTGGGGTCCGATTGCACCAAACAGAGATACCCATGTCACGGTCAAGAAGATGACTAAGGTGGTGTGGTAGTGAATATGCCCAATCCACTAAATTCAAAGCAACAGGCGGAACAGTAAATGGATATTAGATCTCAAATCTCAATGGTTTTTCACCTCGATAAGTGTATCGGGTGTCACACTTGTTCTGTGGCCTGTAAGAACATCTGGACCGACCGCAAGGGCGCCGAATACATGTGGTGGAACAATGTAGAAACCAAACCCGGTACCGGCTATCCATCCAAATGGGAGGACCAGGAAATCTATAAGGGTGGCTGGGAGAAGGCGACACCGGATAGCAACACAGATAGTCCTGTCCCTTATGGTGCCGGTTCCACTAATGGCAGTGGCGATGTTATTGCCAGTTCCGCAACAAACGGTAGCGGTTCATCAATTCATCTTAAAGGCGCTGGTAAGAAGAAGGGTCTGGGCAATATCTTTCACAATCCCAGCCTGCCAGTGATCGATGACTACTACGAACCGTTCACCTACAAGTACCTGAATCTGATTGAAGCGCCAGCCGAAGACGATCAGCCATCGGCGCGCCCGGTGTCCCTGATTACCGGCGAACCCATGGATATTAAGATGGGTCCGAACTGGGATGATGACTTAAGTGGTACGCCGGACTACGCTCGCAATGATCCAAACCTGGAGAATCTATCGCCGGAAGAACAGGCAGCCATGTTCGAATTGGAGAAGATGGCTTTCTTCTACCTTCCCCGCATGTGTAACCACTGTTTGAATCCGGCCTGTGTGGCGTCCTGCCCCTCGGGTGCACTGTACAAGCGTGGCGAGGATGGCATTGTACTAGTCAATCAGGATGTCTGTCGGGGTTGGCGCATGTGTGTGACAGCCTGTCCTTATAAAAAGACTTACTACAACTGGAGCACCGGAAAATCGGAAAAATGTATCCTGTGCTTTCCACGTATCGAAGCCGGACTCGCTCCAGCCTGCATGCATTCCTGTGTAGGTCGAATCCGTTATCTGGGCGTCATTCTCTATGATGCAGACAGGATTGAAGAGGCGGCATCAGTCGATGAAAAGGATTTAGTAGATGCCCATATGAATATTATGCTCGATCCCTTCGATCCGGAAGTGATCGCTGCGGCCAAGGAAAATGGTGTGGCCGATTCCACCATCCGTTCAGCCCAGGCTTCCCCCACTTACAAGTTTGTAAAAGAGTGGGGCATGGCATTGCCGCTGCACTCTGAGTTCCGCACCATGCCAATGTTGTTCTACGTGCCCCCTTTGCTGCCGGTTATGGCCTCACTCACCAAGGTGAACAACGACAAGCAGGCAGAAAAGCTGGGTGCAATCACCAAGCACTGGAATGATGACTGGCTCTACGACACCAGCACAGAAGAGTTATGGGGTTCGATCGAACAAGCCCGTTTCCCACTGGAATATATGGCGAATCTGTTTAGTGCCGGCGATACCGAGAAAGTCAAATCCCGCGTTATGAAATTAATGGCGATACGTCTTTACCGCCGCTGGAAGACAGTGGGTGATATTTCCGAAGCCAAGGCACAACAGGCATTAGAAGATGCCGGGCTGACCGCAAAGATGGCAGATGACATCTATTATCTGACAGCACTTGCCAAGTTCGAGGATCGCTTCGTAATTCCGCCGTCACATCGAGAGCAGGCGATCGAGATGATGGAATTCACCGGTGATGCGAAGGGCAGTAGTGGATTTGGTTTTAAAGAGGGAACAGCGCGGCGCGGTCTGTAAATCGTGCCTGAGATAGGTTAAGAAAACAGGAAGAAAAATGCATTACAGTTTATTAGCAGACTTGTTTGACTACCCCGAGGCGGATTTTCCCGAGCGGGTTGGAAAAATCCGGCAACACTTGGGCGCAGATTATCCTCTCGCCACACCGGAACTGGATCGATTTCTGGAATTACTGCCGAAAGACAATTTGTTAACCATGCAGGAATTGTTCACCCGCTCGTTTGATGTACAGGCGATCGCCACGCTGGATATTGGTTATGTGCTTTTTGGCGATGATTATAAGCGCGGCGAAATGCTGGCCAATCTGAACCGAGAGCATCTTGCCACGGAGAACGACTGTGGTACTGAGTTGGCCGATCATCTGCCGAATTTATTACGGCTGATGGACCGGCTCACCGATGAGGACTTATTGCATGACCTGGCCTACGCCATTATTGCCCCTGCTCTGCTTGAGATGATCGGTGAGTTTTCACCGGGTCGATTGCTGAAGAAAAATGAGGCAAATAACAAGCAATACAAGACGCTGATCGACACACCGCAGGTATCGGTAGATGCGGTTACGCTTTACAAGTTTGCCTTGCGCACACTTTATGAAGTATTGAAACAGGATTTCGCCCTGATTCAGTCTATACCGCTGGCCCGGTCCAGCGATTTTATCGATTCAGTTAACCGTGAAAACACTATCGAGAACAATGCTAGTGCCTTTGGCTAGTGTTAGGAAATATGGAGAGTCCTGATGGATTCATTAAACACCTTCTTCTTTACCGGCTATCCCTACGTAGTCGTCATTGTATTTCTACTGGGCACGATTTATCGCTATAGATATAAGGGATTTCAGGTAACCAGTTTGTCGGCTCAGTTTCTGGAAGGCAAGGTAGGTTTTTGGGGTACGGTTCCTTTTCATTGGGGGATCCTGATGATCTTTCTGGGACACCTGGTAGCTTTTCTACTCCCCGGAGTCGTGCTGGCTATAAACAGCAACCCCACGGGGTTATTGATTCATGAAGGCGTAAACTTTACTTTCGCCGTGGCACTTGTGGTGGGTTTGGTCGCCCTGATTTTCAGGCGTCTGCTTCATCCCAGGATTCAGGTAGTCACCACATCGATGGATCTTTTTATTGAATTTGTACTGCTTCTGCAAGCTTTGCTCGGTTGCTATATTGCGCTTAACTACCGTTGGGGATCTTCCTGGTTTGCCGCAGACCTGTCACCTTATCTCTGGTCACTAATCAAGTTCAGTCCCGAACCGGCCGCGGTAATTGCCATGCCCCTGGTGGTTAAGGCGCATATTGTCGGCGCATTTTCCATCTTTCTGATCTTTCCCTTCACTCGCCTGGTGCATATTCTGGTGGCACCTTTTCATTATATATGGCGCCCCTATCAGGTAGTGATCTGGAATTGGGATAAAAAGCAAATTCGTCAATCCAGTACAGCGTGGTCTGAGCAAAGACCACGAAATACTTAAGAATTGGCTATGTAATTGATCAGAGGTGCCTTAATACTTTTTCGGAACGAAGGTCTGGTCCAGCATGGGGGAGCGCACGTATCCGCCTCTGACATTCAATGGGGGAATCGTGGGGACTTCAGGATTTAAGTCCTTATAGGGGATCATGCTCAACAGATGTGCTATACAGTTTAACCTGGCACGTTTCTTATCATCCGATGGTACTACATACCAGGGTGCCTGTTTGATATCCGTAGCGGCAAACATCTCATCCTTGGCTCTGGAATATTCCACCCACCGCGACCTGGATTCCATATCCATCGGACTCAGTTTCCAGTATTTGTGCCGATCTTGTCCGCGCGCCTGAAAGCGTCGCTCTTGTTCTTCATTGCTGACTGAAAACCAGTATTTAATGAGGATGATTCCTGAACGCACCAGCATACGCTCAAATTCCGGGCAGGAACGCAAAAATTCCTCATGCTCCTCCGGCGTACAGAAATCCATTACGTACTCCACGCCGGCGCGGTTATACCAGCTACGATCGAACAGGGCGATCTCACCTGCTGCTGGCAGGTGTGAGGTATAGCGCTGAAAATACCACTGGGTTTTTTCCCGCTCCGTCGGGGCCGGTAACGCGACTATATTGCAAATCCGGGGATTTACATGCTGAATTATGCGCTTGATAACCCCACCCTTACCAGCGGCATCACGCCCCTCAAACACGACCACAACCTTGAGTCCTTTCTTCTTCACCCACTCCTGAAGTTTGACCAGTTCCACCTGCAAACGAAACAGTTCTTCCTCGTAGAATTGTTTTTCCAGTTTTTTCTCTTGCTTCCCGCGTAACCTGGGATCATTCTCGCAGTATGCGTCAGTTTTCTCTTCAGCTATGAATTTACTGTCCTTGGTAGTTTTTGACTTTGTCATGCTTACGCCTTACACCTTAAACAGGGAGGCATCTGTCTGTACACAAATACCAGAACATCTTTTGTGCCATGAAGTGCCGAGCAATTTCACGTCGGATGGTTTGATTGCACCACAGTATTAAAGCACTTCCTGCAAGAAATAATCGTCAAGGACCAACTCCCTGATTATGCGGTCCAGTGAAGCGCGCACGGCGACAGCCATACCTTCGTCGACTGCTACCCTGCCGCGGCCAAACAAAGTCGTTTGCCAGGCGGTGCGGCTGCCTGTTCGTAGCTGGACACTCGCCCGTATGGTCAATTGGAGTAATTGTGCGCCATCACGTTCAATGATCTGTGCTTCGGTGCTGAGAACGCTCCCGGACAGGCTCATGTCCGCATCTGCAGTCACCAGTTCCGCACCACCGCTGGTGAAGCCCTGGGCCAACGCGTCCTGTACCAGCACCGAGAGTTCTTCCTCCGCAACATAGCCGCCGTTGCCGCTGCCAAGATCGCTATCGGTAATTAATTTGCCGTTCTCGATACCTCGGTCATCGGTGAAAGTACCCACGCTGAAAGATCCGCGCATGGCGCTGAAGTCGATGCCATGATCCCCTTCATACTTATACTGTACAGAGACCTCCTCTGCGGCGAAAAGGGAAGCGGTTGAGAGTGAAACCAGGGCCGTACCCAGCACTAATAATTGTCGGATTTTCATGGTGATGTAAGTCTCTTGTAAGGTAATTGGTTGATTGCTGGCAGAATAATGGACATTCCCGGATTGATCAAGCCGATGTCAAGGCTTGACACAAACTTCAGCGGGGATAGTCAATGGGAGGCTGCCGGGGAGTTAGTATATTACAGGCAATAAAAATCCGTATCGAATCACTTCGATACGGATTTTTAAATGTCCCCTGGTGGTTACAGTTCGCTAGCCGGCCAGGTTGGAGCACGCTCACGGGTAGTAACGGCTCTAATTCCCTTGTTGATGAATTTCTGCACACGGGCACCTTCATAGGTTTCAGTTGTGTAGATATTACCTGAGGAATCCGTGGCAATACTGTGTGGCGCGTAGAACGTGCCAGGCTGCCTGCCGCCTTGACCAAACGTGTAGAGTACTTCCATGGATTCACGATCGATCACGGAGACTTTAAAGTTCTGACCATCTGTCATATACATGTAGGTCTGTTCTTCGTCTCTTGAGAAAGCGATATCCCAGGTAGAACCCTGATTCAATGTGGCTGGGTTGTAAACTACTTCTCTTACGTAGGTACCGTCTTTGCGGAACACCTGAACCCGGTCGGCGCCACGGTCACATACATAGACCAGGCCATCGTTTGAAGGCTCTGCGCAGTGAACCGGACCACGGAATTGCTGAGGACCCGGTACGCCAGGTGTGTAAGTCACATCGGCATCGTCATCAGGTGTGTTGCCGTAAGCACCCCAGTAGCGCTTGAAGGCGCCGGTAGCTACGTCAACAACCGCAACGCGCTTGTTCTGATAGCCGTCAGCGAAATAGGCTTCATTGGCTTCCACATCGATGGATATCTCAGCAACTCGACCGTAATGGGTCCGACTGTTGCTGTCACGGGGTTCGCCTTGCTGACCAATGGTGCGAATATATTCACCATTGCGAGTGAAGACTAGAACGTGTGAGTCGCCGCCACCATTACCGCCTATCCACACATCGCCGTTGGGTGCGATCTCGATGCCGTGGTTGGATGCGGGCCAGTTGTAGGGAGCGCCTGCGATAGGATCCTCGCCCCAAACCACATTGCCTGCGGCATCAACAGGTCCACCCCAGGCGTTTACCACATTGCCTGCGGCATCGAATTCGATGATTGGTGGTGCTGGAATGCAACATTCTGCAACCCCACCCAGCAGGCCGATTTCAGTATTGCCACCGAACTGAGAGCCGTCGTTACGGTGAACCACCCAGACATGATCTCTCTCGTCTACATCCACGCCGATGGTGTTGCCCATCGCCCACATATTCGGCAGTGGCCTTGGCCAATAGGGGTCAACCTCGAAGGCTGGAGCCATATGACCGGCATGGGCCGCAGTACTTGGTTCCTGTAATCTTGATTGCCCTACTGTAAGAGCAACTAGAGCAACTGCCATAGTTGTCCCGATTAATAATTTAGTCTTCGTCATTTTTTGTATCTCCTATGATGCTCAGCGCGGGCCAAGTAACTCCCAGAGCAGCTCAGCAGTATACTGTGTAAAGCCGGGGCAGTACACTCATAAGCGGGATTTTAGGAGGACTGAGAACAAAAATTTGTAAAAATCCCATGGCAATCTGGCTCAGAGTAGAAATTTTGGTCCACGAGACACTAAATTTCGGCTGCTGCCCCAGCAGAGGATGCACAAGCCCCATTGCGTTTCACATCAGGTCGCAGGACAGAGAAGGTAAAGTTAAAGCCGTCGAGCAGCGTGGTGATCTATTTCAGGTGTATTTAGCTGTGTTGTGCTGGGTCAATTATTGAACACAAAGTGGCCTGAAAATCGATATAATTGTTCAATTTTCGACCAAAATCCTCTAGACTGGTACTATTGAACTCAGCTTCACAAATCTGCGCTATGGAGGCTTTGACTATGAAATTATTCTTATTGGCAGTCATTCCGGTAATCGCACTAACTTCTTGTAATTCCACCACAAATTCCGTCAACAGCATGAGCAACGAGGAAATTGCGCTACACAATGCCACGACGGCCTCAGCAAAGGATCTGATTTTCTGTGTCAATGTGGCCCGGACCGGTACCAGAATAAAGCGTAGAAACTGCGCGACTCTATTGGAGATATCTTCGCGACAATCCAGTGAGACTCTTTCCGTTCTTACTGTCCACCAGGGTTCGAATGCCTTCACATTGTTTGGTCGGAGTGATAGGCAATAGGCAATAGGCAATAGGTAGAGGGCAGGACCCCTTAGCGGGCATTCGTAGAAAGAAAGGTAAGCATCTCCCGCTCAATGGTATCCGAGAGTCCGGGTACAAATAGAATAGTAAGCGCGACAATCGCCGAGACGGCGACACAGAGTACCAAGTAATTTTTGGTTTTCATTCTGTCATGTTCCTCTTGGTGCCAATTCAAATATCCAGGTATTTCCAGCTTCTATAGTCTGCCTGGTGGTCGCCGATCCATACTTTGCCATGGATGCTCCTACGCCATCCAGCTCAGGACCTTCCTTGATGCGCACCAGTTGTCGTTCATAACGTATACCATTGATACGGACAACTGCCAGCCCGTCGCCCGCATCGGCCTGCACGGCCCAATGCTTCCAAAGTCTGCCGAGGAAGCTGCTCATATAACCGGAGGCAATGTAGATTTTGCCGTTGCTTTCCAGAATCCAGATCAGGCGTGAACTGAGAGGATCATTAAGCTGTAGCTCGATAGTGGGTATTTCGCGAGTAAAGCTCCAGTCCGGCTCCGGTCCGGTATACAGGTCACCTGACACCAGTTCCCCGCCTGGAAAAAGGATTGAAGGCCCATCAGCATAGCGGTTGTCATAGCGCAGGGTTAGCAGAGCGACAACCGGGATGAGCAACAGGATGCCCAGGGCCTGAAGACAGACTCTTGCTATTTTCATTGGCTCATTTCCAATTTTGGATTCAGGAAGGATAGAAGCTTAGCCCATGCAAGTCCATCCCCTTGGCCTAAGTAGCAGTTAGGTGGGCAATCGACGTAATAGATNGCATAATGGGGGCTCTAAACCCAAAGTAGAGTAAATAAATTTTTTCTAACCCCCCCAATTCTGGAAACGACTTGAGGCTTGATTAACCTTGGCTGATTCCATCTCAAAAAACAATTTTACCAGCCCCGTAGCTTCGATTGTTAGCTAGTTTAACAGTCGCAGAAAGGGGCTGCGGCTGGAAAGAATTGCAAGCTCTGACAGCATTCTTCTATCCCGCCAGAATATCCGGATCTTTCCAAATAAGCAGGGTGCTATATACCTTGGCGTGACCGGGTTGTTATTTATTTGCGGGTTGAATTATGAGGCCAACCTAGCCATGGCAGTTGCTTTCCTACTAGCCGGTATGTTTCCCGTTTCCCTTTTACATACCTATTTAAATTTGTCTGGTGTCACTGTGGTGCCAGCGGGAACGACGCCGGTTTATGCCGGGGAAAACGCGGAGTTTCGAGTCACATTCATTCGTGGAGAGCGGGTAATACCCGGCACAATTACTTTAAGGTTTAGAGACAGCCCCGCCACATTTATTAATCTGGTTGATAAAGGCGAACAAACCGCTGGAGTATTTTTTTCCACGACAACCAGGGGGCTGTTGAAACCTGGCCCGTTAATTGTAGAAACGGTTTTTCCGCTAGGCATCGTGCGGGCATGGTCTTTTCTGGACCTGAACATTATTTGCCTAGTATATCCTAAACCTGTTCCAGGCAATCGGATAGGTGTTGCCGCCGCCCTGAATGATGGCACTACAGGAATTAAACCAGGTACAAGCGATTTTTACAATCTCAGGGAATATCAAAAAGGCGACTCTCTGAAACAGTTGGCATGGAAAAAATATGCTGCGGGGCAGGGGGTATTCACCAAGCAATTTGTCGATGGATCGGATGAGCATGTTTGCCTTGACTGGAATTTGTTCACCGGCTTTGGAATTGAAGACAGACTCTCCATGCTCTGTTATCTGGTTGGCCAGTATTCACTAAAAAATGTGAAATACGCTTTGCACTTACCGAATTATCAATCCCCGGTTGGCAGCGGTGCCGGACACCGGCGCCTGTTGCTGGAAAAACTCGCACTCTATGGTGTCGCCTGTGACTAGCGCTCTTAGAACCCAGGCTAATATCTTCAGGATTGTTCATTATGCAATTAACTGAGCAATTACCCAGGAACAGTCTGGGGTGGATGCTGGCGGCAGTGGTTGTGGCCGTGTTGCCGCACTATTCCCGGTTACCCATCTGGTTATTGGCACTAACAACCGTCTGTCTTGCCATTCGTGTGCTTATTTTCCAGGGCAGAATTTCCTATCCGCGAGTTACGACCAAGTTAGTTTTTTTGTCCATCGCTATCGGCGGCTGGGTATTTACCTATCAAGAAAGATTACTGGGGGTTGAATCAGCGGTCGCATTATTGGTAATAGGGTTTGGCCTGAAGTTATTGGAAATGAAGGCTCGTAAGGATATTTATTTTGTCCTGTATCTTTGTTACTTCATCGTCATAGCTGAGTTTCTGTACTCACAAAGTATTCCGATTGCCATTTACATGGGTTTTGCACTATTGGTTATCACTACAGCATTGGTAGCTATGCACATTGACGCTCTATTCTACCGGCAAGGTCTAATGGTGAAGTATGCCCTGCGCCTGCTGCTGCAAAGCATTCCCATCATGCTCATTTTATTTGTTTTGCTACCCAGGATTTCGCCGTTGTGGCAATCCTCATTGAATTCCCTGGCGGGCGAAACTGGCGTTAGTGATGTGATGACACCCGGTGACATTGAACTGCTTATGAGTTCAGCGGAGACAGCGTTTCGCGTAGAGTTCGATGGAGAAATCCCGTTAAACGACTCACTCTACTGGCGCGGTATTACGCTTGAAGATTTTGATGGGAGCACCTGGAGTCGACACGTCCCAAACGCAGCAGGCAGTAATGGCCCGCGGGCTGCCTATCGGCTAGCAAGACAGCAAGCCAATTCCATATGGAGTGAAATAGAGCCTTTAGGTAGTCCTGTTCAATATTCCATCGTGCTCGAGGCGACCCAACAGCCCTGGCTTTTCTCCCTGAAAATCCCAGAGCAGGTAGCAGATGAACAAGTCCTCACCGCCAATTTTCAGGTACAGCACGAGGGAAATATCAGTCAACGTTATAACTACACATTGCGCTCTAATTTACAAAGCAACCTGGAAAAGGATCTGGATAGGCGTCAACGGCGAATAAACCTGAGTTTGCCGGCTAATGGTAATCAAAGAGCCAGGGTTCTGGCGGTCCAGCTTTTTTCTGAGGCAGGTGACAGAGAGACGTATGTGGAGAATGTTTTGTCCTTGTATCGGGAACAGGAATTCTACTACAGCCTGACCCCAACTCTAGTAGAACAGAATCCGGTTGATGAGTTTTTATTTACCTCCAGAGAGGGCTTCTGTGAACATTTTGCTTCCAGCTTTGTCTTTCTCATGCGGGCGGCAGGCATTCCCGCACGTGTAATAGTGGGTTATCAGGGGGGTGAATATAATCCCTATGAAAATTACTTGTTAGTGCGCCAATTCGATGCCCATGCCTGGGCTGAGATCTGGCTGGAGGATCAAGGTTGGGTGAGAGTTGATCCCACCGCGGCCGTTGCACCGGATAGAATCCAATTGGGTTCGGAAGCGCTGCTGCGTGATGAGGAAGCGTTCCTGATTGACGAGCTATTTACTATGCTGTATTTCAGTGATAGTCCGCTGCTGAGCCAGTTAAGACTTCGGCTGGATGCCATCAATTACAGGTGGTTTATATGGGTGCTAAATTATGATGAGGAGCTGCAAAGACTGTTTTTGGGCAGATTTTTTGGTGAACTGTCCAACTCATTGTTGTTATTGCTGGTCTTGTTTTCTACTGCACTGGTAGTAGGTCTGGTTGCATTTTTTAGCAACAGTAAAGCTGAAAATAAACTTGATCCCGCAACAAGAATCTATCTGGGATTTTGTCGACACCTGG
>PBTO01000044.1 GCA_002726595.1 Gammaproteobacteria bacterium | reverse complement strand
CCATTGTGGCGTTGCAGCAACTTGACTTAGCGGTGCTAGGCCTGCGTTACTGCGCCTAACGCTGAACAGTCTGGTGAACTCTGCACTCCAAAATTAACCCTGGTCGAGGTACTAGGTGACAAACAATTAAACTCGTCGTTCTTTCTTGCTATTGATGGCTATGGTTCGATCTGATTCCTGCCTGCTTTGTCTACCTGTTTCACAAAAAACGACATGAAGCGAGCCATTCTCTCCAAACCTGGAACTGAAATGGCAGACAGCACTTCGCCACTGGTGTGATACAAAGGAGGCGCTTGCATGGTTGTGACAATGGGTACTCCGGCGCTGCGATAGCCGCCCCCTTCTCCGCTGGCCATAGTCGAGGCCCCCGATACAAAATTGGTACCATAACGTTGCACGCCAAGCCGGAATAATTCTTCCAGATATGGCGACTGGTTGGTTATCCCGGCGACGATAGGCGCCTCGCCTGAGTCGGCAACAAATTCCCTGTACCCGTCATCAAACAGACTTCTGGCTGGCACGAGATTACGCTGCGCCACATGTTCAAGATTAAACACCAACAGGGCATTGGTAAAGATGTCAGGGTTCATACTAACTGCGTTTCTGGGACCATTCAGCCCCGAGCTATGATGTCCTGCACTAATGACCAAAGCCAATGTACGCTCTAATTGGTTTTCCGGTTTGGCGAAATGTTTAGCCAGGCTCAGCAGTACTGCCAACCCATCGCCATTGTCTCCAGCACCATCGAACCAGGCATCGGCATGAGCGTTTAGTACGATGGTTTCTGCACTACCAGAACCGGCGATTATCCCGATGGCATTCTTTGCGCTAAGTCCGGAGTGGGATCGGGTTTGCAGACTGATTTGCATTTGCAATTCAGCTAGCGAGCCAGCTGCCTGTGCCGCATTCATCACCGATTCCAGAAACCAGCCATCGCGCCCCCCGAGATTGAAACAGGGACTACCACAATTGCTGAAATCACGCGCTCGCTCATTGCCCGGCTGATCCACAGCGTTCAACACCGCTACCGCACCTCGTGCCATCAGTTCCTGCGCCCGAGGCACCGCCTTGCTGCGCTCGAACACCATGTGCGCCTGGGGAGTTATATGCTGTACCGCGATCTTGCCGCGCACATCGATGTACTGTAGCTCAGCTATGCTGGCTGTGCCGACAAAGACAACTGGGGCGGTTAGTTGTCCGGAAACGATGTTAGAAGGTGCCAGCGCCATCGCTGTTTCAAGCACTACATCCTGACTGCCTGGCCCATAGAGCTCATTTCCCAGCAGGCGAACTTCCCAATTTTCCGGCAACCACAGCGCGGCATCTTCCTGCTGGGATAGTTCCTGTACTCTTACCTCGGCTACGCCGGCGTTACGCAATTGGGTAGCGCCCCATTCAACTACTCTGTCACCGGATGGAAAACCACTGACCCGCCCCCACAACTGCTCACCACCGAGTTCCTGGCTCTCACGACTGGCCCGAGAGAATGCCACGATTGTTTCCAGATCCCGGATGATTTCCTGACCACTCAGCTCGGTGAAATTCTCTTCTCCTGCTGGTACTACCGCCGGTGCCGGGCCCCGGGTACCAATTATGGCGGGGTTATTGTGCGGCGTGAATCCTGGAGGCAGCGGAATTCCGAACCAGGCCTGGTCCTGTCCGTTGAGCTGAAGCGGTAACAACGCAATGCAAAACAGAACAACTGATCCAGCGAAAATTGCTAACACATTGCATCGGGCAATTATCTGTTGTAGTGCAATTTGCATCGGGCTCACCTCTATTTAACTAATTTCCGGCAGTATCATCACCTTCCCGCTTAGCGAAGCGGGTAGCACCACAGCCCGGGTCGATCTATGAAGCTTTATTTTCTGTGCCATCAGTGTTTACTCCGGTCAGTGCCAAAAGTAGATTCTATTGTGAAAACTCTCAATTATAAAGCCTGTAGCAAGCGCAATACTTTGTAAGCATCGACAACTGAAGTAGACTCTTTTCAGGATATGAACAACTAGGTCATTTTTTCACCTGATTAGTCTGAGAGGGGATCCGGTACCATGAACTGGAAATTTATAATTAAACTCATAATTCCGGCCGCAATTAGCACAACATCTGTGGGCCAACCGGCGGTATCTGGAAATTCCGGTTTGCTTGCCAATGGGGCAGAAGTGATAGAAGTCGCCGGGGATTTTCTTTTTCTCGAAGGCCCGGTCGCCGACAAGTCAGGCAATCTATTCTTCACCGATATCGACAATAACCGTGTACACAGGCTCGCAGCTAACGGCGATATTTCCATCGCCTACGCACCGAGCAACAACGCCAACGGCCTGACTCTGGATCTGAACGGCAATTTGCTGATTTGTGAGCAATCGGGTCAGCGCATCACCAGCATGGATGCCAACGGCAATATTACCGTTGTGGCGGACAGCTATAATGGCAGGCCCTTCAATAGTCCCAACGATGTCTGGGCCCATCCTGACGGTAGTATTTACTTTACCGATCCCCGTTACCGCTTTCCTGAAGGCGAGCCCCCGCAAGATGGCGAACACGTTTACCGCATCTCACCGGACCACAACACGGTAACGCGCATGGCAGCAAATCTAAGTAAACCAAATGGCATTGTGGGAACAGAAGATGGACGTACGCTCTATGTGGCCGACACACAGCTGCGTAAGGTGTTCAAATACTCCATTGGTGCCGATGGCTCGCTTTCCAATCGAGAGGAATTCGCCGATCAGGGTTCCGATGGCATGACAATGGATCAAAATAGCAATGTCTACATGACCTGGGGCGGCGGCGTCACCATTTATAATCAGGCCGGCGAAGCCATTGAGTTTATCCAGGCACCTCAGAATCCAGCTAATGTAGGATTCGGTGGCGCTGACGGCAGGACACTTTACATGACTGCAAGAACCGGGCTGTACTCGGTGCGAATGAATGTGACAGCAAGCAGGTAATTTTATCTAACATTTAATATGGTGGAAGAGACGTCAATATTCTGTCAATAAACCGGATTGTACAGAGCAACAGAAATCAGTAACTAATTTTGTTCTGTAATGGCACAAAAGTCTCCGCAGCAAGAAGTTACTAGATTCCCTATAGACCTTTAAACTCAGGGGCTGCGGGAGGGCCAGATGATTTTATTTTCCGCTGCTGTAAAAAAAACTACAAACGTAAAAAAATACGGTAAACTGAGTGTACTTTTTTCTGCTTAACATAATTTAACAGAGCCATTTTTAAGGGGGCTTTTCGTGAAAAATTCTATTCAATTGATTCTATGTGCACTTATCTCCATGTTCGCTGCTGCTGTCAATGCAGGCGAGCGGGTCGGTGACTTTGCATTGATCGACCATCAGGGTGCATCCCACCACATGACCTGGTATGACGACCAGAGCGCCGTGGTGATCTTGCCAATGGCTATCGGCTCGGATGATTACCTCGCTGACTTCCAGGCCCTACAGGCAAAGTACCAGGAACGCGGTGTGGTATTTTTCCTGATGAACCCGGGACTGAATATCAATCGTGCCGACGTGCAACAAGACGCACTTGCGCAAAGCATTAACCTCCCGATCCTGATGGACGATACGCAACTCGTTACCGAGATGCTTGGTATTACCCGCCTCGATGAAGCGGTTGTGTACAACCCCGCAAGTTTTGAAGTGTTATACCGCGGTCCCATTCAGGATCGGCTGGAGCAAACTCTCGAGCAGGCTATCCTTGGCAACCAGGGCGATCTGGTTACAGTAGCGAGCACCGGTGCCGCAATTGAATTTTTCACAGCAGAAGCACACCAGTCTCTATCCTACGAAAACGACATTGCACCGATCATCGCCGAGGGTTGTGCCAGCTGTCACCGTGAAGGCGGCATCGCACCATTTGCGATGGATAGCAATCTGGCCGTACAGGGCTGGTCACCCATGATCCGTGAAGTGATTTTAACCAAGCGCATGCCACCGGGACAAATCGACAACAAGATTGGTCACAAGATGAAAAACGAGATGAATCTGAATGACGAGGACATGCAGAAGCTGGTCCACTGGGTTAACGCCGGATCTCAGGTTGATAGTGAAAATGATCCTCTTGCACAACTGGTGTGGCCCGAAAGCAAATGGGTACTCGGTGAGCCGGACCTGATAGTACAGATTCCACCCACTGCTATTCCTGCAACAGGTGTTCTGGACTACATGGATATTCCCATTGATCTGAATCTGGAAAAAGATGTCTGGATTAGGGGCAGCCAGATAGCTCCTGGGGATTCTGCGGTTGTACACCATGTAATTACTTCCGTAATTCCGCCAGAAGGGGCACCTGATTTTCAGCAGATTCTAATGAATGTGCTGGACGAACTGCCTGAGGAAAGAGCACAGGCTGTTCGCACGCAACTGTTTGCAGCTATGGCGGCTGGCGAACAATCCGACATCGGTGAAATTTTTACTTCGATCCCCGAGATCGATATCGGTTTATTTCTTGGCGGCANCTCGGATCCAGATTCCGCTTCTCTCGCAGGCTATGCGCCAGGCACTAGCATCTCATTAAACCCCGAAGGTGTTGGTGGCTTATTGAAAGCCGGTTCAACGCTGAGCTTGCAGATGCACTACACCACTTCTGGCAAGGAAACTGTGGATACCACGCAGGTTGGTATTTATTTCTATGACGAGGGTGTTGTGCCGAAGGAGCGCATGTCTGGCGGTGTTGGCAACTCCTTCGCGCTTGATATTCCGGCGCAGGCTAAAGACTATGAGTTAGAGTTCACCACAATAGTGCCTAATGATGCCGAGATTTACAGTCTGATGCCGCATATGCATTTCCGTGGCAAGCGTATGAAGTTCACCGCGGTTTATCCAGATGGCAGCGAGGAATTGATTGTTTCTATTCCTGCTTTCTCGTTTAACTGGCAACTGGCCCACGAACTGGAAGAGCCCATGTTTGTACCGGCAGGAACCAAGATTGTTGCCGTGGGTGCTTTCGATAACTCATCCCAGAATGCCTTCAATCCCGACCCTAACATCGAGGTTAATTGGGGCGAACAAAGCTGGGAAGAAATGTTCATGGGATTTTACTCATGGAAAAATACAGATCAGGGTGGATCTGACTAGTACCTCGACCAGGGTTCAGATAAGCCTGTAACAAACAAAAGATGAGCTCAGNGATGGGCTCATCTTTTTTTGTGCCAGCAGAACTTTTACGACATGCAGGCACCAACATTCAACTCGCAGTATGTAAGCCAGCTATTGGTTCCTGGGCGGGGGTGGAGTCCAGTCACAGGTCGGGCATTCCGGTGACTTGCCATTCTGCGCCAGCACTTCGAAGATAAAATCACGCCACACGGCATTGGGTTGCCAGACAGTATTCATATCAGCCTTGGCATCAATCACGGCGACGTCATCGTAAATCACCCGATAGAGAAAACTGAACGCCGTAGCGCGCGCGTTCACCGCACAATGCAACAGTGTCTTCTTGCCGGTGTCCCGCTGCACCGAATCGGCGAAAGCATAGAAATCACTGGGAAGCGGATTGCCAAAATCTACCGGGACCTGCATATATTCCATCCCCAGGCCCTTAACAATCTGGTCTTCATCGGGTACTGCATTGCCATTTGTAAATGCGATATAAACAATGCGCTCGAAGCCGTTGTCTTTTATGGTTTGGAACTGGTCTACTGTGGGTTGACCGGAACTGGCAAAATTTTCGTTGTATTGGCGAAAATTTAATACCTCGGCCAGGGCCGAATTTGTTTCTTCTACAGCGAGTGCGCTCGAAGCAAGGAAAATCAATCCCATAAAACTCAGTGTTAATCGTTGCATTCTCATCCCACCCTTCTGGTATGTGTTTATCGTTCGTTGGCTGTCATTACTTTATCAGTTTGCACTTTCTGAAAGTAGCAGTTTCATCTCATGCAGTGTCGTTACTATAGCAAACACATCGAGGCTAAATTCAAGTAATAGTTCTGCGTCACATTGTCGCAGTTGATTTTTAAATATTAACTCCGTTCCCAAAGGTGGCAAGTGGACAAACATTACCGCTTCGACCGTTGGTAGATCCATGCAAAAGGATTCCAGCAAATACAGGGTTTCTTCACACAGAAAGCCCCCCGCATCGGTTGAAACTTCCGCCGGGATCGCTTTTTTCACCAGAAGCTCGCGTACTTTTTGCAGATTCACCGAACTGCTTATCTTATCCACGCCCGCCTGCTCGACAAGCGCAGAAGCTGGCAGACAGTCGTTATTATCGGGCCGTGACTTACGTGTATTGTGTGCCAATGACTCCAGTTGAAACGAGCCCGGTTTGCCTTCGCCCATGCTGAGTATCAACTCCGGTGAGTTTTCCTCAATGGCACTCAGTAACAGATCTTTGGGCTTGCCCCAAACCACAGGTAGTTCCACCGCGATTACCTCGGAATCTGCCATATCAGCTACCAGAGCGCTGACGGCCACCCAGGAGGCATTCCCGGTTCTGCCATCAAATGGCTCAAATCCTGTGATTAGTATGCGCGGCATGGCGATACCATAGCGTAATTAGGCATTCAGAGGTAATGCGGTTGCGGTAATATGCGCAGTATGGAGAACAATCTACCCCTGGCAGCAAGGAATAACAGGCGAGGAAATGCAAGAACATAAACTGGAATCCTGGAAGCACTCCCATAGCTTTGGCCAGGATCAGAAACGACAGGGCGAGACTCGCACCCTGATAGTCATCGCCATAACCGGCATCATGATGGTGGTTGAAATCGCCGCTGGCCTGGTATTTGGTTCGATGGCCTTGCTGGCAGATGGCCTGCATATGGGCTCCCATGCGGTGGCACTCGGCATTAACGCCTTTGCCTACATCTACGCCCGCAAGCATGCACAAAACGACAAGTACAGCTTCGGCACCGGTAAGGTCAACACGCTGGGAGGTTATACCGGAGCGGTCTTGTTGGCAGTTTTTGCAGTTCTGATGGCCTGGGAAAGCGTCATCAGATTGTTTAATCCGGTGAGCATAGCCTTTAATCAGGCCATCTTCGTTGCTGTACTCGGTCTGTTGGTAAACGGCGCGTCGGTGTTCATTCTTGGCATCCAGCATAACCACAGTCATGACCATCAACACGGGCATGGTCATCACCATGATCACAATCTAATGTCGGCCTATCTGCATGTGTTGGCCGATGCACTGACCTCCCTTCTGGCAATCTTTGCGCTGTTAATTGGCAAATATTTCGGCGCCATCTGGATGGACCCGTTGATGGGTATAGTCGGTGCAATCCTGGTAGCTCGCTGGTCTATCGGCTTATTAAAATCTACCAGCTCCATTTTGCTGGATGAGCAGGGCTCGCTGGAGACCCGTGAGCAAATCAAGCAAAGCATCGAGGGAGAAGGCACCAGCCGCGTGGTTGATCTGCACGTGTGGTCGGTGGGTCCCGGAATTCACTCAGCAATGGTTTCCGTGGTGGCGATCGATCCCAAGCCACCCAGCCACTATAAGGAAAAACTGCGGCAATCAATCAGGCTCGATCATCTGACCATCGAGGTTCATGCCTACCCGGCCGAGGATTGAGCAAAAAGGTGCCGGAGGAGGAGCAAAAAGGTGCAGCAAAAAGAACAGTGAACTCGACAGGGGATTGGGGAGGGGATACTGTTTTTTCGTGACTAGCGCCAGGGATGAAGCGCGGGACGGGCCAGGGATGGCCCACAGGAACGGAAAAACAGTATCCCCTCCCCAATCCCCGATACACGCATCAACTAGCTAGGATAGGAGTGTAAACTCACCAATGCAAAGGCAATGCGCATTAAATTCTAATGGAGATTCCTCAGGATCTGTCCCATTTTTCCTATGGTCGCAACTCCAGACGCTCGTACAGCACGCTTTCAATTTTCCCTCGCGAGAAGAACGCCGGGAATACTTTATCGTTGGCCCAAAGCTCAAACAAATTGTCATACAGCGGGCTGTCCGGGTCGCCGACCTGGCCGGGATTATTCATCCCCAGTGTGTTATCCCAGTCTCGTAGATCCACGAAGATGCGGAATGACGCACCGGAGGTCTGATT
>PBTO01000043.1 GCA_002726595.1 Gammaproteobacteria bacterium | reverse complement strand
GACTTACTATCCGGAGATGAATGCATATCCCGCACTATGGAAGAAAGCTGGAAATTGGTTGAGATATCCAATTACACACTCAATCCCTCAGTGCGAAATCTGATCATCGAGGACACGGATTCCTTCCGCATATACCAGTGCGTAAAAACTGTGACTACGGATTGGATCGATCTCAGTACAGCCGAAGCCCACCGCTACAACGAGTGGGTACTGTATCATTTCGAATCAAGACGACTTCAATAACGTACTGAATTGAATTTCCGAATATAAAAAAGGAGTCATATGACTCCTTTTTTATATTCGCTTGTCCTACTATTTTCTAACCCAACTATTTTCTAACCCAACAAAATACCGCCGTACTGAACAAAAAACGGGGCAAATACCAGACTGAGAATCGCCGACAGCTTGATCAGAATATTGAGTGATGGCCCCGAAGTGTCCTTCATCGGATCTCCCACGGTATCACCAACAATCGCAGCGGTGTGCTCTTCGGAGCCCTTACCACCGAGGTTTCCTGCCTCGATAAATTTCTTGGCATTATCCCATGCCCCACCACTGTTTGATGAAGCAATGGCCAGCACCCCCCCGGCAACCAGAGATCCGATTAGCAATGCAGCCACGGCCTCGACCCCGAACAGAAAACCGACCACGATGGGTGAGCCCATTATCAAAACGCCTGGCGCAATCATCTCTTTTAATGCGGCCTGGGTTGAAATAGCAACACATCGCGCATAATCAGGCTCACCAGTACCCTCCATGATGCCCGGAATTGTCTTGAACTGCCGACGTACTTCTTCGATCATAGCGAAGGCGGCTTTACCAACTGATTTCATGGTCATGGCAGAGAACAGGAATGGCAACACGGCACCAATGAATAGGCTAGTAAAAACCAGCGGATCCAACAGGCTCATGCTAATGGCTTCGCCCCTCAACGTGCCGGCAATCGATATGAAGGCGGCAAACAGCGCCAGAGAAGTCAAAATGGCAGCACCAATGGCGAATCCCTTGCCTATGGCCGCTGTAGTATTGCCTGCAGAGTCCAGAATATCGGTGCGGCGCCTTACTTCTTTCTCCAGCCCAACCATCTCCGCGATGCCACCGGCATTGTCGGCAACCGGGCCATAGGCATCAATAGTCAGTGTAAGAACCAATGTGCCGAGCATACCCAGAGAGGCTATCGCAATGCCGTACATGCCCGCGAGTTCCCAGGAAATAAAAATACTTGCTGCAATGGCCAGATACGGGAGTACCGTACTCTTATAACCCAGAGCCAGGCCATAAATGATATTGGTAGCCACACCTGTTTCACAGGATTTCGCCACTTCCTGCACCGGTGCGTATTTCTCCGAAGTGTAATAGCCGGTTAGCAATCCAACTGCTAATCCTGCAATCAACCCGGCCAGGAAACAAAAGTAGACACCCATATTGGTATAACTCTCGCCATTCAACTCGAAGAACTCCGGCACTAAAGCCATGGTGAAGAAAAATATCACCACTGCCATGCCGATACTGGAATATATCAGGAGTTTCATTAATGCCGGAGCCACTTCATCTTCAGTCTTAACGTTCACCAGTAACTTGGTGATCAGGCTGATTGGAATACCCACTGCGCTGATTAGAATCGGATAAAGCAATGCATTGGGATCGGCAGCAAAAACCGCTGCGCTGATAACCATTGCAGCACAGGTACTCTCTGCGCAGGAGCCGAACAGGTCCGCACCCATCCCGGCCACATCGCCAACATTGTCTCCCACATTATCGGCGATCACGGCTGGATTGCGCGGATCATCTTCGGGAATACCCTGCTCAACCTTGCCTACCAGATCAGCGCCCACGTCGGCTGCCTTGGTAAAGATTCCGCCGCCTACACGGGCGAAGAGTGCGATGGTGGATCCGCCCAGTCCAAAACCAGCAATGACTTCCATCAAAATATGGTTGTTCTCCTGACCCAAATCCGCCAGTAACCAACGCATAACAACGTAAATGAGCACGAGCCCGAGAGTAGCCAGACCCACCAGTGCAAAACCCATCACCGCACCGGAGTTAATTGCTACATCGAAGGCATGAGAAATATCTTTCTTGGCGGAGACTGTGGTACGAGCGTTGCCCTGAGTTGCTACTTTCATGCCAATATAACCAGAGGCAATCGAAATGGCGGCGCCAAAGAGAAAAGCCAGCGCTGTATAAATACCTTCGTGGATATCCGGCGTATGCGTATCATTAATCAATAAGGCTATGATGACTGCGAAGGCCAGCATGAATATTGTCAGTACTTTATATTCCTGTTTCAAAAAAGCCATTGCACCGTCAGCAATCGCTCCGTGAATGAACCTGAGACGAGTCGCGTCTTTCTCCTCCAGACCCAAATCAAGCGGTACGCTCGTAACCCTTTTCATGAAGAAAAATGCGATGCCCAAGCCCAGCAGGGACAGAACTGTGGTTACTGTAATTGTTATGCCCGGCATCTAAAAATTTCTCCCCAGAATTGAATGTTTATTTCAAAGGCGCGCACTTTACCATAACAGGCTTTACAAACAAAGCTTGCGGCGGCTTAAAAGCCCGCTTTGACAGGGGATGCAGCTCATCGAGGGGAAGACTGGCAACAGCTAGCGATTCATTCGAGTCTGATGAATATTTCTTTCGAGCTTACTTGCGTTTTTTAGATTTCTTCTTACGCCTGGGGTTTCCCGAGTCGGACTCGCCTCGGGCCTGACGAAATGCCTGTCGAATGGCATCCGCTTTCGCTTCCTTACGCTTGAACTGGTGATTGTGTTTCTCGCTGTCAAAATCCACTACATTATCGCCCATGGCTTGAGCCCCAGGGTAGCTGATCATACTGAGGAAAGCGCATAATACTATTGTTGGCTATTAACTTGTCTCACAAGATCATTTTTAATGTTTTCCAGCTCGGCTATCAATTCTTTTGACAATGGCTGTACAGTATTTCCATCAGCATCTGTATCTTCATATTTGACCTGCTCTTCGGTCAATACATCCAGCAATTGTTCTGCGACAGCNATNGCTTCGAGCATGATCTCGTTCGACGTTTCATCGCGGGTAGCAGTAGCATTGATAGCTGCTATTTGTTGTTCAAGTTCAGCTATACGTTCTAATTTTTCTTCCCTTTCTGCCGCTACCCGTGCCAGTTCTTCCAGGCGTAGTCTCTCCAGACGTTCTTCTTCCTCTCGCTGGCGCCGTTCTGCATCCTCTCTCGCCCTGGCTTGTGCAACCAGGCGTTCGCGCTCTGCCTGCTGCCGGGCACGCTCAGCCTCCGCTGCGTTACGCCGTATTTCTTCTTCCGCGGCTAGTCTTCGAGCCAGTTGCTCTTCCACTAGAGCAGCCTCTTGCTGCTGCGCCAATATTTCTGCCTCCTGTGCAGCAATTTCAGCATCCCTGGCAGCCTGGGAAGTACAGGCACCAAGCACCACCAGCAGGGTAGCCACCAACAAAGTGCGCGTGCGATGCAATCTTCCGGTAGGCAGGCGGTTCCGGAGGGAAGAATGGGAACTCATGACCTTCTCCTTGGGGGCGGTAAGCTCTGGACAACTGAGAGACTCGAGTGTAGCGCCAAGCTCTCGATAAATAAATTAAATCTCACAGAAATTTCCAATTTTGCAGATTTTGTCATACTTTATAGCGATAAAGACATCATTTGCCAGTAAAATCACACAAAATCCTAGTAATAAGTGTTATCGGCACGATTTTGAGGGATTCAATGTTCAATCTTGCGTAAGTCTTAAAGCTGTCATGTCCCCATTTTGGCTGAATTTTTCCAGATATCTGCTGAGATCACTAAGTGTGCTTTTGCTAAGTGCGCCAATTGTGATCTTGCTGATTTCCCTGCAGACCGGCGCGACGGTAAGCCCTGCACCCGATCTTACCAATTCGGAAATCTCACGGGTCCAGCAACTGCTATTGGAGAGCGCACCAAGCACGCCGAACAATCCCGGCATGCATCATGTAGTACTCACGCACGAGGAGCTGAATTTGCTGTTGCGCTACGGTGTCGAACTGGTGGAATTATCAACCCCGCTCGCAGCCGATTTGTCCTTTGCCGAAGAGGCTCTTACCACCCGGCTAAGCGTGCGCCTGAATAATACATTTATTCCGCTCTATCTGAATCTCAGGGCTGAGTTCCAGCAAGCGGATGCGCAGCTGGATTTACAGGCCCTGTATCTAGGAAATTTAAAACTGCCAGACCGCTTGCTGCGCTACTTACGCCAGCGAATACAGAATCAGTATCTGGCAACCAATCTCTATTATCAGGATTTCAGTGAACTATTATCCAATATCCAGCGCGTAAACCTCACCCGGGATCTGGTTGATGTTGAACTGCAATGGGAACCCGCCTTGCTGGACCGAATTGGGGATCACGCTCAGCAATTATTCATCTCGGAGCAGGATCGGCTCAGGATTATCAAACACTACCAGATACTATCCTCAGTGGCCGCGCAGATCCCCGAGAATCGACGTGCAGTATCCCTAAACGAGTTTCTTAAACCCTTGTTCACAGCTGCCCGCGAGAATAGTGCAAACGGTAGCGATCCCATAGCCGAAAACCGCACACTCTTTCAAACACTTGCTATCTATGTAAACAACGAGGATATTCAGCAGTTATTGGGTGAGTTCGAGGACGCCAATTTAACACCAGCACGCTATATAGAAGTCAGATTACTGAGGCGGCAGGATTTGGCCCAGCACCTCGTTTCTATCGCCGCCATCACAGCATCTGCCGGTGCCGAATTCGCTGAGCTATTAGCCACTACCAAAGAAGCCTACGATGCCCGATATAGATCAGGATTCAGCTTTTCAGACTTAACTGCTAACATCGCTGGCGTTGCCCTTGCGAGTCTGGCCACCAGAGATGTGGAAACCGCAATTCTGATGCAGGAAAGATTGTCAAACCTGCAGAACGAAACAGACTACATGCCCGAAGTCGGCAGCAACAGAGATGGTTTATCCGAGACTGAATTCAACGCAATTTTTCAAGACAGGAACAGCACTGAATATCAATACCGAGTTCAGGAAATAGAAGAGCAGGTATTTTCCCGGCCACTGTTCACTATCTTTTAGGAAGTCTCCGGGCAAGTAACTTTGCAAGTGCAAAAATGCATCCTGCAGGCCGTGCAGAGAACTCCGTATTGCAAAGCGCATTGATCTAATGCAGACCTGACCCTATTTATTCAACTCAACAGTCGGCCTATGGAAGAACTTGAGCAAGAACAATTGCAACAACTTAAAAAGCAGTTGCTGCAAATTAGAACCGAATTGGAAAAACAGTTGTCCAACAATAAGGAGGCAGCCGGCATAGTGGAACTGGATCAGTCCGTGATTGGACGCGTGACTCGGATGGACGCAATTCAACAACAGAGTATGGCTGTTTCTACTCGTAACAAGGCACGGCAACGATTGAAAAAGGTGAATCTGGCAATTAGCAACTTCGCCAATGGCGATTATGGATATTGCAGACAATGCGATGAAGCTATCGCCCTGCTGCGCTTGCAAGCTCAGCCCGAGTCCAGCCTGTGTTTAAGTTGTCAGTCTAAAGCGGATAATTCCAGCCAGAGAGCTCCGTAAGCAATTAATGTTATTGAAGTATTTTGGAATCGCTTCCATTATAAATAGTGCTGGTGTATAACACCGCCAGCAATTTATCCAACACAATCAGATCAGGAATCTGTAGTCATGGCCAAAAAAGGCTTTACTACCACAAATTTGCACTCTGACCGCCGGGACAATCCGGAACACGGCGTATTGCACAAGGCAATTCATCCGTCGGTAGCCTATGGCTATGAAGATGCGCACCACCTGGCAGAAGTTTTCCAGGGTAAACGGGCTGGCTACAACTATGGTCGACAGCTAAATCCCACCGTTACTGCCTTGCAGAAGCGTATAACAAATATGGAAGGCGGAATCGCCTCAGTAGCATTTGCAACCGGCATGGGGGCAATTACGTCGAGCTTGCTCTCGCTCCTGCGACAGGGAGACCACATCGTCTCTAGCACTTATCTGTTTGGCAATACCAACAGTCTGTTTCTGACCCTGCAAACCCTTGGCATCGAAGTCAGCTTCGTCGATGCCACAGCCGTTAGCGAAGTTGAAAACGCCATCCAGGAAAACACAAAACTGGTATTCGTTGAGACTATAGCCAACCCGGCTACTCAGATTGNTGATCTTGAGGCGATTGGTCAATTATGTGCCGAGCGTAAATTAATCTATTTTGTCGATAACACTTTAACGACTCCGCATTTGTTCCAGCCAAAAAATGTAGGAGCCAGCTTGGTGATAAATTCACTTACCAAATACATCGGCGGTCATGGCAATGCCCTTGGAGGCGCTATTACGGATACCGGGCTATATGACTGGACTGGATTTCCCAACATTTACGACATCTACAAGACCGGAGATGAAAATCTGTGGGCGGTAACCCAAATCAAAAAGAAGGGCCTGCGCGACATGGGTGCAACTCTAGGCCCTGAGGCTGCTCACCACCTTGCAGTAGGATCGGAAACTCTCACTATGAGAGTTGATAAAGCTTGTGCCAATGCGATGGCCCTTGCCCAGCTTTGTGAAAATCACCCCAAGGTGAAACAGGTTTACTATCCTGGATTGCAGAGCCACCCGCAGCACGAACTGGCGAAATCTCTATTTAGTGGATTCGGCGCAATATTTAGCCTTGACCTACAAGACGAATTTGATTGTTTCGACTTTCTTAACAAACTGGATTGCGTTGTAGCCTCAAGCAATCTGGGCGATACCCGCACGCTCGCCATACCCGTTGCCCACACGATTTATTACGAGATGGGTGCCCAGCGGCGGGCATCAATGGGTATTGCCGATTCTATGGTGCGGTTCTCCGTTGGCATTGAGAACACAGAAGATTTGCTGACAGATATCGAGGCTGCATTGTCCTGATGATTTGCGTAGCCAACGTTGATGACATTATTGAGGATTGTGCAAAAGGATTGGAAGTAAACAACTTCTATCTAATCGCGGTTAAGAAAGATAGCCAGGTGTACCTTTACTGGAATCGCTGCCCACACCTCGGAACACCGCTGGAGTGGGAAGAAGATCGCTTCCTGGACAATGCTGGCGAGCTGATTCAGTGTTCCACCCATGGTGCGCTGTTTCGAATCGAAACTGGTCAGTGTGTGGCTGGCCCTTGCCAGGGCCAGTACTTGCAGAGTGTGCCCTTCACCATTGTCGATGGTCTGGTGATGGTTGAAGACCATCTTTTACGTGCTCCCCAACCGCTCTAATCCATTCTTTGAAGGTTACTGGCTCTGACATATCAACCCAATAGTGCTGTCTGCTACACTGGCGTGTCCAAATTCTTCCCTGAGCTTCGACACATGCGACTGCAAGCAGGCAGTAATGCCCATGATTAATTCAATCATTTTTAAACAGCTGTTTGATCAGACATCGGCAACCTTTTCCTACTTATTGGCAGATGGAATTTCCCGACAGGCACTATTCATAGATACCGTTTATGAACAACACGAGCGTGACCTGTCTCTGGTCCATGAACTGGATCTGGAGCTAAGGGCCTGCCCGTTACCCGGGCATAGAGCGCGTCACCCACTCGAGATATTCTTCCGATTAACGTGCGATTGGTAAGTTTAGATCAAACTGGTAGTTCAACCGTCAGTTTCCGGGTCAATTCAATCACCGACAGATCAGTGTCAACATTCGCCCCATAGGCAATCAATTCCACACCTGTCTCGCTGGCCAGGCGCAAAAGACGCCCGTATTCCGGATCAATCTCATCGGCCGGTTGCAAGCGATTAATCCCTGTATGCTGAACACAAAAACAGAGCACGGCCCGATTGCCTGCTTTACGTACGTCAATCAACTCCTGTAGATGTTTGTGTCCGCGAATTGTCACTGCATCGGGGAAAAGCCCCAGGCCATTGCCTACTCCAAGACTTACATTCTTAACTTCAACATAACAATCACTCTTTTGTGGATTGTTACTGCCCTCCAAAAGGAAATCTATCCGACTACCGTGCCTGCTGTTAGGTATTTTTGGTTTTCCATAGGGTACTTCAGCTCGAATACTTTCATATCCACCAAGTTCTTTTATAACGCTGGTTTCGATCGCTTCCCTGACCAGGGAATTAGCCCGACCGGTATTAATTCCAACCAGATGCTTATTCTGCACTTCTACTATTTCCCACGTGTGGCGATACTTGCGTTTGAGATTGGCAGCAGTGGAAAACCAGACTCTACTTCCGGGGGCCTGACAATTTTTCATAGAACCAGTGTCAGGGCAGTGTAGTGTCAGCAACTGCCCTCCAGTTAGCTTTACATCAGCCAGAAAGCGTTTATAGCGCTTTTCCAGTACGCCTTCCTGTAACGCTGGATCAATCTTCATAACTATTTCAGTGGGCTTTGCGTAGCGCTCTGGTCAGGCGCTCGACTCCTAACTGCAAATTATCCAGATCGGTGGTGAATGCAAACCGAACAAATAGAGAACTGTCTGACTCACCGAAATCCCTGCCAGGGGTAATCGCTACACCATGTTCTTCCAGAATATCGGCACAGAATTTTTCACTGTCATCGGAAAAATTTTCGATACCCGCGTAGATATAAAATGCACCCTGGATATCATCAGGCAGGGTAAATCCTAAACCTTTCAAAGCAGTGCTCAGAAAATCTCGACGACGGCGAAAAGAATCCCGGCGCTGCTCCAAAATTGCAGATGAGTCCTCCTCAAATGCGGCCAGTGCAGCATACTGGGCAATTGAGGAAGCGGAGATATAGAGGTTTTGTGCCAGAGTACTCACAATCTCCTGGTATTCAGACGGCACGACCACCCAGCCCAGACGCCAACCGGTCATGCCAAAATATTTTGAAAAACTATTCACAACGAAAGTATCGGTATCTACCTCCAGCGCAGATGGCAGGTCATCCACGTAATGCAGCCCGTGATAAATTTCATCTACTAACACGTTTAACTTTTTCCCCTCTGCCCACTCCAGGGTTTCCACCAAATCATTGCGCTGCAGTATAGTGCCAGTAGGATTACCTGGCGAAGCCAGCCACAATCCGCTTGTATTTGATTTACAGTGCTTATTCAGCGATGCCACCGAGGGTTGGAAATTGGTCTCTATGCCCACAGGAACCAGTTGCGGCTCAGCTCCCACCATGTAAATGTAATTCCGGTAACAGGGATAGGCCGGATCGCACAATAAAACACCCTCCCCTGCATTTACCAGCAGGTTGGTAAACAGCAGCAGGCCCCCACTGGCCCCTGGCGTTATAAATATGCGATCCCGGTCAATCTGCACCCCATAGTGCTTCGCGTAGTGTGCTGATATTGCCTCTCTTAGTTCAACAATCCCCTCGGCAGCGGTGTATTGTGTCAATCCACTGTCCAGAGCCCGGATTCCGGCTTCTACAATCGGCCTGGCAGTTGAAAAGTCAGGTTCTCCCACTTCCATGTGGATTATCTTGCGACCTGCAGCCTCCAGCTGTATCGCTCTTTGCAATACCGTCATCACTCGGAACGGTTCCATATGGACAAGTCGGCTAGGTAATTGCAGTTTTTTCCTGGACATCTGTCACCGCTGTGCTCGAGGTAATGAATTTGGAAATCCAGGTCATTATAGTGGATGGAAATTGCAACGCGGTAGGGCTAATTTGCCTCACCGGTGGTGGTAATTGATAGTCCTTTGAATCGGCATATTTTTATGGCATCCAAGGTGAGAATCTGGTAGTTTAGCCAGCTTTCTAATTTTAGCGCAGAAGAAAACTCTGGTAATAGTACTTTTGTCTGGCTTAGTGTATGAAAATTCCGGCTAAATCTGCTATCTCGCTTAACCGGAGCGGGAGCAATCAAGTACAAACTGTAGGTCCCCATTAGAGGCATAAGAGATCATGGCCACGAGTCAAAGCTCAGAATCTCAACCACTGTTAAAAAATTTCGTTCCGTACAAGCCGAAAAGAGGCGAGGAGTACATGAACGAGAAGCAACGTGAGCATTTCAAGGTCATTTTGCTGGCATGGCGAGACCAGCTTATGCAGGAAGTTGATCGTACTGTGCATCATATGCAGGACGATGCGGCTAACTATCCTGACCCGGCTGACCGGGCAACCCAGGAGGAAGAGTTTAGCCTTGAATTGCGCACGCGAGACCGAGAACGCAAACTAATCAAGAAAATCGATAGCACCGTCGAAGCGATAGCACAAGATGAATACGGTTTCTGCGACTCCTGCGGAATAGAAATCGGTATTAAGAGACTGGAAGCGCGTCCCACAGCCAATAAGTGTATCGATTGCAAANCTCTTGATGAAATCAAGGAAAAACAGCTCGGTAGCTAGCCAACAGGTTTATCCTCTCCTACTTCTGCCCGCGCCGGTTGCGCCCAGCGCATTCTGAGGGAATATGAGCCAGCCTTCACCCATCAGTTCCCATGCCAATTCCCATGGCCTGAGTAGTAAAAGTTCAACCCCTCACTNCGTCGGGANGTTTNCTCCATCCCCTACAGGTGCATTGCATTTTGGATCTTTGTTGGCAGCCATAGCCAGTTACCTGGATGCAAAAACACGTAACGGGCAATGGCTCGTGCGTATGGAAGATCTTGATCCGCCAAGAGAAACCCCAGAAGCGGCAGATGAGATACTGCGTCAGTTGGAAGCTTTTGGCCTGTACTGGGATAAAGTGGTGCTTTACCAGAGTTCAAGACTGGATGCCTATAGAGAAGTACTGGAACATATAGAGAAAGAAAAGCTCTGTTATAACTGTATTTGTTCACGGCAACAGGTGAAGGCTATGGGATCTGTTTACGACGGTAGCTGCCGTAACAAAATTTGCCTACCAGAAGACCCGAGCGCAATTCGGCTGCAGACAGAACCGGTAATGATTGAATTTAATGACCTTATCCAGGGGCAGTTTAGCCAGCAAATAGAAGCAGAAACCGGCGACTTTGTAATAAGACGCAAAGACAAACTGTTTGCCTATCAGTTGGCGGTCGTGGTGGATGATGAATTTCAGCAGGTTAGCCATATAATCCGTGGTTATGATTTGTTAGATTCGACTCCTCGTCAAATTTATCTGCAAAGTAAATTGGACTACCACACTCCCTGCTATGGACATGTGCCAGTTGTAGTGAATGAGTTGGGTCAGAAGCTAAGCAAACAGCATTTCGCAGAGCCGGTTTGCCTCGATAATAGTCAATCGACCCTATTCCTCGGGCTGAAATATCTGGGTCAGAACCCGCCTGCCGAACTTGAACAAATGCCGATTTTGCAACAATTAGCTTGGGCAATGGAAAACTGGGATATACAGGCTGTGCCCAAGTTAGCTAATATCCCTCAGGACTGGTTGGCTTAAGGAAAATATACAATGTATATACCTCGATCCGTTTTGGTCCTGTTGGTAGTCATCTACGTACTGTTCATGCTCAGCGTCGATTGGATTAACCAGACCGATGGTGCCTGGTATCGACCCTTTCTGGTGGGTTTACTGATTATCGGCGTCGCCGCCTGGTCAAACAGGAAACAGGATTCCGATGAGGTTTGAGCTAACCACACTGTTTGCTTTCGGCAGCAGCTACCTCTTGCTGTTATTTGGCATCGCTTTCGCCACTGAGCGGGGATGGATTCCACAAAAAATTGTCAGGCATCCCGTAATTTATGTTCTGTCGTTGGGGGTATTTGCCAGTGCATGGGCTTACTATGCCTCTGTGGCTAATGCCTTTCGTGACGGCTATGGATACCTGGCTCATTTCATCGGTATCTCATTAGCTTTCCTGCTGTCGCCGCTATTGCTCAGACCCATTCTCGATCTGACGCGCACATACCAATTGAGTTCTCTGGCCGATTTGCTTGCTTTCCGCTACCGCAGCCCCTGGGTAGGTACTCTAACAACGGCGGTAATTCTGGTCGGTGTTACACCGCTTATCGCACTACAAATACGGGCAGTTTCCGATACCGTCGGCATTCTGGTAACCGAAGCCTCACAGGATGCTCTCGCTTTCAGTTTCTGCATAATGATCACCCTGTTTGCCATCTTGTTCGGTTCCTCCGGTCGTTCGCGACACGATGGGCTGATGGTCACTATCGCATTTGAATCTGTAGTGAAACTGGCCGCTTTCCTTATCGTCGGCGCGTTTGCTGTTTATGGGGGATTTGGCGGCATGGGTGCCATGAATGAGTGGCTGGCAGGGCAACCAGAACTGATTTCCAGCCTGAAGGAAACTGCCTATTTCAGCTCATTTCACATCGTGGCACTGCTATTTTTTACCGCCTCTGTAGCCATGCCCCATATGTTTTACATGACATTTAATGAAAGCTATGGACAACGGGGGTTGGCAACGGCCAGTTGGGGGCTGCCTTTGTACTTTCTCTTGCTGAGCCTGCCAGTATTACCAATTCTCTGGGCCGGAATCCAGTCAGGCACAGCAGTCCCTGTGGAGTACTATTCGATTGCCATAGGAGCTGAATACCAATCAGGGCTGATAACATTGATCGGTTATCTGGGTGGCCTGTCGGCTGCCAGCGGCCTCATTATTGTTATCACGTTAGCTCTTTCCAATATGTGTCTGAACCATCTCATTCTGCCCGTTTATCAACCTGGCGCTAATGACGATATCTATCGCTGGTTACTGTGGAAGCGCAGGATATTAATTACCGCGGTGATTTGGGCTGGCTTTCTGTTCTATTACCTGCCTGGTGAAAGGAACAGTATTCAATTAATCGGCATGACGGCTTTTGCGGTGTGTTTTCAATTCCTGCCAGGAATAGTCTCAATACTTTACTGGCCCCAGGCTAACAAAAAGGGTTTCATCGCCGGACTCGCTGTGGGATTTACCATCTGGTTTGTTTATCTAATAATTCCCATCACCTTCCGCACCATTCCACTCTCGCTGGACACACTGAATTGGAGTGGAATTTCGATTTTTTCGCTTATTGGCAATTGCCTGGTATTTTTTGTTGTCTCACTGCTTTCATCGACTACCGATGAAGAGAGAAGCTCAGCCGATATTTGCGCTCTGGATACGATCAAGCGCCGCAAACGAAGCGGTTTGGTGGCCAAATCTCCCGATGAATTTATTGCGAGCCTAAGCAAACCGTTAGGCAGCAAGGCTGCCACCCGGGAGGTGCTTCAAGCCCTCGCCGATTTGAGTATCGGGCGGGATGATCGACGGCCTTATACCATGCGCTTACTACGCGGCCGGCTGGAAGCAAACCTCTCCGGACTGTTCGGCCCATCGATTGCCAGAGAACTCATCGATGGCTATCTGCCGTACAGTATCGTTTCCGAACATGGCAGCACGGATTTGAATGTTATTGAAAATCGGATTGAGGCCTACCACAGCAATTTATCCGGCATGGCAGCTGATCTGGATAATCTGCGCCGATATCATCGTCAGATCTTATTAGACCTGCCTCTGGGCGTGTGTTCGCTCAGTGAAGACCAGGAAGTGCTGATGTGGAATCATGCTCTGGAAGAAATTACGGACATCAGTAGCAACGATGTTATTGGCTCAGAGTTATTGGACCTGCCTGAACCCTGGTTTTCTCTGCTCGATAATTTTATTGCCGACGAATCCAACCATACCTATAAACACTATTTCGAACTGGATAATAAAAAGAAGTCTGTCAATTTACACAAAGCACAAATCGAAAAACTCAATGACCCTGGTTCCTCCAACGAAGGGCTAATCATTCTTCTGGAAGACATTACCGAAACAGAAATTTTGGAAGCTGGTCTGACTCACAACGAACGGCTGGCATCGATAGGCAGATTGGCGGCGGGTGTTGCCCATGAAATAGGCAACCCGATTACCGGAATAGCCTGTCTGGCACAAAATATCCGCGATGAATGTAGGGAAACAGAGCTGAGCAACATGGCCCAGGAAATAATTAAGCAGACAGATCGTACATCAAAGATATTACAAGCACTGGTGAGCTTTGCCCATACCGGAATCAGTACCACACTTTATGAAAATGAAGTTGTGTCGATTCTCGATTGTTTCGAAAATNTTAAGACTCTCATCTCGCTGGATATTAAAAACAAGGATTTGGAATTCCAGCAGGACTGTGACCCTCGAGCCAGGATTCAGGGCGACTCACAGCGACTTCTGCAGGTTCTGGTCAATTTGATCAACAATGCCAGAGACGCCAGCCAGCCCGGTAGTAAAATCATCATGCAAGCTACGGTAGAAGATAAGCAGGTGCGAATTGTTATAACCGATGAAGGAATCGGTATTTCCGCAGCTATCAGGGACCGGATTTTTGAGCCGTTTTTTACCACCAAGGAAGCGGGCGAAGGGACTGGCCTTGGGCTCTCTCTGGCTTACAGTATTGTGGAAGACTTAGGAGGTGATATTGAACTAATCAGCCCGGTTGATCAGACCCGCGGCACCGGGACGCAGGTAATACTCCAATTTCCCTGTTATCATAGCGAATCTGAACCAGCCACCGAGAAATCACAAGCAAGCGATAGTATTCACCATTCTGCTTAACAAACCTTATGACGGCGATGAACAAGGTATTAGTTGTTGAAGACGAGTTGGTAATTCGTACCGCATTGCGGCGTCTGCTGGAACGAAACAACTACGAAGTAAGTGAAGCCGGTACCGTCAAGGAAACCCTTGAGCGCTATGATATGGACGAATTTGACATCATCATCAGTGATTTAAGGCTACCCGGTGTACCGGGGACCGACCTCATAAAGGCCACCAGCACACCAGTCTTAATCATGACCAGCTACTCCAGCATCCGCTCAGCTATCGATTCCATGAAAATAGGTGCTGTTGACTACATTGCCAAACCCTTCGAGCACAGTGAAATTATAGAGTCCGTTGTAAAGATTATTAAGGACCATGCCAGCAGAGACTCAGCTGACGCTGCTGAACCGAGGGACATTGAACCACCTGTCCACGGCATGATTGGTAGCTGTCCGCAGATGCTCGAGTTATTTCGTCGTATCAGAAAAGTGGCACAGACCGGTTCCACTGTCCTCATCAACGGAGAGTCAGGTACCGGGAAGGAATTGGTAGTCAGGGCGATACACAGCCTGAGCAGTCGACAAAACCAGGAGATGATTTCAGTAAATTGCGCAGCGATTCCCGAAAACCTGATTGAATCTGAGCTGTTCGGTCACGAGAAAGGCGCATTCACTGGCGCCACCGCAACCCGTACGGGCCTGGTGGAAGCGGCCAGTGAAAGNACCCTGTTTCTCGATGAAATAGGTGAGCTGCCGCTCGAGGCGCAAGCCAGGTTACTACGCGTATTACAGGAAAGCGAAATTCGCAAGGTTGGTTCTGTACAATCGAAGAAAGTGGATGTGAGGTTGGTGGTAGCCACCCACCGCGATCTCAAGCAGCTGGTGGTAGACGGATATTTCAGGGAAGATCTATATTATCGCATCAATGTGATGACCTTATTGATACCACCACTAAGGGACCGGGGTAATGACATTCTCGAGTTGGCGGATGCAATATTAATGCGGACTTGCGAGCGACTAAAAACCCCCTTGCTAACACTCAGCGGCGGGGCCAGTAGTGCAATCGCATATTACACCTGGCCTGGTAATGTCAGGGAACTGGAAAACGCAATTGAGCGTGCAGTGGTACTGGCAGAGTCCACTGAAATTAGCGAAGAACTCCTGGCTATAGACGGGGACAGTGAAGATGAAGCCAAAAGTTCAGTATCTCAAATCAATGATGCAAGAGTTGATTCCACCGACACGGTTGAAGAACTTTCACTGGAGGATTACTTCCAGCGTTTCGTGTTAGAGCACCAGGGTTCCATGAATGAAACCCAGCTGGCCAAGAAGTTAGGTATTAGTCGAAAATGTCTTTGGGAACGACGCCAGCGGTTTGGCATACCAAGAAAGAAAAAGCTTGCCAGTTAACCCTGCCAATTCACAGTACAAGCAGCCAATTTTTCACCTAAATCTGACCTGAACTCCAGTAAATTCAATGCATTCAGGCATGCTTCCCGATTTTTTATGCAACTGTTACTGTTACTCATCTACACAGTAATTAGTGACAATTTGTAACATATTCCCTCTTTTCAATAATCAGTCAGTGATTTTGAAATAAGTATCTCTTTGTTTTTTAAGGTTTTTTTATTTTTGGCACGGTATATGCCTTGTCTATAGGTTCAATAACAATAAATACTAATAATAAGCCCAAATAAAAACAAAATTAGCATTACTGAGTTATTCAACTTGAGTTTAGTGCATTAAACAAAAAAAGGTCGGGTTTTAGGCTTTACAGTAGCGATTGTTACTTCGCCATAGATACCACCTTTAGCTTATGCGGCGCCGCATTGGGGCCCAGTTATAATAATAAAAATATTACAACCACATTAATAACAATAATAATCACCTTTTTAAAGGGGGCGTCCTTCGCCCCCTTTTCATTTCCCCGGAATTAATACAAGCTGCCGACTGTGACTATTTCTATAGTGCTTTAATTTTCGGCAGTTCGGTGTATTATGCCGAGCGATAAATGCTGTATTTTCAGTCACAAAATCACCCCACATACGTGCCGAACCTTGCTACCAAAGTTGACTAATGCATTCTTTCGCTACTAATTTTCTACTCCTGGCTAATACTCAATTTCATTCATATTCAATCAGTACAGTCTGTTATTTATGAAACCTAATGCCGACTTAGCAGGGCTGGATAAAGCCCACATTACTAGACGAGCAGATCATGCAATAAGCCGCAAGAACATCTCCCATAATGCACTGAAGGTGCTTTATAAGTTAGGTGATGGTGGATACGCCGCCTATCTGGTTGGCGGTGGTGTACGAGATCTCTTGCTTGGTTATCATCCGAAAGATTTTGATATCGCAACCAATGCAACGCCCGAGCAGATTAAAAAACTGTTTCGTAATGCCAGAATAATCGGCAGGCGATTTAAGATTATCCATATTCGATTCGGGCGCGAAATCATCGAAGTCACTACTTTTCGGGCTCACCATAATCCAAAAAATGAATTTGAAGAGTCTGCTTCACGGCGTCAAATGAGAGAGCTGAACTCGGCCCATTCCAGCACTGGTATGATTTTGCGCGATAATGTCTACGGCAATATTGATGAAGATGCCTTGCGCCGTGATTTTACTGTTAATGCGCTCTACTACACCGTCAGGGACTTTGAGCTGCTGGATTTCAGTGGTGGTATCGCAGATCTGCACGAACGGCTTATTCGAGTGATCGGAGACCCAGTTGAGCGCTACAAGGAAGATCCTGTCCGCATGTTAAGGGCCTTGCGATTTTCCGCTAAACTCAATTTCGCACTGGAAGAAAATACCAGACGCCCCATTGATGAACTGGCTTTCCTGCTGGAATCGATTTCTCCGGCACGACTTTTTGATGAAACCCTGAAATTACTAACCGGAGGTCATGCCGAAAAGACTTTCGCTCTCCTGAAACAGTACAAAGTAGGGCGCTATTTGTTCCCCGATACCCTCGATGCGCTCGAGCGTGCATCCTCCTCTACCGCGAGTTTACTCGATCTCGCTCTGTGCAACACCGATAGCAGGTTAGCCGAAGGCAAGTCAGTGACGCCGGCTTTTCTGTATGCCGCATTGCTTTGGCCCGTTTTTCAGAAAAAATTAGCACAGCAGCGCGCCGCTGATCAAAGCCAGATGCAAAGCTATCAACAAATCGCAAATTCGGTATTGCTGGAGCAAGTTAACTACACCGCAGTACCAAAGCGATTTTCCTCTGCTGCAAGAGAGATCTGGGAATTACAACTCAGGTTGGCCAGAAGAAACCGGCGCAGTATTGAAAGCGCTTTCGCTCACCCGCGATTCAGAGCGGCCTACGACTTTCTCTTGCTGCGTGAAGATGCCGGAGAACAACTGAACGGCCTGGGACAGTGGTGGACGGACTTTCAATGCGGTGATGCAAAGCACAAAGCAGACATGATTGGGGCTGTATCACAGCGTAAGAAATCACGCCGTCGCAGAACCAGGCCAAAAAAATCTGGTGGTACTGAGTGACACTTCACAGCGCCTCTCCTATCAGCAACTCTTCTCACAGCAATTTCGGCAAAAAACTGCCCCGGTTTATTGCTATTGAAGGGCCGATCGGGGTTGGAAAAACCAGCCTTACGAAACGCCTGGCTGACAGTTTTAATTACGATGTACTGCTGGAGAAAAGTGATGAAAATCCTTTTCTTGAGCGTTTTTATCACAATCCCACTCAGCATGCGCTGACTACGCAGTTGTTTTTCCTTTTCCAAAGAGCGCAGCAGATCCAGGATATGCGTCAAGATGATATGTTTGAGCCAGTGAGAATTGCTGATTTCCTGATTGATAAGGATCAGCTGTTCGCCCGGCAAAACCTGGATGCCGATGAATATGAACTCTATCTCAATGTCTACCAACACCTTACTATCGATGCACCGATTCCAGATCTTGTAATCTATCTGCAGGCACCTACAGAAGTATTGCTTGATCGAATTCAACGACGTGGTGTGCAAGCTGAGCAGTACATAGACAGATCCTATCTTGAGAATCTTAATAGTGCTTACACTGAATTTTTTTACTACTTCAATAAAACTGCACTGCTAATAGTTAACAGCGCGGAAATAGATTTAGTCTCAAATGAGGATGACTATCAGCAGTTAGTAGACTATATTCGGTCTGTGCCAAATGGCACGCACTACTTTAATCCAAAGGCAACACTGCTTTAAATCTCAAGAAACCCGGATCAAATGAGTTCCCAAATCAAACAACGCAATGTCACTCTGACGACTCTTATCGATATCAAGAACCGTGGAGAGAAATTTGCCTGCCTCACCGCCTATGATGCCTGCTTCGCCTCCATTTTGAGTGAAGCTGGCATAGAAGTCATACTGGTGGGCGACTCGCTGGGCATGGTTTTGCAGGGTCACGACAGCACCCTGCCTGTCACCATGGCTGACATGATCTACCACATGCAGTGCGTAAAGCGCGGCAATAGAGGCTCCCTGCTCATGGCCGACCTACCTTTCATGAGCTATTCATCTGAAACCCAGACACTGGAGAATGCTGCCGCGCTAATGCGGGCAGGAGCCCATATGGTTAAATTAGAAGGTGGGGCCTGGATAGCGAATACAACCCATCTGCTATCCGAACGGGGTATGCCGGTCTGTGCCCATATGGGCTTGACTCCGCAATCAGTAAACCGAATCGGTGGATTTCATGTACAAGGTCGCGATACGCAACAGGCGCAATCGATCATCGAAGAGGCGAGCCTGTTACAGGATGCCGGTGCCAGCATATTACTACTTGAATGTGTGCCCAGAGATTTAGCACGTACTATTACTGATACACTGGAAATTCCAGTAATCGGGATTGGTGCCGGACCTGATACGACTGCGCAAATTATGGTACTGCATGACGCATTAGGTGTCTCACCGATAACGCCAAAATTTGTTAAGAATTTCCTCGTTGACTCACAAAATGGGATTCCTGGCGCTATTGAAAATTTTGTTCAGGCCGTAAAGGACAAATCATTTCCTGCAGATGAGCATTGTTTTAACTAGGGAGTCGCTAAACTTTTCCCATCGAGGTTATGCAAACATTTACCACCGTAAAAGCTCTGCGTACCGAGTTGAATCTGCAGAAATGCGAAGGCAATTCAATCGCACTGGTGCCCACCATGGGGAATCTGCACGCCGGGCATATCAAATTATTCGAAGAGGCCGTGGCTGGGGCCGATTTTGTTGTGGGATCAATTTTCGTAAACCCACTGCAATTTGGCGCAGATGAGGACCTCGATGCCTATCCACGAACTCTAGCCGAGGACAAGATCAAACTGGAGCAATCAGGCTGTCATTGCCTGTTCGCTCCCCCGGCCGCAGAAATTTATCTTGACGATGCCGATGTGCAGCCTGTAATCAGGGTGCCTGAACTCGCTCTCGATTTCTGTGGCAGGAGCAGACCAGGCCATTTCGAAGGTGTGATTACAGTAGTGAACAGACTCTTCAATATAGTGCAGCCAAACCAGGCTTATTTTGGGCTGAAGGATTATCAGCAGTATTTGGTGATTCAAAGACTGATCGCGGAAAGTTACTTGCCTATAGAGCTTATCGGAATCGAGACTCAGCGTGAAACAAGCGGGCTGGCGCTCAGCTCGAGGAATAACTATCTGAATGAAGTCGAACGAGAAAACGCAGCACAATTGTATCGCAGCATTCAAACTGTGGCGGAGCAAATCTTAAAAGGCGGCGGGGATTTTTGTCAACTCGAAAGCAACGCCAAGGAAGAATTAATAACAAGATTCATTCAGCCTGATTACTTTGCAATTTGTGATGCCACGACGCTGACCCGGGCAACACCCCAGGACAAAGATCTGGTGATTCTGGCTGCCGCCTATGTAGGTGCCAGCAGACTAATTGACAATATGCGTGTACAGCTTTACTAGGGCACCTCTGATTAATGGCATACGGTTGCTGGCCTATTCTTGTATGGGTAGTGGCTTTGAGGCATACTGATTTGGCCTTTTTTTTACTGCCTGAACAGGTGTTTGGGATGCCAAGCTCACACACCAGAGGCGGAACACATCAACAGGAAGCGCAAGATGTCTAACGAAAAAATCCACCCAGTTAGCAGTACAACTCCCGCCAATAGCCACCTGACTCCAGAGCGCTATAGCGAAATGTACCAGCGATCGATCCAGTCCCCGGAGGAGTTTTGGGCAGAGCAAGCCGGCGAACTTCTCTATTGGCATCAACCCTGGCAAGAGGTTTATTCCGGCAATTTCCAGACTGCTCAAACCAGTTGGTTCTCTGGCGCAAAACTCAATGTCTCATTCAATTGCATAGATCGGCATCTCGAACGCCGGGGCGAGCAAACTGCAATCATCTGGGAAGGAGATGAGCCCACGGATGCAAAAAATATCACTTACCGGGAATTACATACACAAGTCTGCAAATTAGCCAACGCGCTTAAAGCCCGTGGCGTAAAAAAAGGCGACCGCGTCTGTATCTATATGCCGATGATTCCCGAGGCAGCCTATGCCATGCTGGCCTGTACCCGGATCGGGGCGGTGCATTCGGTTGTGTTCGGCGGATTCTCACCGGAATCGCTCAAAGATCGAATTCTGGATTCCGATTGCCAGACCGTTATCACCGCCGATGAAGGTATCCGTGGCGGACGTCCTATTCCGCTGAAGCTCAACGTGGACACCGCGCTGGAGCAATGCCCCAATGTGCATTCTGTGTTTGTCGTGAAAAGAACGCGGGCCGATGTCCCCTGGTTTGATCACCGCGATGTGTGTTATCTAAACGCGGTCGAGTCCGCCGAAGCGGAATGCGAGCCTGAACTGATGGATGCCGAAGATCCCATGTTCATTCTCTACACTTCTGGTTCCACTGGCAAACCCAAAGGCGTATTACACACAACAGCCGGCTACTTGTTGGGGGCAAGTATCACTCATAAGTATGTCTTCGATTACCATGACGGCGATGTCTACTGGTGCACTGCTGATGTGGGCTGGGTTACCGGTCATTCCTATATCGTTTATGGACCGTTGGCTAACGGTGCCATTACCCTGATGTTTGAAGGCGTGCCCACCTATCCGGATGCATCGCGATTCTGGCAGGTTATAGACAAGCATCAGGTGAATATATTTTATACGGCACCGACTGCAATAAGAGCTCTGATGTCAGCCGGCGATGAACCGGTAACAGGCACTTCCCGTGCATCGCTCAGGTTACTTGGTTCGGTGGGTGAACCGATCAACCCGGAGGCCTGGGAATGGTATTACCAGGTAGTCGGCGATTCGCGCTGTCCCATCGTGGATACCTGGTGGCAGACTGAAACCGGCACCATTATGATTACTCCACTGCCTGGGGTGACAGACTTGAAGCCAGGCTCCGCCACACTGCCTTTTTTTGGCGTAAGTGCTGCTCTACTGGATGCCGATGGCAAAGAACTGGAAGGCTCAAATACCGGCAATCTGGTACTGACGCAGAGCTGGCCCAGCCAGATTCGCTCTATATATGGCGACCATCAGCGCTGCATCGACACCTACTTCTCCACCTATCCGGGCTACTATTTCACCGGCGACAGCGCCAGGCGAGATGATGATGGCTATTACTGGGTGACCGGCAGGGTCGATGATGTAATCAATGTCTCCGGGCATCGTCTGGGCACGGCGGAGATCGAGAGCGCCCTGGTGCTGCATTCCAGTGTGGCCGAAGCCGCTGTCGTGGGTTATCCCCATGAGATCAAGGGCCAGGGAATCTATGCCTACGTCACGCTCATGGTAGGAGTGGATGACACTGATGAACTTAATGCTGAGTTAAGGCAATTCGTCGGCAAGGAAATCGGTGCTTTCGCCAGACCGGAGTATATTCAGTTCGCACCCGGACTACCGAAAACCCGCTCTGGCAAGATCATGCGTAGAATACTGCGCAAGATCGCCGCCAACGAGCTGGAAAATCTTGGCGACACAACCACGTTGGCAGATCCGAGCGTCGTGGAACAATTGATTAAAAACAGAGCGCAGTAGTGACGACAGACATGTCTTCAAGCTCAGCGGTGCAGGATTAATGTTAGAACTTAAATCCAACTGCGAACATTGTAACTGCGAGTTGCCTGCCGATTCTGAACAGGCTTACATTTGCTCGTTTGAATGTACGTTTTGTCAGCCCTGTGCAGAAAACTCACTCCACCACACCTGCCCTAACTGCGGTGGAGAATTACTCAGGCGGCCAACTCGACCAGCCAGTCTGCTGGAAAAGTTTCCTGCAGGTCAGAAAAGTGCCTAAACAAAATGTCTGATTTTCAAGCGACCGTAAAATGGTCGAGAGATGGCCAGGACTTTCTAGCCAATAAATATTCTCGTGCCCATAGCTGGCACTTTGACGGTGGCACTGTTATCGATGCCTCAGCTTCTCCCGATATTGTCCCACTGCCGTGGTCCGCAGCTGAAAACGTGGATCCGGAAGAGGCTTTTGTCGCGTCGCTGTCTTCCTGCCATATGCTGTTTTTTCTTGCGATAGCCGCCGGGAAAAAACTTCAACTGGAAAGCTACGTGGATAATGCGACCGGGTCCATGGCCACCAACAGTGAGAACAAAATGGCTATCACGGAGGTTATTCTGAGACCGGTAACAGAATTCTCAGGCTCTGTTCTGCCCACTGAGGAAGAAATCGCAAAACTTCATCATCTCGCCCATGAGCAGTGTTTTATTGCCAATTCTGTGAAAACTCACGTCAAAATCGAATTGGACGCAGTACCAGCGGTTTAGTGCGCTTTATGGCAATCATTGCGTTAGCAGGAATTACGCCCTACCTATCCATTTTGCCCGGCCTGTTAACCTGATAGCACTAGACTGGATCCTATAAAGCTGGCTAAATATCTCCTTCGAAGATGATCTCCTGAAGCGGACACTGCTACAAACGAGAACAATAAGAGTTATAAGGGATGCCATTATTTTTCAACAAAGAAGCAACCCCTGGTCAAGATGGGTGAGCGAGTTGCAAAGAGCGCTGGGGGATATCGATTAGAGCACCCTGGGGTCAGGCCTTTCTTGTGCCAAACTGAAACAAATGTTTCATTGCAAGACCTGACGCCAAGTTTCAACACAAAAACAAAACCGGATCAGCAACATGAAAGTAAATAAAGAAAGCCGTATATCTATCTTTCGATCGGCAGGCACTTTCTACACTGTCACGTTACTAATCTTTGTCGGCATTCTATTGCAATTGAACGGAGGGGGCGCCGTGGCGGCAGAGGCTGATAAAACGGAAGAACTGGCTGCAAAATTTGGTGGGCAAGCCAGCTATGTCGATGCCAATGGAATCAGACTGCGGCTGGTTGAGGCAGGAGACGGACCGCTGGTCGTGCTTGTACATGGCTGGCCCGAATCCTGGTATTCATGGCGGCACCAGATTCGAGCGCTTTCCCAAGCTGGCTATCGCGTCGTCGCGCCGGATATGCGGGGCTATGGCGGCTCTGCTCTCCCCGAGAGAATCGAAGACTATAGTGTTGTTGAACTCACAGCCGATGTCGCTGGGATCGTATCAGCACTGGGTGAAGAAAGTGCCGTAGTAGTGGGGCATGACTGGGGCGCACCGATCGCCTGGCAGAGCGCCCTGCTCTATCCGGATATTTTTAGCGCCGTTGTGGGCATGAGTGTCATATACCGTGGTCGCTCTGAGACACGCCCAACCCGCGCTTTACGACAAGATCCGGACGATGACTTTTTCTACACTGCCTACTTTCAGGAACCTGGTGTAGCGGAAGCTGAATTTGATGCCGATCCACGGGCTCTTATAGCTCGGCTTTATACCTCCCGGTCACCAGGCACTCCGACAGAACCACCCGAGGTCACCGATTTGCGAGCCAGTGCGGGTGGTTGGATTAAACGACTCGGCAAACCCATTCGATTACCTGACTGGCTCAGTGAAGGGGACCTCGACTACTACGTGAGTGAATTTGAGCAGGCTGGTTTTAAAGGTGGCATCAATTACTACAGAAATGGCACGCTGAATTGGGATCTGACACCGCAACTCGCCGGTGAAAAGATACACCAGCCAGCATTGTTTATTGCGGGCGATCTGGACATAGTAAACAGAGGTGCAACTCGGGATGAACTTGCGGCGCGGAGTAGCCCGCATTTTGATGACTTAAGGGATGTCATACTCCTGCCTGGCATAGGCCATCGCAATCAACAACAGGCCCCGGAAGAAACTAACCGTATCTTAATCGAGTTTCTGGATTCGTTGGGATTGGACCGTTAACTATAGGCGTCCAACGGGAACACTGAAGTCAATATCCATAAGGGTAGCCACCAACGCTCAACCACAAAGCAAAAACGTTTCCGCGGAAACGTTTTCCGGAAATATCGTGAGAAGTCGTGATGGGACAATCTGATACTCTTTGCAAGCCCAACAACGGTACAATAGCCGTCACCAACTAAAGACCAGTGAGATAGCAGCAGTGTCATCACCCAATCCAGCGTCCAACCGCCCTGCTACCCTGCTCGCACGAAGTGGCCTGCGCTATCTGCTGGAACAATTTTTCCCATTTACCTTACAAGGCACATTTACCCTGCTCGCAGCCGGTGGCGCGCTGGTTATACTCGGTTATGGCTCGATGGACCTGGTGGTGTTTTCTTTGGCCGTTTGCGCCCTAGCTATCGTGGGATTCTGCCTGATTAGTGCGATTGCCGGAGGGATGTTCATACGCCACAGGCTTGGCAAAGAGTTGCAACACGATAAGTGGGCTTCAACAGCTAATGTGGAAGCGGGTTTTCCTAATGAGACCGGATTTACCCTACCCCTGCTCGGCTATATCCCGCTGGTAAAGCTATCCTGGGAGATAGTCTACCCCGATTTTGTGGAAACCCGGATTTCCACCTCGCCACTGGATCAAACTTTAGTCGAAGAAATCGTGCCAACAAAACGCTGTAAGACCGATCACATCATGCGGCAATTCACCATGTCTGATGTGTTGGGATTCAGCCGTTATTCCTGGCGCCAGAAGCAGTCCCTGGCGTTGCTGGCCCTGCCCAAGACCAATACGGTCAAACCACTGCCCCTGCTGCAGTCACTTACTGCTGAAGATGGCATTCCAAACCCCTCTGGTGATCCGGATGGGGACAGAATGGAAATTCGACCCTATGTACCGGGGGATTCGGTCAGAAACATCATGTGGAAAGTGTATGCCCGCAACCGTCAACTCAATGTGCGATTGGCTGAAAAAAGCGTGTTCCCCAGCAAGCGCACTGTGGCCTATCTGCTTTCAAGTGATAACGACGAGGCCGCAGCGGCAGTAGCACGCGTAGCATTGGAATCCGGAGCCCTGGGAGATGACTGGGCGTTTGGAGCGGATGGCACAGACTCTGTATGTGATTCTGTGGAGTCCTCGCTAGTGGCAATCGCCCAATCCCGGGGCATTGGCAAGCCCCATGGCTACGGGCTGGACCAGTTTTTACAGCGCACCGCCGGCCAGACCAGCACACACTGTATTGTTTTCGCCGCTGCAGAGATTGCTCCCTGGTTGAATGCATTGAAGCAGACAGCGGGTCGTTATAAGGGGCAGTTTTCCGTCGTCCTGGCCACTGACGGCTTTGCCGATGAAAGTACGCAAAAGCTCTGGCAGCGCTTACTATTCAAGGAAAGTCCGGCCAGTGATGATACTCTGGGTATGGCAAGCCCGAGAAGTGACTTAATCAGATTGTTGACCGATCTGGGACAGCTAGTAGAATCGACCCTGATTGTAGACAGAAAGACCGGGTTCAGCTTCGACCAGACCCTGAAAAAGGTATAGTTAACAATGGCAGTGCAAAAAGCAGGATCAGTCAATCACTATATGCCCACCGGTTTACGGGCAGCGATTATTGCGACCGGCTACTGGGTATTAAGCCTGTCCCTGACCGTGCTGAGCGGCTCGGTGGCCTCTTTTATCGGCTGCCTGTTGGCCTGTTATGCCGTTGATATCTACATCAACCGCCCCCCGTTAGAACGCCTGCGTAATCCAACCATCATTGCGGCTGCGCTCGCTTTCGCACTAATTAGCCTGAGCCTCAGTGCATTGATTACCGGTAGCGGCTTGCTGCCAAACCTGCTCTCTCCCATTGCAAGCTACAACCTCAGTGAATTCATCAAATGGCTGGGCATCAGTGCCTCGATAACCGTATCACTTCGTACTCTTGCCCAAAGAACCAGCTATGGCGCGGTACTGGAAATTCTGTTTGTCGCCGCCGCCTTCGTTATCACGCTGGCAGCACACCGCAATGGCATGATTCATCGGCCATTCTTTATCGGCGACTTCGCCCTCACCCGGGGTATGGATCCATCTGCAATATTGATGGCGCTGGGCTGTGGCGCGGTTGTCTCCCTTGCGGGCCTGTTGATGATCGAAAACAATCAACGGCGCCTGCCCTACCACTTTGCAATGCTGGGGCTATTGTGTTTCTCCCTGCTGATCTACGTCCGGTTGTTCGGCATACCAACCCCCCAACTCACCGATGATCTCGGTCTGACCGGTGCAGAGCAGTCCGGGAGTGGCTCACAGCGGGAAAACCCATTCCGGGATGGAGAGAACGATGCCAGCGACAAAGAAGCACCTGTGGCCATCGTGTTGTTCCGTGATGATTATGAGCCCACCGGCGGGGCCTACTATTTCAGAGAGTCAGCATACTCCCAGTTCAACGGTTCGATGCTTGATTTCACCACTAACCAGTCCATGGACCTTGACCTTATCGAGCATTTCACCAATACCCGTGCGGAAATCAACCAGCAGCTGCCAGCCATCGATAAACGGGAAACAGTTACCACCACCATCGGCATGCTGGTAGCCCATCGCAATCCCTTTGGTCTGGACACCCCCGTGGCTTACGAAAATACGCCCAATCCGAATAATCTGCGATTTAAGCGCACCTATAATGCGACCTCGATGGTGCCTCAGTTCGAATTTGATGACTTGCTGGGCCGTGAAACCGGTCATACAGACTGGTCTGAGGAAGTGCTGGAGGAGTATCTGGAGTTACCCTCGGACCCGCGCTACCAGGAACTGGCAGAAAGCCTGATCGTAAATCTCAGGCCGGAATATGCCAATGATCCCTATGCCCGGGCCCTGGCAGTGAAAACTTACCTTGATGAGAACGGTATCTACAGTCTGAAAAATGACCACGCCTATGCGGAAGATCCGGCGGCCTCTTTCCTGTTCGGTGACCTGACCGGCTACTGCATGCACTTTTCCTTCGCGGCAACCTATATGTTCCGCAGCCTGGGCATCCCGGCACGAGTGGGAGTCGGCTACTCGGTCCCAGCCAGAAATCGTGCGGGCGGCTCATCCCTGCTTATTCAGGCGGTGCATGGCCATGCCTGGCCCGAAATCTATTTTCGCGGTCTGGGTTGGGTCATCGTGGACCCTGCCCCGCAGCAGACGCTGGTGGACATGACAACAGATCCGCAGAACTCGCTGCAACAATTGCTGGGCGATATGCTGCGCAACGATGCCTCGTTTGAAGAATTTCTGGAATCCCAGCAAACCAGCCTGTTCCCACTACGGACCCTGATGAATGTGCTGGCGGCCCTGGTGCTGGCAACACTGCTTACCGCTTATCTGGTGAAATTCTATCGCTTATGGATTCCTGGTCGCCTTGGTAGCGGTCAGGAATACCGCCTGGTCTATCGTGCCGTGCTGGACAAACTCTCTGCCATCGGCCTGCACAGAAACTATGGCGAGAGCCGGGAAGACTTTGCCAACCGGGTCGCTGATCTGACCCCCTCATTTAAACAGCTTACCGACAACCACCTCGCCTGCGCTCTGGGCAGTGAAGCTACAACCGCTGCGGGGATGAACATGGAACAATGGAAAATCATGGGCCAGGCGGTTGATAAGGAAATTACCAGCAATGCAGAGTCATGGAAGACAATACTCGGTTTGATTAATCCATTCTCCTGGCTGCTGACGAAATAGTCGGAATGCTGCCAAAGCACATTACCTAAACCAACTGGAGATTTTGCATGCCGTCAGATTCGATCGCAGAAGTAGCTGACCCAATCAAGGATGAAGACACAAACTTATCCGCAACACCTGTCAATACTCTGGAACCGGCTACAACCAGCAGTAAGTTAGTGCAGGCGGTTACTGTATTGGATACTTTGATGACCTGTGTCAAGCGGCAGGTTTTGGGCCGCGACGATGTGATCGAACTCGCCATTATCGCCCTGATCGCCGATGGTCATGTACTGCTGGAAGACTTTCCCGGTTCGGGCAAAACCACGCTCGCCAAAGCCCTTGGCGAGGCCATTGTGAGCGATGACACCACCGCCGATGAATTCATTTTGCCCTTCCGGCGCATCCAGTTTACGCCCGACTTGCTGCCCTCCGATGTTACCGGCGTGCCTGTGTTCGACAGCAACAGCAACGCTTTTCATTTTCGCCACGGCCCGATATTTGCCCATTTGGTATTGGCCGATGAGATAAACAGAACTTCGCCGAAAGTCCAGTCGGCCATGCTGGAAGCCATGGGCGAGAAACAGGTGACGGTGGATAATGTAACCTACCCGCTGGACTCCTTGTTCTTCGTCATCGCCACACAGAACCCGCTGGATCTGATCGGCACCTACCCTCTGCCCACACCCCAACTGGACCGCTTTCTGTTTAAGGTCACTATGGATCATATCGACCGGGATTCCGAACTCGATGTACTTGAGACCTATAAGGAGCGCAGAGACCAGGCAGATACTGAAAAAATAACTGTTAACAGAGATGAGGTGCTCGCTGCCAGGAAGACCATAGATGAAGAGGTCGTTGTGAGTACGGCAGTAAAGACTGCCCTGGTCGACATATCGCGAAACCTGCGCGATGACGACAGGGTGCTGCAGGGCAACTCCACCCGCTCCATGGTGCTGTTAATGCCGGCACTGCAAGCCTGTGCCGCACTCCGACACAGAAGTTATGTTAGCGCCGAGGATATTGAATTACTCCTGCCCCGGGTACTCGGCCATCGTATCGAATTAGCGCCAGGTGTCTCAGATTTTGAAAAAGTACTGGCCGAAAGCATGCGCAAACCCATGGAAGTACTGGCAAGAGGAACGTTGAATTAATGGATCAGTACGCTTCCACAGATCCTATCTATCAGAGTAAGCCAGTGCCTGGTCGAATTTGCCGCGTGCTGATAGTAATCGTATCCATGCTACTGGGATCGATGACTTATTCTCAGGATGATCCCCCGTCAATTGATAGCCAACTTGATCAGCTTGCCATTCCGCCCTCACAACTGCCCCGTTGTTTTGGTCTGAGTGATATCGTCGAGCCGCGAGCATTGGCGGTATGTGATGCACTTAATCTGAAACTGAATGTCAGAGCCAGAGAACTCGCGGAGAACTGGGTGCGGGCAGAGCCCAACTCACCCGCCTCTCAGTTTGCCCTGGCAGAGGTACTCTTTACCGTTGAAGCCAATATGCCGCGCGCGCTGTTCCACCTGAATCGGGTGGAAGAGTTAACCAATTATACGACGTTGGTCGATGCCTTCGCGTCCGGTAATGTGCAATGGCACTACCTTGCTCTCAGTCAGCTTTCCTATGTGCATCAATTGATGGGTGATCAACTGCAATCGCTGCAGTATCTGGAAAAGATTAACGAAATCTACGGTCAGGAAGTGGAATCGCTGCGGGGCTGGCCGCTGATCAAACTCAAGGAATTTGACCTGGCCCGAATCAGTGCCAACCTGGTGTTACAAAACAGTGAAGATGAACGCGAACGCTCGCGAGCCTGGAATACCCTGTGTGCGGTAGAGCTGGCAAGTCTGCAACCCATTGAGTCAATGACCTACTGCAATCGGGCTATCGATGAAGAAGAGGGAGCAGCATTACTAAATGACTACGATACGGTTTATTTAAGCAACGCCTCGGAAGTCTCCTTGTCTCTGCTGGAGATGGAGCAGGCAGAGGACTATCTCAACCGGGCCACCCGTTATTTGAATCCTGACAGCGTTGCCGATCCGTGGATATACAAACTGTATATCACCATGAACCAGGGCCGATTCGATGAGGCCCGCACTGCGCTGGATCGCATGCTGGTATGGCGTGAGAGTCAAAATCCCATTGTCGCCGTGATGAACCGGGCGGAACACTTTCTGGTCAGTGCCAGTTTCCTCTTGTTGGCCGGCTACGCAGAAGATGCCATCAGACTCACCACCACGGCGCTCAATCAACCCGACCGCAATGGCTCCTACAGTGCTGATGCAGCGCAGAAAGATGCCATCGCGGCCTTGCTGAACATGATGGCAAACCGGGCTGAATATCAGATCCAGCGGGAAAAGATCGCGACGATGGACCTCACCGATTCCCTCCGCCCACGCATTGCAGCCACGGCGCTGCAGGTAGATGGCTGGCGTGCCGCCAGACGGGCAGCATCACTGTTTGCAGATTTTGAAGTGCTGCAAAGCAGACTCAGACCCTACTCGCCGCTGGATGTGCACGTACCCGAATGGGTAGAGCCTGAACTGATTGCCTTGATGGGCACCGGGGTGATGTCGTCTGTTTTGGAGCAGGCCAATGCCAACGGGGCCTTTCAGCTAAATCAGGGCTATTACTATGCCTACCGGGCAGAAATTGCCGCGCTGGAAAGTGAACCCGAACAGACGCTGGCAGCCGGGGAAAGAGCGCTGGCTGAGCTGCCACAGCAGGAAGTCCTGTTAAAGGCCCGCATCAGTGCACGAATGGCTGCTGCTCTGTGGGAGTTAGACCAGCATGCGGACGGATTGGCCCAATACGAGCTGGCACTGCAATGGGATCCAAGCATAATCCGACGCCTGGCAAGCTCCCTGCCTGTGACATTTAATGGCGATGGCACTGACTTCGCCGGGCAGGCGGAAAAATACCTGGCCGCCTCACCCCGTTTTCGCAGAGATACCAATGGGTTTATTCTGGAGATCACCGCAACCAACGACCTTTCCGTGTGCCTTAAGTCCAGAGCAGGCAACAGCCTGTCGTGTTACAATCTGGCCGCGGCGGAAAGTCAAAGCAGCAAGTGGAACTCCCAGCAATTAGTGCAGCAATTTCACACGGAGACTTTTGGGCTCGGTTACGATATCAGCAAAGCTCAGCGTTCCATGCTGTTAGGTTCCAGCGTCTACCTGAACGCCCAAACCGATACCGATATACAGCAAAGCAAGGAGGCGGTGCTGGATCGTTGATCGCCATTCCATGTTGCACAGAGTCGGTACTGAAGGTTCATACTCACGATTGGTTTCAACCTAAGAAAGAGGCATGCTTGAGAAAAGCAGAAGCGTTGTTTGCCAAATATTTTCTCATTAACTAAATCCCTTATTGTGTTGCTGGCTGCGACCTCGGCCCTCGGCCCCGGTGCAATGCAGATCCTCCTGCCGGCGCTACCGGTAATCCAGGAGACTTTTGCCGTCAGCACCGAAGTGGCCCAGCTAACCCTGAGTCTATCCATGTTGTCGATCGCCATGGGAACCCTGGTTTACGGCCCGCTTTCCGATAAATACGGGCGTAAACCGATCATGATTATGGGCCTGGTTATTACGCTGGCAGGCTCAGTGTTTTGCTATCTGGCAGAGACTATCGAATTTCTCATCCTTGGTCGTATCGTACAGGCCTTCGGGGCAGCCGTGGGGCTGGTCCTGGCCCGTGCTATTGCCCGGGACGTATACGGACCGGGCGAGGCGGCTCGGGTGATCTCCACGCTGGTGATGGTGATGGTGGTTATTCCCATGTTTTCACCCGCATTGGGCGGAGAGCTGATGGCGAGATTCGGCTGGGAAACGGTATTCCTTGCTGTGGCATTGCTGGCCAGCATTATGCTGGTATTGGTGATAACACACCTGCCAGAGACCCTTCAAACTCCGGTGCCATTCGAGGGCTTGCGCTCCATGTTGTTCACCTTTATCCTGTTACTGCGCTCCCGTGCCTTCTGCGGCTATGCTTTCTGCGTAACCTTCGTCTCGGTGATTTTTTTCAGCTTTATCTCCGCCGCACCGGAGATCATGGTGTCAGTACTTGACAGACCACCAACGGAATATGGCTACTATTTCGTCATGATCCCCCTGTGTTTCATGATCGGCAATCACGTCGCCAGACACTATGGCACCCACGTTGAGATAAATACCATGATCCATCATGGAGCCAGCATAACCATCGGTGGCATAGTCCTGGCTATTGTCTTGCAACTGATAGGATTGCACCACCCCCTGGTACTCTTCGCGCCGGTGGCCATCGGCATTTTTGGCAACGGCATTGTCCTGCCCAACGCCCAGGCCGCCGCGATCAATGAGTTCCCCCAGTTCGCTGGCAGTGCATCGGGTTTAACCGGATTTTTGCAGATGTCGTTATCAGCAGCAGCGGCTCAACTGGTAGCTGTTATTTACAACGGGACCGTGTTTCCGCTGCTGTTGTTGATGCTTGGGGCTGCGGTGCTGTCGTTGGTTTGTTTTCGGTTGGGGGTGGGGAGGTAAATGGATTCTTGAATCGATTTATTGCCAGACTGGAAAAGAAATTTAATCTTCCAAAACACCAAGTTGTATCAAATCGAGTTGCTCGACAAAGTAATTGATATCTCTGAGGCATCTAAGATCAAACAGTAACTTACCATCACTTATTCGTCCTATAACTGGCATTGGCAGCGCCCGCATTGAACGGGCTATACCCAATAGATGGGCATCGGTCTCCCCTTTCGCTGCGATCGGCTCAATGATTAATGCCCGGCTTTCCAGCAAATCCAGCGGCAGCGCACCGCTGCCTATCTGACTCTTACAGGACCCGAGAGTTACTTTTGCCCAACCAGCCAGTTTATCTTGCAGGTGTGGCAGGATTTTGTTGCCCGTCTCTTCGATTGCAGCCGGTGATCGGGTCAAATCTGCTAACAACGGTAAGCGTTCGGCTAATCGCTGCGGGTCCTTATATAAATTAATAACTTCCAACAGGGCTGCCAGCGTAATCTTATCGATCCGCAGGGCACGCTTTAATGGATTCTGTTTAATTCGGGTTATTAATTCTCTGCTGCCAACAATAATTCCTGCCTGTGGACCTCCCAATAGCTTATCTCCACTAAAGGTCACCACATTAGCACCACTGTCTAACACCTCTTTCACAGTGGGTTCGTAGGGAAGTCCAAATTGTTTTAAATCTATCAGTGTGCCGCTACCAAGATCAGATATAAATGGAATGTCCTTCTCCCGCGCTAATTGCGCCAGCTCGCTTTCACTTACCGAGTTGGTAAAGCCTTTGATTTNATAATTGCTGGTATGAACTTTCATCACCAGAGCCGTGTTGTCATTAATTGCATTCACATAATCTTTCATGTGGGTGCGATTGGTAGTACCAACTTCTTTTAAGTGACAACCGGCACTATTCATCACATCAGGTATACGAAATGCGCCGCCGATTTCAACCAGTTCACCTCGAGAAATCGGGACTTCCTGCCTGAATGCCAATGTGTTTAGCACCAATACAACTGCGGCCGCATTGTTATTCACTACTGTCGCCGNTTCAGCACCGGTAATATTGCACAAGGCTTGCTCCAAATGGGAGTCTCTATCGCCTCGCTTCCCGGACTCAAGATCGTATTCCAGGTTTGTTGCCTGGGTGGCTGCAGTTATTATGGCTTCAATTGCGATTTGTGGTAATTTTGCTCTGCCAAGATTTGTATGAACAACGGTGCCAGTTAAATTGAATACAGGAATCAGACTGCTTGAGAATTGCGTGCGCACTGCTTCCTCAATTTTATGACATAGCTCGTCGAAAAAATTATCTGTAGTCAACCAATCGAGAGCGTCCTGGTTTTGTTGTACTATCGCCTCACGTAAAACTTGTAACTGACTGCGTGCCTCCAGTTTTACACTGTCGTGCCCATATCCTTCAATCACTGCCTGTAAGCTTGTGGCTTGGAGCAATTTTTCAATCGCCGGCAATAATTTAAAGCTGGTTTCGGTATTGGATGACATGTGGATTTTAATAGTCTGGGCTCGGATTCAGATATCCTTGAATAGTGCAATCTACGTAAAATTGTCTGGAAGCGCAATAGTCGAATCTGAAGCTGTATTTGTGTTGTGCTTGATATGTGCTGAGGCTTGATAATACACTCAATCATTAAATAAGGTTTATTTTCCTTAACAGGATTGCACCAATAATGACGGACAAAAACCATCTGCTGCTGGTCAACGATTTTCATTCAGAGACCGTACTTATACTGGATTCACTGTATCAAACCCACAAATTGTGGCAGCTTGATCAGCATGCCAAAGAGCAACTGATTCTGGATTTAAGCCCGGTTTGCCAGGCTGTTGCGCTGGGATCATGGGTGCGTGATGACTTGATTTACCAGTTGCCAAGGCTTGAAATAATCAGTTGTTTAGGCGTGGGAGTCGATGTGATTGATTTCGATATAACCAGGGCACGAAATATTTGCGTTACCAACACACCGGATGTGTTGAATGATGCGGTAGCAGATGCGGCCCTGGCACTTATATTGGCGACCAGTAGAAATATTGTGAATGCTGATAAATTTGTGCGTAGCGAGAGGTGGCTCGAAGGATCCTTTCCCTTCGGCCGAAGTCTGGCCGGGAAGGTATTGGGAATCGTTGGATTGGGCAGGATAGGTGAAGCCATAGTTCACCGGGCTTTACCATTCAAGCTCAAAATTGCCTACCACAACCGATCCTTGAGAAACCTGCCTTACACGTACTACTCAACTCTGGCCGAACTGGCTCAAAATAGTGACATTCTGTTGTGCATGTTGCCTGGTGGGGAGGAAACCCACGAGATTATCAATTACAAAATACTGGAGCATTTAGGGCCAGATGGCATTTTTATTAATGTAGGGAGAGGCTCATCGGTCGATGAACTGGCACTCGCTCAAGCTTTAGAGGAAGGCAAGATAGCTGGCGCTGGCCTCGATGTGTACACTAATGAACCCCATGTACCGAAAGATCTTATGGCACTGGACAATATCGTGCTATTCCCTCATATAGGGAGTGGAACAGTGGAAACTCGAAGCGCAATGGGTAAGTTGGTTATGCAGAATCTGGCAGCCTTTTTTGCTGGTCAGTCTCTGATTACAGAGGTGTCTTGAATAATGTCTGAACAAGAGTATGTTGAGACGGGCTGCCCCTATTGTGGAGAGGCAATACAGTTGTTGGTGGACTGTTCGATACCACATCAGGACTATATAGAAGATTGCCAGGTTTGTTGTTGCCCACTGCAAATTATCGCCACCGTCGATGAAGAGGGTGTCCCTGCGCTTCAAGTGTTCCATGAAAATGAGTAGTTGTGACAATTCAATTTGCGGGGCAGGAATCAATCCAGGATATGGAAATACACATACCTTGCATCACTGTCGTACATTAGCAGGAAACTTCCCTCCTTCAGAGAATCCTCCGCAAGATCTAATTTTGTAAAGAGCTCTTGATAGGATGTACTAAGCGAGTTGTACACTGTTTCCTGCACAATAAGAATGTGGAAATCCTCCAAGCCCAGTTCCCTGGCGTGTTCGGTCAACAGATCCCAGATAGCAGGCTGTTTCCGTAGTTCTTCATACTTCGCAGCCTAGATCAGCGCCTCTCCAAACAGGTCATAGGAGCTTATACCACCACTTTGGAAAGTACCTTGCACTGAGTTATAAGCTAGCCCCATTGCCCCCNTTATTGGCCGCGAATAATTAAATTTATCGACCTCAAGGTTGAAGGCTTCAAACATCGACAAGGCTGTTGCCACGGCACTATCTGCCATAGAGCTCGATTCTATCGGCAAGAAGGGGTAACCAACCGAGCTAATGAAACCATCCCCAGTTTCCTTAAGCCGAAACGCTCGCGATCTGAGCGGATTATGTTCATAATCCTTCATGCAAATTTGCAAAAATGCCTGAAAAACCCCCATAAAAAAATCTGCAGTTTTTTCGTGCCGGTTCTGGCCTGACCGCTGCACATCGAAAACATTGACTATCGCCTTACCCTCTTTCAAGGGCATAGTACTTTCCAGTTCGTCTCCCAGTTTGATACGTTCTAATTGGTGAGGGTAGACAAGTTTGGATAGTTGGTTGTATAAATGTTGTCGAGTATCGGCGTCTGTTGATTTCAAATAGAAGCGAGTCCGAATTGCTTCGAAAAATACCCAGCTAACCAATGTGCCTGCAAGAATGCCTTGCACAACCTGTATTTGAATTATGGATGAAAAACTTGGGACTATGTAGCTAAGAGCAATAGTTAATAAAATAGCAAATGTTACATTTCTAACCAAAGTGATCTTGTAAGTCGCGTGGTAAGAAAATGCTGTGCTAAGTAGCAATATAAAATTAACTTGACTGAGAAGCACAGAAAAGGATTGAAATTCCTCTATTAATTCCGTCCCAGAAAAAATAAAAAACAACGCTAAACAGTAGCTTATCAAACCGGTCAAACACAGCAAATCAAGTACGATGGGACTATATTTTTCCAAAGTTGATGCGAATAAAGTTGCAGCAGGAAAAAGTACAACTATGAAAATAGGCACCGTATAAGCAAAAAGAATATAAAGGGCAAAAGGATTATCTCGACCAGAGGCATCTACATAATTCAATAAAGATGATACGGTGAGTAAGAGTGCAAGCGCTCTTCCCGGCCAACTGGTTAATGCCCAGGAAGCATCATCCCTTAAATCATCAGTAAATTCCTTTAAATGTTCTTCGCAATAGGCCGAGTATTTATTTCTATTGGATGCTTTAGCATTCACTAAAGTTTACTCTAAGGAGGACAATCAACTAGCTAGCCTAATATATTCAGAAAAATAATTACTTTGTGAATCGCTAATAAAATATCATCAATCCAATTCATTTTGGAAGGTTGACGCTTACCAGCTTTATTCAACTTTACAATGAGATAGACGGCTCTTTCTGACTAATCTTTAATGTGGTAACAAATGAACATTTTAACCATAGCGCTAATCGGAACGTACACTTTAATTATCGCTAGCTTGATTTGGGCAAGATTTCAATTTTTTGTAATAAAATCAAAGAGATCTCGAATCAGCAGCTTGGTATATGACCCGGCTGTGGTCGTTCAAATCCTATTTACCTATTACTACTTTCTCGCAACTACAAATCCAGGATTGACATCTAGTTACTTCGCCCTCTGTTTGTACGTAATGAGCCTTACACTGTTCTGGTGGGCGATTGTTACTGCAAAAAAACTTAACTTTGCATTTAGTGCAGAAGTAGGCGAAATAGTGACAACTGGCCCATTTGCATGGGTGAGGCACCCCATTTACCTGTCATATGTGTTCATATGGCTAGGCAGCACTCTTTTGTTCAATTCTCTTCCTCTGTGGATTACACTAGTTTACCTGATAACCTTCTATGTATTCTCCGCCAAGAGTGAAGAGAAAGTAATCTTGAATAGTAGGTACTCGACAGAGTACTTGGAATACAGTCAAAACGTAGGTATGTTTCTACCGAGGATCAACTATGGAAAAGCTGAAATTTAGGACAATATCAAGCAATCAGGAAACTAATTTATTCTTGAAAAAAATAGAAAACCACACGGAGGTCAGATTACCTTTAAATTATGCTACAAACGGTAAAATTGTTGGGGTTTTCATACACAAACAACTAGTGGCTGGTTATATGCTTATTACAAAACCAGGATTTAGAAGCTTACTGTTTGTTCCAGAAAAGATTAAGAATAGCCATAGGCTTTTCTTAAAGGATCAATATGAAATGATGGAGGTGAATGGCCTATGGATTAGTCCAACTGTTAAAACACCGCATATGCAATACAAAATTTGGATTAATCTTGTAAAAGACATTTTCTTTTCTCGGAAAAAATATTTGCTTTTGATGTGTGATGCCAATAATAAGACTATTGAGCATATACACAGCTTGACAAGCCCAGAACCGTTGTACGAGGGAAAACCCAACATTATGGCTGGTGAGAAAACTCATACTTCTATAAGAGTTTCATACACCACACGCTGGAATATTGTACTCAATATTCCTAAATACTGGATGGAATTAAAAAGTCGGGAACGTCGCGCAAAGGAATCTGCCAGACAGCGTGATCTTGCTCGCACTTCGACGTAATCCCAAACTGGGAGAGCTTCGGTTTTTGTGACTGGATTATGAATACAGCCAGTACGGTTTTAAAACCGTGCTGGTTGATCCCGGCCTTTTTGGCACGGATTCAGCCTGCGACCTGAGTGGCAGCGAGCACCGAGAATCGCCCTCGTCACTCCACTATAATCTGCTATTGAGCATGAATGCTCTTTCGCAGCGGCCTGCAGTTCCGACACATTGCTGGATTTTCCCCTGCAAGTGCTTTATCCTCCCCTCCCCGCTTTGGCGGTAACATCACCTGCACCGCTTCATTTGCCAGCTCAATCACTTATCAGTTCAGTGCGATTTTGGTCGGATCGGCAAGCTTGCTATACTCCCGGCGGAGAATGAATTACCTCGCTATCAGAGGTAGATGCTACAAACTCGATCTATTGACAGGTTAACCGTGCTTTTATGAAAAACACCACGAAGTCCGCTCGCTCCCCGCGCATGAAGTCCAAAGCCGCCCCCAAATACCTCTTTGCCTTCGGCAGCAAGACCGATGGTGATGCCTCCATGCGGGAGCTACTGGGTGGCAAGGGGGCCAACCTGGCAGAAATGGCGTGTATCGGCTTGCCAGTGCCCCCCGGCTTCACCGTCAGCACTGAAGTTTGCAGCTACTTTTACGCCCATGCCCGCCGCTATCCGGCTTCCCTGGATAAATCTGTAGTTCAGGCTGTTAAACAGCTTGAGTCGCAACTGGGCAAGAAATTTGGCTCGCACAGCAATCCCCTGCTGCTTTCAGTGCGCTCGGGCGCCAGGGACTCCATGCCCGGCATGATGGATACTATTCTCAATCTTGGTCTGAACGATGAGACTGTCGAAGGTCTGGCTAAGGTCTCCGGCAATCCGCGTTTTGCCTGGGACTGTTATCGCCGCTTTATACAGATGTATGGCGACGTGGTCATGGGTGTGCAGGCTGCAAGTGCGGAAGCCGAAGAGCCATTCCACGGAATTCTCGACGACCTGAAAAGCTCACTGGGCATCAAGCGGGATAGCCAGTTATCCACTGCCGAACTGAAAGAACTGGTGCAGCGCTACAAGGCATTGATTCGCAAACGCAGCAAGAAATCATTTCCGCAAGATGTTATGCAGCAATTGTGGGGCGCGGTAAGCGCAGTCTTCGGTTCCTGGAAGAACGAGCGGGCTATTCTCTATCGGCAGCAGTACGGCATTCCAACCGACTGGGGCACGGCAGTGACCGTACAAGCCATGGTATTCGGTAATGCAGGCGAAGATTGTGCCTCCGGTGTGGCCTTCACCCGCGATCCTGCCAACGGCGAGAAAGCCTTCTATGGTGAATATCTGGTTAATGCCCAGGGTGAGGACGTGGTTGCCGGCGTACGTACCCCCCATGCCATTGCTGACATGAAAAGGGATCTGCCACACAGTTATCACGACCTGGAAAAAGTACGCAGTAAACTCGAGCGTCATTTTAAAGACATGCAGGATTTCGAATTCACCATCGAGAATGGTCACTTGTATATTCTGCAGACACGCAACGGCAAGCGCACTGGACTGTCTGCAGTCAGAATTGCCGTGGAAATGCAGCGCGAACGCCTGATCAATCAGCAGACTGCCCTGTTGAAAATTCCGGCGGAATCCATCGATTCTTTGCTGGTTCCGGTTTTTGATCCCAAGGCACTAAAAACTGCAAAGCTGGTTGGCAAAGGGCTACCGGCTGGCCCGGGCGCTGCCACCGGTCGTATTGCCTTCAGTGCGGCAACAGCAGAGCTGAAGAGCAGGAAGGGCCATAAGATCGTGCTGTGCCGCACTGAGACCTCGCCAGACGATCTGAAGGGCATGCTCTTCTCCCAGGGTATTCTAACCACGCGCGGTGGTGTGTCCTCACATGCGGCTCTGGTTGCCCGCCAGCTCGGCAAGGTCTGTGTCTGCGGCGCGGGCGATATCAGGATTAACTATGAAAAACGCACCCTGACCGCCGGCAGGACTACGCTCAAAGAAGGCGATTACATCTCCATCGATGGCACTACCGGTGCTATATACGCAGGTCTGATCGAGAGTGCCGACTCGGAAGTCAAACGGGTGCTGGACGGTGATTTAAAGGCCTCGAAAAGCTATACCTACGAGCTCTTTCAAACGGTTATGAAATGGGCAGACCGGCATCGCCGGATGAAGATTCGCACCAATGCAGACACCCCAGGCATGGCACGACAGGCGGTAGCGTTTGGTGCTGAAGGCATTGGCCTGTGCCGCACTGAGCACATGTTTTTTGAAGGTGATCGCATCGATTATATGCGGCAGATGATTCTGGCGGTTGGTGAAATTCAGCGCCGGTCGGCCCTGAAAAAATTATTACCTTTTCAGAAAAAGGATTTTGTTGGCCTGTTCAGAACCATGAACGGCCGCCCCGTTACTATCCGCCTGTTGGACCCGCCGCTACATGAGTTTTTACCCCAGGACGATGTGGTCAGACGTCAGTTGGCGGAGAAGCTCGATGTGCCCTTCGATTTTGTCATCGACCGCATCAAGGCGCTGCATGAGGAAAATCCCATGTTAGGTTGCCGCGGTTGCCGCCTGGGTATCCTGTACCCTGAGATTACAGAAATGCAGGCTCGTGCGATTTTTGAAGCGGCCGCTCAGGTGCTGAAAGGCAAGAAAAAAATCAAGGTTGCACCTGAAATCATGATCCCGCTAATCGGCTTTCGGGCTGAACTGACCGATCAGTTGCAGATTGTGCATCGGGTTGCCAGTGAAGTAATGCATAGCCGCAAGATAAAAATCAACTACAGTGTCGGCACTATGATTGAAGTACCTCGCGCCGCCATCACAGCCGATGAGATTGCCAGCGAGGCCGACTTTTTCAGTTTCGGCACCAATGATCTGACGCAGACTGCACTCGGCCTTAGCCGCGATGACATGGGGCTGTTTTACAATGCATACCAGAAAAAAGAAATTTACAGCAAGAATCCCTTTGCCAGCCTGGATCAAACCGGCGTTGGCAAACTCATGCAGTTCGCCGTTGCCAACGGCCGGGCGACCAAAACAAAGCTAAAAGTGGGCATCTGCGGCGAACATGCCGGGGATCCTGACTCTATCGAGTTCTGTCACCGCCTGGGGCTGGATTACGTAAGCTGCTCGCCGCCACGGGTGCCAGTAGCGCGGCTGGCGGCAGCGCAGGCGACACTACGTAACAAATAGGCGGGAGAGAGCGGGGCNTGCGAGGGTTCAAATCGATGAATCAGGCACAGTGTTTTCTAAACGCCCATGCTGCCGTTTACAATTTATTCAATTTGGGTCGACATTTGGTATCAGCAGAGAATTATCGATATTTCCGCCTGCGTGCCTTTGCGACTTGGGAGCAGACAGTGGCTACATAGATGTGGATTGATGGAGTTTTTCGTTGATTTGTGAAGTTAATTTGTCAATACCCTCAAGTTTGTATATAAGTGGCTTAAGACTTATTTATCTACACCGGTAACGAGCATTGCCGGACTGGTTGTCCAGGTAGATGAAAAGGAGTTTTAGTTCATGATTAATTATGTTTTAAGAATAGTTGCCCTTACGCTGTTCGTTCTTTCACCAGCGGCTGCCCAGGCCGAGGTTGAGTGTGTAGCACTGCTTCATGGCCTGACCAGAACTTCTACGTCCATGATAAGAATGGAAATCAAGCTAGAACAGGCCGGTTTTAAAGTGGTTAACTCTAACTATGCCTCTCGTGATCAATCAGTTCAGAATTTGGCAAGCAACGTGGTTAAAGACGCTATAAATGCTTGCGAGGTATTTTCCCCTGACAAAATTCATTTTGTTACTCATTCACTGGGGGGGATCCTGGTTCGATTTTATTTTTTAGACAAACAGCATGACAAGCTGGGCAGGGTGGTAATGCTGGGGCCACCAAATCAGGGAAGTGAATTAGTGGATGTGCTGGATAACATACCTGGATTTAGTTTTTTAAATGGCCCTTCAGGTTCACAGCTTGGAACGAGAAATGGCAGTATGTCCAGATTTCTCAGAGCAGTAAATTTTGAATTAGGGATCATTGCCGGAAATCAAAGTATCAATCCATTATATAGCATGATGATTCCTGGACCCGACGATGGCAAGGTATCTGTTGAAAGCACTCGGCTCGACGGTAACAGTCAGCATATTGTGATGCCGGTAACGCATACCTGGATGATGTTCAATACCAATGTGATTGAGCAAGCAATTCATTTTTTGAATACTGGCGGTTTTATGCTGGTTCCTTAAGCATTTAAATCGAAACCTGGGTCAATATTAAGTGCAAATCAACACTCTAGGCAACAAAAGAGGTAAAAGCCTGCATTTACGGGTATCTTGGAGATTTAATGGAATTCGCTGAACACTACTGAATAGGCTTTTGGCGGAAGAGGCATGCGTCATATTTTACTTTAATAATGTTACATATNAATAGATTAGGCTAAAAACTTTCAATTTATTTATATTTGTACCCAGCTTTGTACCCAACTAAAAGTTGAAGTCATCCCCAATTTGCCCACCAACACTTTTGTCCACTTACAGCGTCAGATAACCCCATTCTCCAAACCCCACCCCCGGGGTACCCCCGTTTACTGAGATATCAGCAGGTACCTCTATATATACTAATCTGGACGAACGATTTGGTTAAAATTTGGTTTCTGCAGCGCGCCTATTGGGAACTGGTTTAGGATGGGGTGTTACAACGTGGGCAAGATACGCTTTCTGCTCGGTAGCAGATGTTTGGGAGTCCTAGCTTCGACGTCTATATTGATTTGCTCTTTATATGCCTGCTAATCAATATCAACTTACCAATGCCACACTCGGTTGGTTAGCAACTATTTCAAGCAACCGATCCGAGATTAGTGACCAATCCTCACGCAAATCAACTGTTTCAATTGATATCGTATGGTCATGCAATTTGTAGGTCTTGCTTACAGCCTTGTCAACCACTGGATATAACAATACTCCCTCCGCTCTAGAATCATTCCCATCCTTGTGCTCCAAATTCTTTAAGTAGGAGAAGATCTGGTACAAGTTCCCCGAATGAACAGAGTCAGAACCATAGTGCGATTGCAGAGTTTTACTGTAGTACTTGGCGTCAATGATGATAGTTTTATTGGCTGATCGTAAAGAAATGTCTGTCTCCATGGTTGGGAGGAAGTAAAGCTCAGGATCATCGTCGCTTTTCGCCTGCCAATAAATCCGCTCCTTCCTCACCTTGTACTCAACTTGCTCCTTTTTGTAGAAATTAAACAAGAACTTCTCAAATAGTCGTGCCATCGCCCGATCATCACGTACGAAGTCTCTAAACCGATAGCTGCCCGTTTCCTCAACCATAAGCATCTGTTCCATAAGTAATCCG
>PBTO01000042.1 GCA_002726595.1 Gammaproteobacteria bacterium | reverse complement strand
CGACGGCGCAAAAGCGCCTTGCAGCTAAACGCTGAGAGACCCGCTGCACCCGAAACTTAACCCTGGTCGAAGTACTATAAGTGGAGCAAAAGCCAGAAATTTGGCTTAGAAGCAATGGTTATTAAGATGACTTTAAATGGTTATTCAAATCTACTTAAAATTGGCGAAGGTGGGATGGCCCATGTCTACCGTGGCACCCAGAACTCGCTGCAGCGTCATGTTGCAATTAAAGTCCTGCTCAACGAATTGAGTACAGATGTAGAGGCTCGCAATCGTTTTGAGCGAGAATCGTACATCATCGCCAGATTAAATCACCCCAATATTATCCATATCATCGATCGCGGTATCAGCTCGAAAGAAAGGCCTTTTTTTGTCATGGAATTCATCGCAGGGGTTGATTTGGACTGTGCCGCCAAATCGCAGCAATTCAGCCATGATGAAAAAATCGAAATCATTGTTCAGCTACTTAAAGCAATCGCTTACGCACACAAGAACAATGTAATACATCGGGATATCAAGCCAGACAATATTCTTATCGATGATGAGGGCAATGTAAAAATTCTGGACTTTGGTATTGCGCAGTTTTATGACGATCAGAACAAAATCAATACCAAAACCAGCTCTGGCACCGTCATGGGCACTTTCAACTATATGTCGCCAGAACAACGCGAGTCATCTGATAATGTTACTGAACAAAGCGATTTGTATTCCGTTGGCGTTGTCATGTACGAACTGTTTACCAATAAACTGCCAGTGGGCCATTTCCCTGAGCCGTCTCGACTCAATCCGGATGTAACCGAGAGTCTAAACCACTTGATTTTGGAGTGTCTCAACCCTGACCCGGAGCAGCGACCGATATCAGCGGAGCAACTCAAGAACGAGTTGCTCAGAACTTTTCAGGGAGCCCATATCGGGACAGAACAGAAAGTTCGTGCAGGACAGGATATAACCAAGATCAAGGAAAAATATCAGTTACTGGATGTATTGCGCGAAGATAAATACGGCGGCGTGTATCTGTACCAGCAAAAAGAGCGCAATAATCTGCTTGTAATCAAGAAAAAATGTGCCAGAAGTTCCGGCTTTGAAGCCAGCAATATTCTTGCGTCTTTAAAACACGAAAATATTGTAAATACGCTGGTCACCTCAATCGATGAAGACTTCTTTTTCCTAGTTCAGGAGTATCTGAGTGGCGGCAGCTTGCAGGACCGACTTGCCCATCACCTCACCTGGCAGGAGACCCTGTCAATAGCCGGGCAAATATGTCAGGCGCTGATCTTCGCCCACAGCAATGGCATTATTCATGGCCACCTGCGACCCACGAATATACTGTTTACCAAAAAGGGTCAGGTGAAAGTCACAGATTTCATGCTGCAAGATGATGTAAGCGAAATCAAAGATGCACACTACTACCGGCTCGAAGGAGAAAGACGTACCAAAGCAACTGACCTCTATAGTGCTGGCGTAGTGCTGTATCAATTGCTTACCGGCTGCTTACCCAGACAGGATGGAGACAAGGGCTTTGTGGTTAGAAAATTGTTTACTCATCTGCCTCAGGACATTCAGGAGTTAATCAAGAATATGTTATCGACTGTGCCTTCCCAAAGGCGCAAGGACAGCCTACAGCAGGCTGTAACACTCTTTGGTTCTAACACCAGTGAGATGGAAAAAACCGTATGCATTAAAAATCCAGAAGCGGAAAATATCACTATGAGTTTTTCTATGATCTGTAACACGGTAGCAGGCTCAAATGATGATATTGCCGAGCCAGCCGGATNAGGGAATCGCCAGCGATGATAAAAATAGCAGGCTTCACCGATGCCGGGCTCAGTAGAAGCCACAACGAAGACACTATTGGATTTAACCAACAGCTCGGTATTGCGGTCCTGGCCGACGGCATGGGAGGACACAAGGCAGGGGAAGTAGCCAGCAAAATTGCCGTGGATACCGTGCTGGANAGGCTCAAAAAGCTGTTTAGCCATAACAATTCAGGATCGATAACTGGTTCGCAGTTATTGGATTTTGTCTCCACTACAATATCCAGTAGCAACTCAAAGATTTATCAGGCTTCTGCAGCGAATTCTGCTCGAAGTGGGATGGGAACAACCCTCGTCGCCGCCGTAGTAAAAGGGTCTCATATGTACGCCGGCCACGTGGGAGATTCAAGACTTTATCTGTTTCGAAAACAGAAGCTGACAAGGATAACCAGAGACCATAGCCTGGTTCAGGATTTGATCGACAAAGGATTTTATACGGAGAAGGAAGCCCGGAATGCCAAACTGGGGCATATCGTGACTCGAATTCTGGGGACTGAGGCAGATGTTGAAGTCGATACGCTACAACAGGACCTGGAAAGCGATGACTTGCTGCTTATGTGTTCAGATGGTCTGTCGGATATGCTCTCCGACGCAATGATCGGGGACATTTTATCAGAAGGTCCGGCGAATCTGGACGATACTGCCAGAGAACTGGTGAGCAAGGCCAATCAGCATGGGGGAAAGGATAATATTTCGGTAATTCTTGTGCAGGTAATGAACCGAACACTATGCACTAACCAGACAAGCTAACAAAGCGAGAATCTGCAATGCCAGGTAGATTGGAATTCAGTTTTAATGCCAATAAAATTGACGAGTACGCTCTCGACAAGGAAGTTATGACAATCGGCCGCAAAGCAGACAACGACATTTGTATAGGCAACCTCGCCGTAAGTGGATATCACGCAAAGTTGCTGACTATTTTCGAGGATTCTTTCCTGGAAGATTTGAATAGCACCAATGGCACATTGGTAAACGGCAGGAGTATTGAGAAACATGCACTGAGAAATGGCGATGTTATCACCATCGGCAAGCATGACCTGCGTTTTATTAATGAGCAGATAAACGACGAATCAGATTTCGAAAAAACGGTCTTTATTCGGCGCACTCCCGATGAAGTTAACAAGCAAGATTCAGGCCCTATCGAATGCGCAATCCCGGTTAATTTTGCCTCAGCAACACTACAGATTCTCACGGGCACAAATGCCGGGAAAGAGTTTCCTCTTAGCAAACCCGCCATCAAACTGGGTAAATCGGGCAATCAACTCGTACAAATCAATAAACGCCCCGAGGGACATTTCATCGTATCTCTGGTCGATTCCAGCGATGAAGATCCGGTGAAAATAAATGGCAAAAGCATCGAGGGGCGCACTATTCAATTACAAAACCACGACATCATCGAGATTAATACACTCAAAATTGAGTACTACCTGGCGAGCTGAAGCCTGCGCTCAATTCCATAAAAGTAGCTAAAATACCCTAACCACCGCAATCAAAGTCAAATTTTTGCTGCCTGGTTGATCAAATCGAAAAAAAGGGTAGGAACCAAGATCCCTACCCCTGCAAACTTCTTGTAACTTGTTGACGCGTTGTTCCAGCCATTATCGGCAAGATCAATAGCCGCACACTAACGTTAAAGAGCTATTATATTCTCCGCTTGCGGGCCTTTTTGACCAGCGCTCACAGAAAACTCCACTCTTTGTCCTTCAAGCAGTGTTTTAAATCCGGAACCGGAAATTGCACTGAAGTGTGCAAAGACATCCGGGCCTGAGGCCTGTTCAATAAAACCAAAACCTTTTGCTTCGTTAAACCATTTAACGGTACCAGTGTGTGTATCAGACATATTTAAATCCTATAGTTTATAAAGTGTAGTTGACCCCTGAGGGGCCACCAAGCTGGAAGTGTAACTAGTACTTATAAACTACAGGACGAGATGTTGAAACAAACGAAATGAGGAGAATAAATAGAAGGCTTACATTCGAGCAGGCTGCATTATAGGCGTAAATTCCTGGCTGTCAATCGCTTATTGCTTATTGCGGGAGGCTAATCGGCTGCTCCCGGGATGCCTTGTTGAATGATTGGCAGGAAAACCAATCCTTCCACCAGATCGTAAAGCCGACCCAGATGTCCCCGCCGCTGCGCTCCCGGTGTACTCTCTGAAGTCGCTACCACTACCAGATCCAGCTCTTTGACCACGAAGATGAGTTGACCACCGTAGCCCCAGGCGACAGGCACCTGCATCCCGGCAAGATCGCGCAGCCACCAACCATAACCATAAAAGCGGCCCTGCCCTCTCGGTGATATCGCATGGGGTTTATGGGATTGTTCAATCCAGTTCTGTGAAACTATCTGCCGGTTATCGTAGCGGCCATCTTGTAAATAAAGCGTGCCAAATCGCATCATTTGTCGCGGCGTCATTTCCATGTCATTACCACCAAAATAGACTCCCTGTGGGTCCTGTGGCCAATAGGACATGGAATAACCTAATTCTGAAGTCAACATTTGCTGTGCAAATTGTTTGGTGCTCATGCCGCTGGCTTTGGCCAGGATTGCCGATAGCAGATGGGTGCTGCCGGTTGAATAGATCATACGCGTACCAGGAGTAGCAACCAGCGGCTGGTTGAGCGCAAATTCGACCCAGTTATCGCTTAACACCCACTTGCCGTAATTTCGGTTACTGGTGGTTTCCAGTCCCGATTGCATGGTGAGCAAGTTCTCAATCGTTATGGTGCTTTTTTCAATTTCGCTACCAGTAGCGCCAAGTTCAGGGAAATAGTCTGCAACAGCTTGCTCCACACCTTCAATAAGTCCCTTGTCGATGGCAATTCCAACCAGCGCAGAGATCACACTCTTTGAAGCTGATTTCATGTTTGCCGGACGATTCGGATCCGTATCATTGTAATATTCTTCGAATACCAGCTCTCCGCCGTGATTGATAAGCAGACTATGCAGTCGCGGTAAGCGCTGAGCCGCNTGGTGAGCCCTGGTAAAACTGTAAATCTCTGCCTGATTTCCAACAGCCTCTTCGGCCGCAATTAGCTGGACCGGAGGGCAGGAGCAATCCAGCCATTAACAACACAATGCGGGTAGTGCTCATCTTCTGGCGTGGTCCTTTTAGCCTGGAGTTGCCTGCTTAAATATTTTCGAATGCTTCGGTGACAATACCCGGAGTTAAAATCTGGGGAAGAATTTCAGGTTCCTTGCTTGTATCTCCGGGGTAAAGCACATACAGGGGAACCGAAGGGCGGTTAAATCTTTCCAGTACCTCGGTGATCTCCGGATCTTCGTTGGTCCAGTCGCCTTTCATATAGGTAATATCATTATCCGCCATCACCTGCTTAACGCGATCGGTGTTAAGCGTAGTCTGATCGTTTGCCAGACAGGTAATACACCACGCTGCCGTCATGTTAACAAACACGGGTCGGCCAGCAGCCTGTAATTCATCCAGTCGGGCCCGGCTGAAAACTTCGAAATCCTGTTGAATCGGGTTGCCATCAGCATCGAGTGACGCGGCCTGCGAAACCGGTGCTGTTGCCAGGAACGGAGTCTGCACAAGATAGATCGCGGCGATGACACAGGCGGCACCGATAGCNGTATTGGCGGTGCGCCAGGAAGGCCCGATGCTATGGCGCTTTTGATACAACCAGGCGGCAAACGCCAGCAGGATACATGCACCAAGCACCAGCGCCATGCCGGTAACGCCAACCTGAACGCCCAATACCCAGAGGAAGAACAATGCCGACCCATAGAGCAGAAACGCCATGAATTGCTTGAATGTCTCCATCCACGGCCCTGGATTTGGCATGTAGCGTGACAATGCCGGCGAGAAGGAGAGCGCAAGAATCGGCAGTGCCATACCAAAACCCAGCGACACAAATATCAGCATGGCTACCGCCCAGTTTTGGGTAAGTGCAAATCCCAGAGCCGGTCCCATGAACGGCGCCGTACAGGGTGTCGCTACGGTAGTAGCCAATACACCGGTAAAGAATGAACCCTTGTAGCCTTTCTTTTCGGTAAGACTGCTACCAACTCCCATCATGCCAGTGCCAATTTCAAATACACCGGAGAGGCTTAACGCCATCAGGAAGAACAGATAAACCATGAAGGCCAGAAACCACGGCTGTTGAAACTGGAAGGCCCAGCCAATACGTTCACCAGCAGCACGCAATGCGATCAATATCGAAGCCAGAGCCACAAAAGCAACTATGACCCCCGCCGTATACACCAGTCCATCCATGCGCTGCTTTTGTTGCGACTCGCCGGCATTCTTGGCAAAGCTCAGGGCTTTCAGTGACAACACAGGAAACACGCAAGGCATCAGATTAAGAATCATGCCGCCCATGAGAGCAAACAGCATAAACAGTAAAACACTTCCACCCCCGCCTGCGGCAGAGCCTGAATCGGCGCCTCCGTCGACTGCTGATGCCAGGGGAATAATAGTGGAGAAGTTGGCATCCGCCGCCGGATCGACAAATTCGTAAGCACTTCGGTTGCCCTGTTCATCGGCTACCACCAATATGCCATAGACATCACTCAGGTCCTCGGGCATACGGCGATGCTGACCGTGGGTAATTTGAATCAGATTATTCTGAACAGTGACATCACGCACTGGNCCGTTAGATATGATTTCGTGTCGATCCGGGAAAAACCAGGCATCAGTCACACCTGCAAAGATTGGCTCCGGCGATTGGAAACCGAGACTGACTCTTTCACCAGCTGCTACAATCAGGAACTCCAGTTCGTGGTCACGCGCCGGCACTTGCTCTCTGGCTTGAGCCGCCAGGGCTGCATTATTCGCATCCAGTTCAGCGACTTCACCGACCGGCAGTGACAAATCCAGCCGCTGCTCTCCAGATATGCATATCAGGTCGCACACATACCACTTAACCGTGGTTGAGAAGTCGGCAATCTCGCCTTCCACATTTTCAGGAACGGTAACCGGGATGGGTAATACCACCTGGCCCTCGTAGCCGTAGTTGACCAGATCCGATCCCTGAAATGGAATCCAGTAAGGTGCGGGCCAGCGAATTTCACCAATTTCCGTGCCTACCGGTGCTGTCCAGTCGAGCGTCTGGGTCAGCTCGTCGCTGTCTCCACCGAGTTTCCAGTAGGTATGCCAGCCCTCGGCTGCTTCCAGCCGAATTCCCAACCAGGTTTGTTCACCGGGTACGATGTTAGCAGTTTCAGCAAGCAGCTCGACTTCTATCTGTTCATTCCAGGCTACCTGGGTCCGGACCGGATTAATCTCATAGCCGCGCCAGTTACCCTGCTCGTCCGCAACCGTCAGCAGCCCTTCGAGATTGGCCAGATCAGCAGGCATACGGCGATGTTGTTCAGAACTGATTTGGATTCGTTGATCTTCCACCAGCACTTCACGGTAGGGCTCATATTTCATGATCCGTCTCTGCGTCGGGTAGAAGTAAGCTTCTTCAACGTCAGCAAACAGGTCGGAACCGGCATCTACCATGACATTGAACTTACCGTCGTGCACATTGAAGTTCGCAGCCAGGGAATGATCTGTAAGTGGGAGGCTCGCACGGGTCTCGGCAAAGGCCGTCTGCCAACGCGTATCAATCTCCGCAGCCTCGGCTACCGGTAATGACAGGCTGAATGAGGCATCACCTGGAATACAAATTTCATCACAAACCTGCCAATCTATTTTAGTAGTGAGGTCAAACTGGGAGCCCGAGTAAGATGCAGGGACCGAAACCGGCAGGGTCAGGAATACTTCATGCTCGTAGACAAAGCTGACCAGATTGGTACCGGGGAAAATATCCCACTCCGGAATGGGCCAAACTATGTCACCAGTAGTGACTCCGGCGGGTAGCTGCCATTCGGAAGTCTCAGTGGCCAGACCACTGTCTCCGCCAAATTTCCAGTAGGTATGCCAGTTTTCGATAGGCTGCAGTCGAATCGCCAGCCACAGCGTCTCACCCGGAACCACGTTGGTAGTCTCGGAAATCAACTCTACTTCGATTTGATCAGTAGTAAAAACCTCTGCTTGCACGTACAAACCAGGCAATAATAAACCTAATAAAATCAAACTGTTAGTGAGTGGAGCCCGCATTAATTCTCCCATCGATTGGATATCTAGATGATACCCTGATTCAGGCTAGAATGAGTCATGGAACTGTGCCAAAAAGTAACAAAATCAGCCTGAATTGTCACTGCTTTGGCGCTTTAAATGGGCCAAACTGCCAGAATCAGGTCCTGTTGGCCGGTTCACTACTGTAGAAGACCCGAAAATGAAAAATTTCATACAACAATAGTGACTGCAAGAGCTGAAATTTACCAGCCTTAGCTATCGATCCCTATCGGCATGAGAGCCAATTAATTCAATCTATAATCCAAGTGATATGGCCAGCGATTCGCCCTGATTCAGGTCCTGAATAAAGGGTGTTATAAGCAATAAGGTCAGGAGTTGGAATCCGTTTATCCTGCTGACTAAAATAAATCCTTGCAAGAATAGAAATCGATCAAGTCCCGATTCGTTCGGGGCGTAATAAGATCCTATTGGGAGTACGGTCTTTTTGCTGTTACCCCAAATTTTGGGATGGTGCAATGGAAAACGATCTTTTATACTGTCGGTGACGTAGAACTACTAAGATCTTAATGGAGGTTGTGATGACACGTGTACAAAAATTAATTCCCCTTATTCTCATTGGAATGTTTGCCCCGTTTGCGGCTAACGCCCAATCTGCAGCAGATATCGCCGCCGCGGTCCTGCCACTGCCCGAGGATCTACGAGCTGACGCGACGGTATATACCTATGATGAAAACACCGGCGCGCGCATTGTACTGAAGCAAGGCAGCAACTTTTTTGAGTGCCAGCCCTTAAATGAAGAAAGCGGATTTACGCGCTGCCAAGGCACTGCCGGCTCTGGACGACGCGATCTCAGCGCGAAACTGTCAGCGCAGGGTTTATCCGGGGAAGAGCTCCAGGCTGCGCTTACCGCTGCGGAGAATCGTGGCGAGATTGCGCCGCGTTTATTCGGTTCTGTGGCTTATCGAACCTACAACCAGCCAGACCGGATCCAACTACTGATGGTTGTATCGCTACCGGGCGCTACCGCAGAGAGTCTTGGCATGCCTACAGGTAGGCAGAGAGACAATGCGCTGGCCGGGAAAGGCCGACCCTGGATGATGCGCCCCGGCACACCCGGTGCTCACCTCATGATTCCGATTAACGGAACAGATCTTTCAAATCAGCCATAAAGGCTTTCAAATAACGAAAGGCCGGATAATCAACGCGATTACCCGGCCTTTTGTTTTTCCAGTACATTATCTATTGCTGTAAAACTCGCGAATCGGGCCAAATGGTCCCAGTCGGGATTGTCTCTGTCATATAGACTTCTAGCCCGAGTACTTCATTACAATGGCATCAGGCCGAGTATAAGAGGCTGTAGCCGTACTCCTGTGCACGCGTCGCCGCAACTACTCCAGCCGGAACAAAGCGACTACTAGGAATTGGATTGGCAAGCAGTTCTTCCAGCACCTGCTCTACAGGTACACCCGTACTTCGTGCCAGAATGCCGGCATAGGCGCGAGTCGCTCTGGCACAAATGGCAAAATGCGCACCTCTGTCGATCAGCATAGGGATTGAATTTTGACCGTTTGAACCGGTAGGTCCATTCATCGGATTTGTCACCGGTGCGGGATCAGCAGCAGGGTCAAAAGCTCCCCCGTACTTTTCCCAGATGACATCACTAAATGCAAAGGGTGTTGAAGCATGGCGAAAGCACACCACCATGGCATAATCTGAGTCACTGCCACCGTAGCCATCTGCATGGGCAGTGAGAATATTGCTTGCGTAACGCAGCGCATTTGCACCGCCAGGGACTGTGGATGAGTCAACAAAGGCGCGATGTTCTCCCGGCAGTTCGCCTAACCAGGAATCCTGGCTATGGCGCCGGGCGGTAAAGCCCGAACCTGATGAACTTTGTGCAGATGTTTGAGAGGCGCTAACTGCAAGGCCGGTAGCCGCAGCTACGCCCAGACCTGTTATTAATGTGCGGCGCCCAACAAGGCCCTGATCGTTATTCTTCATGCCAATCTCCTATGTGAATCAGCAGACTATAATGTGAAACAAAACCAACATCAACGGTGAGCGATTGTAAACTTGGTTCTGTTTGAATTTACAATTCTAAATCAATCTTTTTGTCATTATGCCGAGTATAAGAGGCTGTAGTCGTACTCCTGTGCTCGGGTTGCCGCTACCACACCCGCCGGTACAAAGCGGCCGTTGGGTATTGCATTGGCACGCAGTTCTGCCAAAACCTGATCGGCAGAGTCATCCGAGCCTCTAGCCAGTCTTCTGGAAAGGCTCCGGGTTGCCCTTAAACAAATGGCAAAATGCACACCCCGCTCGACTAGGGAAGCAATTGTATTCTGCCCATTGTTGAATGTAGGCGAATTCATCGGGTTAGTTGTTGGCACCGGGTCGGCAGAACGGTTGAGTTGTGCCCCATACTTCGCCCAAATTGCATCGTTAAAACCAAATGGCGTTGAAGCATGTCGAAAACAAACCACCATGGCATAATCTGACGCGCTACCGGCGTAGTCCTCTTCATGGGCAGCGAGAATATTACCTGCATACAGCAATGCACTCTCGCCACCGGGTATGGTGGAAGAGTCAAGAAATGCGCGATGAACTCCTGCCAATTCTTCAAACCAGGAATCCAGGCTGTGGCGCTCCGGCTCAAAATCCTCGCTTGCCGAGCTTTGTGCAGTTGCCGATGAAGCGCTGACAGCGAGACCGGTAGCCGCCGCTACACCCATACCCGTGATCAAGGCGCGACGTGCAATTAAATCCTTATCTTCTTTGCTCATGTAAGCTTCCCCTTCGTTTCCGCTATGCTCCGTGGCGAATCCCCAGACTATAGTGTGAAAAGCCAGCAATATCAACGGGTAGCAGCATGATTTAACGCATCCTGTAATCCGGCAAGTCGAATTTATTAAAAACAGGTTCAGGTGTAATTGACAATTTGTTCTACCATTAGTTGCAAAGACCGCCGACCGCGAAATTCATTTACATTCAGCCTGAAAATAATTTCAATTTCCTTTGCTGTGTCATTCGGCCACTGCTGCAGATCGACAAAAAATGCAATCGCATCAACATCAATCTCGGCCTCTGGCGGCCGTAAAATCATTTTAAGATGTTTGTCCCCAACCAGTCGCTGCTGAATTACAATAAATCGTCCGTCGAATAAGGGTTCCGGAAACTCCTGCCCCCAGGGACCGGCTGTTTGCAGTAACAGGGCTGTCTCCAGGTTTAAATGTTCCGGATCGAGGGCGCCATCGGTTACTGCCTTTGCCTTCAATTGTTCAGTATCGATCAGTCGCTCCGCTTCGAGCTGAAAGGCGGCGGTAAATGTGTCGAAATCGCGCTTGTTTAAACTAAGACCAGCCGCCATTGCATGCCCACCGAACTTACTAATCAATCCCGGGTTATGGGTTGCCACCGCATCCAGTGCATCTCTGATGTGAAATCCTGCGATAGAGCGAGCCGAGCCCTTGAGCTCTGAGTCACTGTCATCGGTACGATCCTCCGTAGCTTCAGCAAACGCAATAACGGGACGATGAAATTTCTCCTTGATCCTTGATGCGACAATTCCAACCACTCCCTGGTGCCAGGTTTTTTCATACAGACAAAGAGCGGCAGGCAGGTTCTTCGCTTCCAGTGCAATGTCTTCCAGGTACTGGAAGGCTTGTTCTCGCATGTCGCTTTCAATTTGCTTTCTGTCTTTATTGAGACTGTCCAGTTGCCGCGCCAGTTCGAAAGCTTGCCCACTTTGCTCAACCAACAGGCACTCGATTCCCAGTGACATATCATCCAGCCTGCCAGCGGCGTTCAATCGTGGGCCAACGGCGAATCCCAAATCAGCAGACTGCAGAGCCTGGCGGTTACGCCCGCCGACTTCCAGCAGCGCTGTAATGCCGGGCCGAGTCCTGCCCGCTCTTATTCGCTTCAGGCCTTCGTTGACCAGTATCCGGTTGTTTTGATCGAGCGGCACCACATCAGCCACAGTTCCCAGTGCCACCAAATCAAGATAGTTCGCCATATTCGGTTCTTTAATCTGTTGCTGTTCAAACCAGCTTTGTTCGCGTAGAAAACTCCGCAGAGCCAGCATGACATAGAAAATCACCCCAACGCCCGCAATAGATTTACTGGGGAAATCACAGCCTGTCTGATTGGGATTAACAATCGCATCGGCAGCAGGTAAATCGACAGGGGGCAGGTGATGATCCGTAATCAACACGTCAATCCCGGCAGCCTTGGCCACAGCCACACCCTCGACACTGGAGATACCATTGTCTACCGTCACAATCAGGTTTGGGGTTTTATTAAGTGCCAGTTCTACTATTTCCGGAGTCAAGCCATAACCGTATTCAAAACGATTCGGTACAATATAGTCCACGTGCTTGAATCCAAGCTCTCGCAAAGCTCCAATACCCAGCGCGCAACTGGTGGCGCCGTCAGCATCGAAGTCGGAGACAAACAGCACTCTCCCCTGCTGCAGAAGATACTGATACAGCAACTCAGTGGCAACTGACATACCCTTAATTAAGGAAGGAGGGAGTAGATTTTCGAATCCTAATTCAAGATCGCTGGCATCCTGAATAGTGCGTTGACGAAAAATACGCTGCAACAAAGGATGCATTTCATCCGGCAATACAAGTTGCTGGTTTGGCGTACGCCTCTGAATAGCTAAAGGCATGGGGCAGCTATGACGGCATTGTGTTACTGATAAAATCTGTCACTGCACTCAGACTGTTTTCAACTACAGTGTAACGTTCCTCGCGCGCAAAGAGATCCTGCAAATGGGGTGGTAATTCCGGAGCAGGTATCCCCGCCTCCGTGATCGCTGCTGCAAATTTTGCCGGATGGGCAGTTGCCAGCATGATCATCGGAATCGCCTGATTCCGATTACAATTGCGTGCGGCTTGCACCCCGATAGCGGAATGGGGATCGAGCAGCGCAGCGGATTTGGCATAAACATTGGCAATGAGTGCGCAAGTCTCCGCATCATCCACGCTATCGCTGTCGAAGCAGGCTTTAACCCGGGCCCACTGTTCCGCACTGACGCTCAAAGAATTATTGATGGATTGTTCCATGAAGTTTGTCAGCTGCGCACCATCTCGGTCGAACAGATCAAACAGGTAGCGTTCAAAATTACTCGACACCAGAATATCCATACTCGGTGAAAACGTGTGGCTCAGATCGGCAATAGAGTAATCATTAGCAGAAATAAAACGATGCAAGATGTCATTCTTATTGGTGGCCACTATCAGTTGATCGATGGGCAGGCCCATTTGTTTGGCCAGATATCCAGCATAGATATCGCCAAAATTACCGGTTGGTACCGAAAAAGAAACTTTTCTTGCCGGCGCTCCCAGTGCCAGAGCCGCATAAAAGTAATACACAATCTGGACCATGATACGAGCCCAGTTGATCGAGTTGACTGCCACCAGTTGTCGGTCATTTGCGAGAAATGATTGATCCGAAAATGCAGCCTTTACAATTTTCTGACAATCATCAAAATTTCCTTCAACTGCCAGATTATGAACGTTGTCACCCGGTACGGTTGTCATCTGCTTGCGCTGCACATCCGAGACACGGTTATGGGGATGTAAAATAAAAATATCCACATTCTCAGAATGGCGGCAACCTTCCAACGCAGCGGAACCGGTGTCCCCGGATGTGGCCCCGAGAATTACCACGCGCTGATCATTTTTCTTCAACACGTAATCCAGCAAGCGCCCCAGAACTTGCAGTGCAAAATCTTTAAATGCCAGAGTTGGCCCGTGGTAGAGTTCCAGCACCCATTCGTTGGTCGACAGCATTGTCAACGGTGCCACTGAGGGATGATCAAATTCGGCATAGCTCTCATCGATGATACGTTTAAGTTCGGCCCCTTCAATCGTGTCGCTAACGAAAGGTGTAATGATTTTCAGCGCCAGATCAGGGTATTTCAATCCGCGCCAGCTCTCCATCTCTGCGGCGCTAATTTGCGGCAACTCCGCTGGCACATACAGCCCGCCATCGGGTGCGAGTCCGGTTAGCAATACCCCTTCGAAGTTTTGCGCCGGTGCACTGCCCCGGGTGCTGACATATTTCATAGTGTGCCGTCCGCAAACGGGGCAACTCTGATTCTGACTATTTTTCCGACCACTTCTTCCAGTGCTTCCAGCGTCTGAATTGCCTCGTTGATTTGCCGTTCAGGAGCTGTGTGGGTAAGTAATACGATGGGTAAAGTCTGGCTATGGGCTTCTTTCTGAATAATAGCTTCAATACTAATGTCACAGTTCTGCAACACATTGGAGATTTTTGCCATTACGCCCACTTTGTCCTGCACCTGAATCCGCAGGTAATACTCCGAGCTGATCTGTTCTATGTCGTTTACCTCTGTATCAGAGTGTGGTTCACAAAAGCCCAATGCCGGAACGATTGCTGCCGAGGCGCCGACTGAATCAATTCTGGCTATGTCCATGATATCCGCCACCACGGATGAGGCAGTTGCTTCAGCCCCGGCTCCTGGTCCGCAATAAAGCGTAGCACCCACTGCATCACCATGGACCAGTACGGCATTACCTACGCCATCAATATTCGCTATGGTACTGCCGCTGGGGATTAATGTGGGATGGACTCGCATCTCAACAGCGTCACCTGAATTCACGGCAATTCCCAGATGCTTGATGTGATAGCCCAGTTCCCGAGCGTAAGTAATATCTTCCGGCGTGATGTGACTAATGCCCTCGGTGTAGGTCTTATCAAATTGCAGGGGAATCCCAAAGGCTATGGACGCCATGATAGTTAATTTATGTGCCGCATCGATACCTTCCACATCAAAAGTTGGATCGGCTTCGGCGTAACCTAACTCCTGTGCCTCGGCAAGTACGTCCTCAAACTGGCGCTGCTTCGCCGCCATTTCGGTCAGGATAAAATTCCCGGTGCCATTGATGATTCCAGCCAGCCAATTAATCTTGTTCGCCGCCAGGCCTTCGCGCAGGGCCTTTATGATGGGGATACCACCGGCAACACTGCTCTCAAAGGCAACCGTGACATTGTTCTCCCTTGCCCTGGTAAATATTTCATTGCCGTGAACCGCAATCAAAGCCTTGTTTGCCGTGACCACATGCTTGCCGTTCTCCAGCGCCTGCATAACGAGTTCCAGCGCCGGATCGAAGCCGCCAATTGTTTCTACCACTACATTAATTTCCGGGTCGGCAACCACGTCGAATATATCGCTGCTAACTTGCATCCCATCGGTGTTGAGATCAGTTTTGGGTGTGCGCGTAGCGACATGGGTGACTTGCAGTTTTCTACCGAGCTTGCGGCACAATTCGTCACTGTTGCCTTGAATAAGTGCCAGCGTTCCGCACCCCACGGTTCCCAAACCGCAGATACCCACGTTGAATGCTTTAGGTGCTTCTTTGCTCACGACCTGCCTCAAACCATTGAATAATGAACCGCGGATTATACTGGAAACCTCGCATAAACCCACTAGCTACCGCAATTGGCGTGGTTACCACCGCACATTCACTATATAGATGCAGAATTTTACAGAAATCTCTTAGTTCCCGCTCCCGGGAAGGCCAAGTGCCGACTAATGAAGCTAAAGGGCGCCTGTGCTAGACTTCTCGTCCAAATAAACGAAGTACCGCTAATAAACAACAATAACGAGAACACTCCTGCAATGAGCAATCTGATTCAGGAACTCCAACGCCGCAAGGTATTTCGGGTAGCCGCTGTCTATGCCGTTGTGGCGTGGTTGCTCATTCAGGTGGTGGATGTGGTACTGCCCACCTTTAACGCGCCTCAGTGGGTCAATCAATCGATCATTCTACTGCTGATGCTGGGCTTGCCGGTAACGGTAGTCGTGGCCTGGGCATTTGACATAACTCCCCAGGGAATCCAGAAAACACCAGCGCTGGAGTCGGGTGAAACTACCGGCCTGCGTAAGCGAGATTACTTTGTAAATGCTGCCTTGCTGGTGTTGATTGCTGTGGTTGTTGTGCAGCAGTTCGTCTTCTTCAACCGGCCAGCGGGAGATGTCTCGATAGCGAGTCAGGAGAGTGCTGCAGAATCTGGCCCAAGGGTTGAAGAATTAATTGGCTCCGCCATCCAGACCACACCCCAAGTGCCGGAAAAATCCGTGGCAGTACTGCCCTTTGTTTCCATGAGTTCAGGCGAGGAGGATGGCTATTTCGCCGATGGATTAACCGAAGAGCTGCTTAATGTGTTGGCACAATTGTCAGACTTAAAAGTGCCTGGCCGCACCTCCAGCTTCTTTTACAAGGACAAACAACAGGATTTGCGAGAAATCGGCCAGGCGCTGGGAGTCGCCTACCTGTTGGGAGGCTCGGTGCGCCGTGCTGGCGACCAGATTCGGGTTACTGCCCAACTGGTCAGCGCCAGCGATGGTTTTAACCTGTGGTCAGCCACCTATGACCGCACCATGGATGACATCTTTGCCATACAGGATGAGATTGCCAGTGAAGTCACCTCCGCGTTACAAGTGACATTATTGGGTGAGGAAGCCGTTGCACTGCAAAGCCACGGCACTAATAACGCGGAGGCGCAGAACCTCTTCCTGATCGCAATGGCGCGGCTCAGAGAGCAAACAAGCAGTACCCAGCACTACCCCGAAGTCGTCAGTCGTACCCGGGATTTATTCCAGGAGATAGTCGTGCTCGATCCCAGCTATGTAGAGGCCTGGGCGGGTCTGGCACAGGCCCTACTGCGACTTGCCTCCAGTTCCCTGCTCGATGGGGAAGGCTTTCTGTTAGACGCAGATGAAGGTCTGGGTCTGGCGCGGGAGGCCCTGGCCAGAGCACAGGCGCTGGCTCCCAACGCGCCCGCCACATTGTTAGCCGAAGCGCTGGTCAGTCGTTCCGACTACGATGGAGTTTGGCGTGACGCAAGCGAAGTCGAATCTATATTAAGTGCCTTCGATCGGGCCGTGCAGGCCGACCCGAATAATGTCATGGCACTGGAACTGAATGCAGGTTTTCTGCTAAACTAGGGACGCCCAGAAGAGGCAATCAGTCTATTTGATCGGGCAATAGCGCTGGACCCTCTGTCCACATCGGTGCTTGGTCGTGCGGCAGCCATTGGCAGAACAAACCGCGAGGCAGCTCGGCAGCAATACAAGCGCATCGGTGACCTATATCCAGACTTACCCTGGCAGCGTGGGATTGCGTGGATGGAGTTACAAAAAGGCCACCTTCACCATGGCATAGTATTAATGAGTGGAGGGAATCTTTCGATGTATGCATCCGCGTCGATCGGAGATGTTGAACAGGCAATCAGGCATGAACAGACGGATATCTCTCTGGCATCGGGCGGAAGCCTGGGCCTTTTTCTGGAGCAAAATATTTTCAACTTGAGAAGAGATTATGCAGGCCTGATTGCTGCAACACAGGAACCCATCGAAAACGGAGCCAATCGATTTCAAGCGTTTACGGCGGCTTACAAGCTGCGCTAATACCAAAAGGCACTGGACTATCTTGAGTTTGAGAATGCAAATAGCCGCGCTTATGGCTTTGCCTCGGAACCGCCGGAGTTTTCTGAAATTCACTCCCATGCATTGGATGTTGCCTATGCGTTTGAGCAGATAGGCAATCGGTCGCAGGCTAACGCGATCCGGGAACGATTCAGGGAAAACATGGCAAGAGAGCTCACCGGTGAAATTCTCTGGCATGCCCGCTCCCAACATGAGCTCGAGTTGTTACTTGATGCCTCAACAGGGGAGATTGAGCAGGCTCTTGCTGCCTTCGAGGCACTTTTTGAGGATGGCTGGCGCTGGCTGGTAGGCCCGGGGCAAAACATAGTTCGTGGTTACCGATTGTCTGCTAACGGTTTCTAGTTTGAAGACAATCCTATCCTGGATTCAATCCGTGATGAGCCCCGGTTTATAGCCACGCTTGACAGAATCAAAGCCGACAACGCGGCCATGCTGGCAGAATTAAATGCCGGACTGAGTGTGGAAGACGTGCTTAACGAGGAATGGTGATTCGAGTCCAGATCGGCCGATCCAATCCACATTGTCTTTGATCCCTGCCCTTCCTACCCCAACCGATAGCCCGCGTTAAAGCCAAAAACTCAAACTATTTACTAGCATTAACAACAGCTTAGAGTTATAATACTGTTTTTTTATACAGTTATATTCTGAGCCTCTAATACTAGGGAAATCAGCACCATGAAAAGCCTGCCTCCACCTGCAAATCCCTCCGTTAAATCCTTTTCGGACAGCGCTATTCCTGCCATCACTTCTAATGCAACTGCTCATTTTTCCATTCCTGATGATGACCAAGATCTTGGTGATGAAATCACCCGCCTCGCGGGACACATCAATGCAGCGCAATTTCGATTTCTCAAATTACTGGCGGCGCTGGTTGAACGTGACGCCTGGGGCGGCGACAGCGGTATGAAATCACCTGCCCACTGGCTCAACTACTACTGTGGTATCGCTTTAGGTGCAGCACGGGAGAAAGTACGAGTGGCAAAGTGTCTGCAATCCCTGCCACTGATTGATGAGGCATTTGCCACCGGCGCGATTAGCTATTCAAAAGTAAGAGCCATGACCCGCACCGCCACTCCGGAAAACGAAAGCTATTTGTTGGGCATCGCAAAACACGGCACGGCACACCATGTAGAAACACTGGTGAGAAAATACCAACGAGTAGAGCGATTGAACCAGGCCAGCCAGGATGAAAAACAATATGATGCCAGAGAGTTTTCCTCATTCTATGACGACGACGGCATGCTGGTGTTCAAAGGCAGGCTTCCCGCAGAGGATGGTGCCGTTTTTTTAAAAGCGATGGATGCGGTTTTACAAACACTGCGGGATAAAAATTCGACTTAGGTAAAACAAGAGCAACAGCCAACAGAGGCTGAAGAATCTACAGATCCCTCTCACCAGAAAGAACCAAAAAGCGTTCCCGCGGGAACGTTTTTATCAAATTCCAACGAAGAGACCAACCCGGGGATGGAACTGGAGATAGTAGAGCAGTCATTCACCCAAAAAAGAGCCGATGCGCTGATATTTATGTCAGAACATCTGCTTGCCACCTGCTTTAAAGAGGATCAGGGTCAATCAGCGCAACTGGCAACACTATCTGGAGGCGAAAAATACCAGGTTATGATTCATATCGATGCGGGTGCGCACCATGAAAAGGGCAAACCGCACGACGAGGCTGGTACAGCGTGCTGCCAGCTCGATAATGGTACTTTTCTTTCTCCAATTTCTACAGAAACCGCACGGCGCCTCGCCTGCGATGCCAGTTTAGTCACGGTAATGGAAGATTCAGCTGGCAATGTGCTTAATGTGGGCAGAAAGACCCGGTCGATCCCGCCTGCAATCCGCAGAGCGCTCAAGCTTCGTGATCATGGCTGCCGCTTTCCCGGTTGCTGTGAATCGCACTTCGTCGATGCCCACCATATTCAGCACTGGTGTGATGGCGGTGAAACCAGTCTGGATAATTTGCTGTTGTTATGCCGGCATCACCATCGGTTGCTGCACCAGGAGCTGTACTCTATTCAAGCTGTTGGGAAAAAGGCGGAAAGTGGAAATAAAATTGGCAAGAAAAGAGTTCAGGAATTGATTTTTATCAATGCTCAAGGCAAGCAAATCGAGCAGGCATTGTTCCCTCAATTCAGGGCCGAGAACTTTCCGGCTCTAGAGGTAGAGAGTGATATGTCACTATCAATTGAGTTAGAAAATGCGGATTTAGGTCTGGAAATCGATGACCAAACAGCGGTTACTGCCCGGCAGGGTGAGTCGATGGATTATGGGCTAGCCGTGGATGCGTTAATAGAATCGGGAAATCGCCCATAGCACTATAACGTAACTGCATTGCTATTGTGGCAGGAGAACAGGCTTGCTACCGAGTTAGTTAACGCCCGCCAAGGCACTGAGGTAGTCAACATCCGCATAGCCAGGTACGAGTCTGCCGTCTGGCATGATAATAGCCGGAGTGCCGGTGATGCCGAGTTCATTGCCCAGCGCGTAGTGTGCCATTACGGGACTATCACAAGTCTCGGCAGGTAAATTCTGCCCATTTTTGGCTTGGGTCAGAGATTTATGCCGATCATCTGAACACCATACAGAAATCATTTTCTCATAAGATCCTGCATTTTCCCCACCGCGGGGATAAGCCAGGTAACGCACTTGAATTCCCTTTGCCAATAATTGATCCATATCCCGGTGCAACGCACGACAGTATTGGCAATCTACATCAGTAAAAACAGTGAGCGTGGCTTTGATCTCATCGGGAGAATCGGGAGAAAAGATAATCATTTCATCTTCGGGAATGGCGGTTATCTTATCCAGGGTCCTGAGCTGCCGTTTGCTGGCGGACAGGTTAATCAGGCCTGTGGTAGTGGTTTGAAACATATCGCCGGCGAACAGATAATCACCGGAGGCATCGGCGTACAATACCTCGCCGGTATTGAGCTCGACTTCATAAATTGTGCCCAGTGCCGAAGCAGTTATTCCAACGATTTGTAATTGATTTCCGGAAGCCGCTTCGATGGACAGGGCCAGTTTTTCCCGTAATGAGGAGGGAGCACTAACGCCTTGCGCCTGAGTGAATACGAAGAAGCCAGCCGACAGGGCCAGGGCCAAAACCGTTGAGAGTCTGATCAATAATTTTGCCATGTTGAATGTTCTCCAGAGCTTCATCTGCTATGTGACCGGGATATTGTACACATATTTAGGGCCAAAAAGAGCCCCGGCATAGCTTATTAGACCGGATATCCCGCAAAGCACTTCAACCGATGCGCTTGATGCCAGACAATTTCACTGACAGTCCCACAGCTTGGTGGTTTGCTGGCAGTAAAGGCGACTGATTACTCGTTACTATCGGCCAAAACAAAAATGAGAAGATCGATTCAGGATCTTCTCATTCCGGGTTTTGTACAATTAGGATCGGTCAGTCCGGTGGCTGTACCTTAAGTGGATTTTTTTTCCAACTTCTCAGTAATTCGTGCCGCGCGTCCGGCGAGTTCACGCAGATAGTAGAGCTTGGCCTGTCGGACATCACCGCGTCGCTTCAATTCCACACTGTCCACGATTGGGCTGTAAGTCTGAAAAGTCCGCTCTACACCCACTCCATGGGAAATCTTGCGCACCGTGAAGGCCGAATTCAGAGCCCGATTGCGCTTGGCGATTACAATACCTTCAAAGGCCTGTAACCGTTCCCGGTCTCCTTCCTTGATCTTTACTCGTACAATGACGGTATCACCAGGACCGAAGTCGGGCAATTCCTTGGACATTTGCTCGGACTCGATTTGCTGAATGATCTTGTTCTTGTTCATCGTGCTTGCTCCTGAAATTCTAGTCGTACTTTCGCCAGGCCTTCTGCTCTGGCCAATGCGCTAATTCTTTTCTGTATACTCAGCCTTAAATTCAGTTAATAGCTGCTGCTGTTCTGCTGTCAAATCATCACTGCTCAGCAGATCTGGCCGCTTCAACCAGGTTACACCCAGGCTCTGCTTCAGGCGCCACCGCCGTATGGCTTCGTGATCACCGCTTAGCAGTACCTCGGGCACCTCTCGACCCGCCACACTCTGCGGTCGGGTGTACTGCGGGCTGTGTAGCAGGCCCGTGGCAAAACTGTCCTGTTGTGCCGAGTCCTCATCACCCAGCGCGCCGGGCTGATACCGCGTTACGGCATCAATCAACGCCATTGCCGCTATTTCTCCGCCGCTGAGAACAAAATCTCCCAGCGACCATTCCTCATCTATTTCAGCGTCGAGCACCCGTGTATCGATACCCTGATAACGACCACAAACCAGAATCATATTGCGCCGCTTAGCCAGTTCCAGAATTGCCTGTTGATCCAGCTTCCGCCCTTGCGGTGACAGGTAAATGACCCGGGTTGCAAGCTGACCTGCGTTCTCTGCCGTATCTATGGCAGCTCTTGCTGCTCTTATCGATGCGAGCAAGGGCTCCGTCTTCATCAACATGCCGGGTCCGCCGCCAAAAGGCTTATCGTCCACCGTGTTGTGCTTATCGCTGGTAAAATCCCTGGGATTCCAGTACTGCAATCCAATCAAGCCACCGCGAACCGCTCTTGCTGTAATTCCGTATTCCGTAATGGCCGCAAACATTTCAGGAAACAAGGTGACCAGTCCAATCTCCATTGTCAGCACCCCAATCATCGGCCACTTCGGTGAACCGGGCTAATCCAGATAATCTGCCGCCCAATTTACCGTGATGACCCCCGCTTCAAGATCGACCTTTTCAATAACCGAATCAAGCAAATAAGGGATCAACCTCTCTCTCTCATCCAGGCTTGCCGCGTCTGGACCAACAACCAGTACATCGTTGGCGCCGGTTTCCAGCAGCTTGGTCACCTCACCAAGTAGCTCGCCACTGGTGTTGATTACCTTGAGCCCCAATAATTGTCGCCAGTAGTAGTGCCCATCCTGTAACTCAGGTAGTTCGGTGCTCCTGACTGACAACTCCGTTCCAGTCATAGCTTTCGCTATTTCCGGATCATCAATTCCTTTGAAGTGAACTAGTAGCCCGTTCGCATGTTGTTTGTGCTGATCTATTTCCAGCTCCTGGCTATCTTGACCAGATGCGCTGAAAAACGGCCCATAGTTAAAAATATTCTCTGGTGGTGTGGTAAATGACTCCAGTCTGATCCAGCCCTTAATACCGTGGATTTTGCCTACTCTGGCCAGAACTACCCGATCGTCCCCTGCACTGATGTTCGTCATAGCAGGTTCGGTGACAAGGTGCTCGCCAATAAAGCTACGCGCTCTGCGCCAGCTTTTGCATGTCGACAACCAGACTTGCAACACGCGGGCTTGGTTTGGCACCCTGATCAGTCCAGAACTTCACGCGGTCCAGATCAATGCGTAAACGTTCTTCTTTACCCCGGGCAACCGGATTAAAGAAACCGACTCGTTCGATGAATCTACCATCTCGGGCGTTACGCCTGTCACTTACTGTGATGTGGTAAAAAGGCTTCTTTTTAGCACCACCACGGGCCAATCGAATTGTGACCATAAATTGTTCCTGTAAGACTATCGCTATCTGTAAATAAAGTGTTGTTTTATGCGGGCTTGCCGCTATTCTCACCGGTCGTGCTTCAGGCGCGAATAAAAAGGCCGGTATTCTATGTCAAATACGGGTTTATTGGAAGAGTAGAGAGCAGGAATTTTGCTTTTCAGATTAGTCCTTTAGCCCATCCAGGCAGATCGAAATGCCGAGCATGCCAGAGGGCAAACTACCCTTCTAAAAGCGTGGAATCTTGCCACCCCCGATCCCGGGAGGGAGGCCACCTTGTCCCTGCATACCGCCCAGACCTCGCATCATATTGGCCATGCCGCCCTTCATCTTCTTCATCACTTTTTGCATTTGCTTGTGTTGCTTCAATAAACGATTCAGATCCTGGACCTGGGTGCCGGATCCCCGGGTAATGCGCCGCTTTCTTGAGCCGTTCAGCACATCTGGATTCACCCGCTCGCGCATGGTCATGGAGTTGATGATAGCTTCCATGCGACGAAACTGGGAATCATCAACCTTGTTCATTGCACCCGGGGGCAAGGCACCCATACCCGGCATCTTATCTACAATACTGGCCACACCACCCATGTTCTGCATCTGTTTTAACTGTTCCTTAAAATCTTCCAGATCAAACCCTTTGCCCTTCTTGATCTTCCGCGCCAGCCTGTCTGCCTTCTGCTTGTCTACCTTTTGCTCGGCTTCCTCAATCAGTGACAGCACATCACCCATACCAAGTATGCGCGAGGCTATTCGATCGGGGTAGAACGGCTCCAGTGCGTCCGTTTGTTCACCCATACCAATAAACTTGATGGGCTTTCCGGTGACCTGGCGCACCGACAGCGCCGCCCCGCCTCTTGCATCGCCGTCTGCTTTGGTCAGTACAACCCCGGTTAGTGGCAGTGCATCATTAAATGCCTTGGCTGATTTAGCAGCATCCTGACCAGTCATCGCATCGACAACAAACAGTGTCTCTATTGGGGATAACCGGGCGTGTAGCTGCTTTATTTCTTCCATCATTTTCTGATCGATGGCCAGGCGTCCCGCCGTATCCACGATCAACACGTCAATGAACTTGCGTTTGGCTTCGGCCAGGGCCGATTCGGCTATATTCCCGGGAGACTGTGAGTCATCACTGGCGTAGAAGTCGACTTCGATGTCATTGGCCAGTACCTGCAGTTGCTGAATTGCGGCGGGTCGGTAAACATCCGCACTCACCACCATGACGGATTTCTGATTCTGCTTTTTTAACCAGAGTGCCAATTTGGCGACCGTGGTTGTTTTACCCGCGCCCTGCAGGCCAGCCATAAGCACCACGGCCGGCGGTGTCGTCTTGAGGTTCAGCTCTTCATTGGCCGTGCCCATCAGGGCTTCGAGCTCGGCCTGGACTATTTTTATAAAAGCCTGTCCAGGTGACAGACTCTTCGACACCTCTTGCCCGACCGCACGCAGAGTGATTCTTTCGATAAAATCCTTTACCACAGGCAGCGCAACATCAGCCTCGAGCAAGGCCCGTCTTACTTCCCGTAACGCGTCCTGAATATTATTCTCAGTCAGCGTCGCCTTGCCGGTTAGTTTCCGGAAGGTGCCAGACAGACGTTCGGTCAAGCTGTCAAACATTCTATTAGTCCCAGTGGTTGCGTGGTGCGAATAAAATCAATCGCGAGCCGCATTATAGCGAATTGGCCTGCACTCTTCATGGCGGGATTGGATTTTTGAGAATTGGGGGCGGCTTCTGAGATATCCCCAAAATATATCGAGTTAAATCAAAAGATTAGGCTAGGATGGTGTTTCCAGTCCCCCCGATACACGTATCAACTAGCTAGGATTGCTAAGCCCAAGCCGTTTAAACACACCAATACTTAAACGATGAGCCTTAAATTTTTGTGGGGATACCTCAGGGGTAGTTATCGCCTTAAAAAAAGAACTTCAACCATCCCGCCACATATGCGACACTTTCCCCTACCATTTCAGAAACAATGTTGATCATGCCAGTTACAGTCATTTCGGGGCTTTTTGCGGTTTTGTTTTACCTGATGGGTGTCATATTTCAGGGTATGGATGTTGCCGGTAATAAGAGCTCAGGAAACAAGGTTTTTGTCTTTGGAATAATGGCCGTGATAGCGCACGCGGTCAGCGCGTCCGGCGTTATCAGGGCCACCGATGGCTACCATTTCGGCTTTTTTCAAACAAGCACGCTGATTGCGGTTTCGATGTCCCTTCTCGTGTTGATAAGCAGCCTGCGCAAGCCGCTGGAAAACCTGTTCCTCGGCTTGTTCCCCCTGGCAATTCTTACCATCATCGGTTCACTAGCCATATCCAGCAACTACCCTGCCACTGAAATGAGTATGGGCCTGGCGATTCATGTGCTTATTTCTATTCTTGCTTACAGCTTTATTACCATTGCCGCGCTGCAGGCCTGTTTTCTTACCTACCAGAATCACCAGCTAAAACATCACCACACCCGCGGCTTCATGCAAAAATTACCGCCGCTACAGGATATGGAGACTTTTCTCTTTGAGCTGCTCTGGGTGGGACAATTTCTGCTCAGTCTGGGGATTCTGGTCGGCTTCGTTTTTGCAGATGATATCTGGGCAATCGATGGTGTGCCGCACAAGATCTTTTTCTCCATATTAGCGTGGATGGTATTTGCCGTTTTGCTATGGGGCAGGCATCGCATGGGTTGGCGTGGCATTACAGCAATTCGTGGTACATTGATTGGCTTCAGCTCGCTCCTGATCGGATTTTATGGTTCCAAATTTGTACTGGAATACTTGCTGCAGTAGCTAGCCCAAATTCAAGCAATCAGATTCAATCAATCTTGAGACCAAACTAAGGAACCTCTGAACAAATGAATGCCGATAATTCTCCATTGGGGATGCTGCTTCTTTTTTTCGTTTTCCTCATCCTTGCTTCCGCTTATTTTGCCGGCTCCGAAACCGCCATGATGAGTCTCAATCGCTATCGCCTGAAACACCTGCGACGCAAGGGACATCCCGGCGCAAATCGCGCCAGTAAATTACTGGAAAAAACGGACAAGCTGATCGGTGTAATTCTGATTGGCAATAACTTCGTTAATTTTCTGGCAGCCTCAATTGCGACTTCGGTTGCCATCATTTTGCTGGGTGAACCTGCTCCGCTGGCCACTGCCGTGGTTTTAACATTGATCGTATTAATTTTTGCCGAAGTGACACCGAAGACTATAGCTGCGCTCTACCCGGAAAAGGTTGCTTACCCATCAAGTTATATTCTGATTGTATTACTAAAAATATTATATCCGGTGGTCTGGGTAGTTAATTATGTTTCCAATGGCCTGCTTAGACTTCTGGGTTTCAACTCAGAGTCAGGGGATAGCCATCAGCTTACCCCGGAGGAATTGCGCACGGTTGTGTATGAGTCGGGTGAACTAATCCCCCAACGCCGACATGGCATGTTATTAAATATACTCGACCTGGAGAAGGTAACAGTTAATGACATCATCGTTCCCAAGCACGAAATTATTGGCATCGATGAGGATGATGATCTGGATGAAATTCTCGAGCAGATTAGCACCGCTCAGCACACGCGTATTCCTGTTTTCAAAAAGAACATGGACAATATCATCGGTATGCTACATATGCGCAGTGCCGGGCGGCTGATTCAAATCGAGAACCTCAATAAAGCAACAATCATCCAGGAAACCACCGAGCCCTACTTCATCCCCGAGAGTACACCGCTGCATACCCAGCTATTCAACTTTCAAAAGAATAAAATGCGGATGGCGGTAGTGGTTGACGAGTACGGCGCAGTAAAAGGCCTGGTTACGCTGGAAGATATTCTGGAAGAAATAGTCGGCGAGTTCACCACGGATCTTGCTACCGCCAGCAAGGACATTCATGAACAGAGTGACGGCAGCTTTCTCATAGATGGTGGCACCAGTATCAGAGATATAAATCGTGTCCTATCCTGGAACCTGGATAGCAGTGGTGCGAAAACCCTTAACGGACTGCTCATGGAAAACCTGGAATCCATCCCTGAGTCATCCATTGGTCTGGAGCTGCAAGGGTATTATGCGGAAATCGTGCATCTAAAGGGCAATATTATCCGTACAGTGAGGATGTGGGATCCATCGGTGTATAACGAAGAGAATGAATCCAAGGGTTAGGTGCCTTAACTTCTGCTTAAAACGTTTGCCGTCCCCTCAACAAATTCCTTAACGCTCAACACTTCTTTGCTTGTGATGTGTTTAATTCTATTATTTGAAGAACTCTTCAACGCCAGTGCCAGTCGAAATTCCGGCCCCGCATCAATTTGCCAGAACTGCCATTGCTCCGGATCATCGTCACGTTTGACATCGAAAGCTACACTAATCGAACCTGATTGGGGGAAGCTGAAACTGAAATCGTTTAGCGGTATGGCCAGCCCCATCCCGCAGGCCTTAATGTAAGCCTCTTTCAATGTCCATAATCGATAGAATCTGTCTGCTCGTAGCGATGCATCCATACTGGATAATTCCCTGGCCTCGCTGCTGGAGAAGAAACGCGCGGCAATCTTGCCAAAACGCCTGCCCGGTTTCATCTTTTCAATATCGATACCAATGTCTTCATGGCGGCTTACTGCGACAACCAGACAGCTTCCTGAGTGGGATAGATTAAAGAACAAGGGCTGATCTGCCTGGCCCGGGGCCAATGCCGGTTTACCGAATTCATTGCTTATAAAGCATAAACTTTTTGCCTGGGCATTCCTGATATATCGGCTCAAAATTAGGCTGGTCATTATCCGCGTGAGTAAAAACTGCTGGCGGTGCTGATCGAAGTAATAGCGTTGATAACGGCCCTGTTCTTCCGCGCCAAGCCAGTGCAAGTAATCTTTCTTAAGCGAATCCAGAGAAAAATGCTGCTGATCGATGCGCCACAAATGAATTTCTTCACGGCTCAGGGATAGCATTGGGCTTCAGCCTCGGCAATCGAATCTTGCATCGCATCTTGCTCATAAACACAATGTAATGTCTTGCGCGCTATGCGGGTTTCCTGCGGGTAGCCAAAGGCATTATTGACATAGACAATGCCATCCAAGTGCACCGAGCGATTGACATGCGTGTGGCCATATACATGCATGTCCGGATTGAGCTTGCTGACTTGTTCACCTAACAGTTCACTGCCCAACACAGGATAAACTCTTCTTCTGTGCTCCGGAATTCTATCCGGCATAACATCTATTCTTGGGACAAAATGGGAAAAGCTTATTACTGTGTCATTGCTGATATCCAGATTGGCAGTATTTTGCTCAAGAAAGTAGCGGTTGATTGATTCGCAGTCTTCAAGCCCGGGTGGCCATTTACAGGCCTTAAAATCACGCCAGGCACGGCGCAGATGCCGGTCGAGCGCGGCAAAACTGTAGTCGTACCATCCAAGCAATGGGACAAAGGAAATAGCACCAAGGTGACAGGTGGTATTACTTACTCCCAACCTTGCACACAAGGCATCGATCGCTGCCAGTTTATCCAGTGAACTGCCATACTCACTATTCTGCACCCAAAGCTCATGATTTCCGGGCACGAACAGTACTTTGCAGAACTTGCCAAGCAGGGCCTCGAATACCAGTTCCAGTTTTTTTAAATCGTCGGAAACATCTCCGGCCAGAATGAGCACGTCATTCTGGTAGTCGATGTTACTCAAACCCAACACCCACTCCAGATTCTCCGGATAATCAACGTGTACATCGGACAGCGCAAATACTCGCATGACTAGTGAACTGCCACTGTATCTTGCTGGAAATTGACATGCTGTTTTATAAATTCAGCCAATAACAGATATTCCTCGCGACGCGGGTCAGATTTACGCCAAGCCAGGCCGATTTCCCGGCAAACATTTTCAGTAGTAAAATGCTGTAACTGTAACTTTGTGTCCCCGATAATATCAGCCTGCACCGCTATGCTTGATAGTAGGCGTCATGACCCGGGATAGTAATCGAAAAAAACGATCAATACATCAAAAAAAATCAATTAGATTCTATAGTAAATATGACGTATGTTAAGACTGTTAAACTACATGGTTCACGTTAACCGCAGGGTTACGCTGGCCCGATATCTATGAAAAATGACAGGAGAATAAGCATGTCGCTGAAAGGATCAAAAACTGAAGGCAATCTCAAGGCCGCCTTTGCGGGCGAATCACAGGCCAACCGACGCTACCTTTATTTTGCACAGAAGGCCGATGTGGAAGGTTACAACGACGTATCTGCTCTGTTTCGCTCAACCGCTGAAGGTGAGACCGGACATGCCCATGGGCATCTGGAATATCTGGAGGAGACGGGCGATCCGGCCACAGGCCTGCCAATTGGCGGCACAGCGGATAATCTGAAAGCGTCCGTGGCCGGTGAGACCCATGAGTACACCGACATGTATCCGGGCATGGCAAAAGAGGCCCGCGATGAGGGTTTTGATGAAATCGCCGACTGGATGGAGACGCTGGCCAAGGCCGAGCGCTCACATGCTAACCGTTTTCAGAAGGCACTTGACTCTCTGGACGACTAACCCGCGCTCGACGTGCCTGTTGCCGCGTCGGTAACAGGCACCCAATCTCAGGAACACGCATGGCAAACCAAGGTAAAGAGGGAGGTCTAGACGCGCCTACCCGGCATCCTTTAGGCCAGAATGATCCCGAATTCTGGGACGAAAAGGCCCTGAACAAGGAGTTGGAAAGGGTTTATGACATCTGTCATACCTGCCGCCGCTGCGTCAATCTTTGTAATGCCTTCCCTACTCTCTTCGACCTGGTTGACGAAAGTGACACCATGGAAGTCGATGGCGTTGCAATAGCCGACTACAGCAAAGTAGTAGATCAGTGTTTTCTCTGTGATCTGTGTTATCTGACCAAGTGTCCCTATGTACCACCCCATGAGTGGAACCTGGATTTTCCGCACCTGATGCTGAGGGCAAAGGCAGTCAAATTCAAAAAGGGCGAGACCCGATATCGGGATAATCTAATCACGAGCACCGATTTGATTGGCAAAGTCGTAAGCCGGCCAATCGTAAGCTCTATTGTAAATGGGGCTAACAAGAGTAAGTTGATGCGAAGCGCACTGGAGAAGACACTTGCTATTCACAAGGATGCTGTGCTTCCGGAATATGTAAGCAAGCCATTGCTCAAAAACTCTGCCGTAATAGACTACGACCCCTCCGCCAAGAGCAAGAAAGATGAACATGGCAGCGCAGACAATGACTCAAAAAAAGTCACCCTCTTCACCACCTGTTATTGCAATTACAACGAACCATCGATCGCTGAGAGCGTCATCAAGGTTTTCCGGCACAACAATGTACATATTGAGTTTGCAGCCAAAGAGCATTGCTGCGGCATGCCAAAGCTGGAACTGGGTGATTTGCAATCTGTTACGAAACTAAAGGAAGCGAACATCCCCCTGCTATACGATAGGGTTCAATCCGGACATAAAATCGTCGCCGCTGTTCCCTCCTGCGTGTTGATGTTCAAGCAGGAACTACCACTACTATTCCCTGACGATGAGCGGGTGCAAACCGTTGCCAAAGCTTTCTATGATCCATTCGAGTTTCTGCACACTTTACACAAGGAAGGAACATTAGATACCGAGTTCAAAAACAAATTGGGCAATATCAGCTACCACGTAGCCTGTCATCAGCGGGTACAGAATATTGGCCCCAAGACCAGACAGATTCTACAGTTAGTGCCAGATACAACCGTTAACAGCATCGAGCACTGTTCAGGCCATGATGGCACCTATGGCGTAAAGAAGGAGACCTTTGACCACGCCAACAAAATTGTCCGACCCATTGTAAGACAGATCAAACAGCAGAATCCGGATCACTATGGCAGCGACTGCCCTATTGCCGGCAAACATATTGAAAACAATCTTGAGTCGGGGCAGAAAGCTATCCATCCGCTGGATTTGCTCTGTTTGGCTTATGGCATTTAATCCACCGAGTTATTAGTTGAGTACCAACGCGTGAAAAAATTATCTCTCACTGACCTTTCAAGTATCGAAACATACGAATCCCAGCGCCCGACAATTCGGCAGGCGATCATGGAGCACAAGAAAACCCGTCGCGTTCCACTGGGGCCGAATGCCACACTGCATTTCGAAGATTTCAGGCTTATGCATTACCAGGTGATGGAACTCATTCGTGTGGAAAAAATTACCGCTGAAGACGAACTCCTGGGAGAACTGGAAGCCTATAACCCACTTATTCCAGACGGTACCAATTTGAAAGTTACTTTCATGCTCGAGTATCCAGATGAAGACGAGCGGCGCGTGCAATTGGCCAGGCTTATCGATATTGAAAACAAGATACTGATTCAGATCGGAGAGTTGGATCCGGTTTATCCCATCGCCAACGAAGATTTACCCCGATCAACCGAAGAGAAAACTTCGTCGGTACACTTTCTACGTTTTGAATTCACCAAGGAGATGATCAGTGCGGCTAGGGATGGAGCTAGCTGGTCGATTTATTGCCTGCATCCAAATTATCAATACAGCAATAACAATCTTCCCGCTCAGGTGATTGCTTCATTGGTTAATGATTTCGATTAAAAGTGTAAGCTGTTTCTTTCTACTTTCGCCTGCCTTTTAGAAACCCTTTAATTTTGTCTGAAAATGTGATGCTCTTTAGATCTGTCAATTCACCAGCGTCGAAAAAAGTAAAACCGCAAACAGCACAGCATTCCATCCATATATGCGGTTGCGAGTCGTCTTCAAGTTTATCCATTCTAATCTTACAACTCGGGCAATCGATATCACCTAATTTATCAAATTTCTTGCCGATAGATTCGGATCCTATATCAAAATTCAACTCAGGATCCCAATTAGTGAGTAGCTTCCTCATGGAACCTGGCGATACCCATAATCCAAAACATTGATCACATCTAAAGACCACAATATCCTCGGCCGTCTTGTCAATTAATTCTCCATCACATTTTGGGCAATCCATAATTAAAATCCTGTGTTTCTATATGGAGAGAATAATAGTTACCTCTACCTACGTCCACCCATTCCTCACATTAGTATTACCGCCTGGCCAGCTTCTAAGTCTGGATGTTTTCGCTACTTATAGATTAGAATTACTTCGATTTGATCAATTTTGACTACAGAGGAAGAACCACATGCGTAATATTTTACTGACTATCATTTTGAGCCTTGGCTTCTTTAGCACGGCAAGTGCCCAGAATACGCCCGCTCCTTGCGGTCCGGCGGGTGAGCTAACTGCTGAATTTTCGGCCAATGTGGCGGGTGAATCACAGTGTTTCGAACTGCGAATGTACACGGCTGAGCCGGAACAAAACGGCGTTGGCGGCATCAATAATCTGCATCAGCGGTTTCGCGAGCAGGAAGTAGCAATTTTCGAAAAGCACGGCGCCCAGGTGCTGGCAGTCTGGCAGCGACTCGATGATCCCAATACTCTGGTCTGGATGCTGGCCTATCGTAATCGGGCCCATCGGCAGGAAGTGTGGGCAGCGTTTGGCTCAGATCCCGAGTGGACAGCACTGCGAGAGAAATACCCCGTGAGTGTCTCGATAGAAGCCTACATGATGAGTGCTACTGATTATTCAAATTTTAAGTAGTATTTAACAGGTTCTTGCCTGGCAATAAAGCTTGCCTGATTCAGGCGGGTTGGATGCTTATGCCAGACCCTTGGTGTTTTTCAAGCAACGCTGAAAGATGTGACTTTTTAATCATTCTCACAATATCAGGATATCGCGTGAACAAAATGATCGCGGTATCCTGAGTCTAATTCAGTACCGGTAAAAATCCCTGTTATATCGAGGGATTGCGACACGTGATATGCAATGGGAATCCCATGCTTGATGGCGTGTTTCCTGTGGAGGTCTGTTGGTCGAGTTCGCTCAAAGTCCAGGAAGGTTCAAGAGTTTCGCCACTCTCTTGCACGAAAACAGCTATGTAGATGTTGGGCTGATCGTGCTCATGGGATTGGTATTTTTCGGTGGGGCCCTATCGGGAGATTGGCGCTGGGATGATCCACAAATACTGCTGCATTTACACCAGTTTTCAATTCTAAGTGACTTTATCGATCCTGCAGTCTGGCAACAATTTTCTCCTGCAAATCTTACGCCCTGGTTGATTTTCTCTTTTGAGATAGACCTCATCTTGTTTGGCGTGAATCCATCGGCTTTCTATTTACACCAGGTGTTGGCGCTGATCGCAGCAGCGGTCGCTTTATACGCTCTGCTCAGGTTGTGGGTAGGCAACTATCATGCACTTTTTGGCGCACTACTGCTGCTAGCTGGAGCGCCGTCGTTTGTGGTGATCGAACAACTGATGACGCGACAATATGTTGAAGGGCTGGTGTTCTGCCTGTTAGCTGTTTTCTGTTTTGTGCAGTTCTTAAGGGGAAGGAGAAATCTTTTACTGCTACTGGCAGCCGTTTTCTACTTGCTAGCCGTTACTGCGAAAGAAATCTATGTTCCCCTGGTGTTGCTTCTGCCATTCATAGAATTACGAGAACGTGGGTTCCTGAGCCGCTCTCTTTTTCCCTTTATCGCAATTGCCGTAGTTTATGTTCTCTGGCGTGGCTGGATGCTGGGCTCTCTCACTGGGGGATACACCGAGAGTAGAGAGTATTTGAATATTGCCTATATACCTGATGTGCTGAACAGTTTTTCACAGTTTCCAAAATTGCTACTCGGTTCTCTCTGGATTCCTTTTTGTGTGCTTTTTATCGCCCTGTTGGGCACCTATGCTATTACTCTACGATCCAGACTGCTGATTAGTTTCGTTGTTCTGGCACTGGTGTTATTACCTCTGGTGCCACTGGTAGGATCACCCGGTATCATCGCACCGGATAGATACCTCTTCTTGTTCTGGTGTGTCATTAGCTTTGCCATGGCCTTTTACGCCGGGTGTCTGGCCGCATCTGCCAAAAAATCGAATCAGAAAGCGATGGCTAGCATTCTGTGGATTGTCACCCCAGTGGCAATTGTGCTGAGCCTGTTTTCAAACAGTCCTTATAAGGAGCAGCTTGAAGTGGCTGCGAGCGAGTATGATGTCCAGGCTAGATTCCTCTGGCAATCTGAAGGCAATACTGCCTTTATCCCCTCACCCATTTTGCTGCCCTCATTCTGGTTTGTGACCGGGCTGCAGGATTTTAAATCCGGATTAATTCCTGACAGCAGTTCACCTTCGGCGATAGTCGATACATTCTATCTTGAGAACAATTACGAGCAGCTTTACCAATATGAACAAGGATGTGTCTGCATGCAGAGCATTACTGATTCGATAGATTCGCGCAGGGCCCAGTTTCAATCTTTACTGCGCGAGGAAGCGCCGTTAAGCCTCACTTATTCCTATAATGGCGGCATCTTTGATTGGGAGTTCGGGCCGCATACCGAGGGCAGTTACCATGTAGTATCCGATGTGCTCGGTGTCATTCCTGTTCCGCTTGCTGGTAGAATGCGCGTCACTGTGCAGGACAATGTGCCATTTTTTCTAAAGTATACTGCACCTGAGGGCTGGATAAGCTATTCCTCCGAGCAGTATATTAAGCAGGATTCACCGGAAATCAATTGGGTGCGAGAATAGCGCTATGAAACGAGTCGCAATAGTCATTCCAGTACTAAATGAATCCGCGAATATTGCTGGCAATCTCGATGAAATTCTCAGTCATACACAAGTAATAAATGATATAGAATTCAAGCTAATCGTAGTGGACGATGGATCGACAGATAATACAGCAGAACTCATTGCACAAAAAAGCAAATCAGGCTCACCGATAGATCTTCTTTGTCTCACCAGAAATTTTGGCAAAGAAAGCGCCATTTATGCGGGATTAACCCACTCGTTAAAATTTGATGCTGCCATAGTGATGGATAGCGATCTGCAACACCCACCAGCCTTAATACCTCAAATGATCACCAAATGGCAGGAGTCGTACGCTGTAGTAGAAGCGAGTAAATCTTCAAGAGGAGAAGAGACGCGTAGCAAAAACTTTTTAGTAAGGATTTACTACAGGATGTTCAATTTCTTTACTAAGCTGAGTATCAGCGGGGATACTGATTATAAGTTGCTGGACGTTAAGGTGGTTAGAGCTTACCTGGATTTGCCTGAGCACAACCGTTTTTTTCGCGGCCTCATCAAATGGATGAACTTTTCGACCGCTCAAATATTGTTTGATGTACCCGACTCGGTTCGTAAAGAGTCAACATGGAGCAATCCGGGTTTGATTCGTTATGCCGTTTCATCGATAACTTCATTTACGGCATTTCCCCTGCAGATCGTCACCTTGCTTGGAGGAGTAACCTTCCTTGTAAGTGTTGTGATTGGCGTAATCGCACTGCTGGACAAGCTCTCGGGCGAAGCTGTAGACGGCTTCACCACGGTCATCTTGTTGATATTGCTAATTGGCAGTGTGCTAATGTTCAGCGTAGGACTGATCGGCACCTATGTGGGTAAAATTTACGATGAAGTAAAGCACCGACCAAATTACCTTGTTGATCACGACCGGAGCAACCTGGAAGAATCTGAATGAGCAAAATTATATTATTACACGCATTTTTACTCGCCTTCCTGCTTGCATCCTCTCATGCATTACTGAAGTGGGTATCGATTCAATCCCATGAGAATTATCTTGAGCTGTTATTGCGGCAGTGGTTCCCTATCACAGTAGCTTTGGCAGTCTATGGAATTGTATTTTTCTATTATATTCTGGTATTGCGAAGCAGTCCGGTTTCCATCCTGTATCCAATCTACACTGGCTTATCAGTTCTGTTTGTCATGATTGCTGGCAGAATACTATTCAACGAGATTCTAACCAGCTGGCAAGTATTCGGTGCTGCACTGGTCCTGGCCGGCATAATGCTGATGGGAAGAGTATAGTCCGAGACTCTACCACTGTGGTGGTTCACAATAGTAATAATGCTGGAATTACAATAATGAATCGCTCTGTTACCAATATTATTCGTTTCGGTATGGATGAATTACTTCCGCGATGGGTGCGTGATAATAAATACTTTATGTACCCGTTTTTCTATTGTGCCTATAGAGGTAAGAATATTTCACAGGCAATGAATTTTAAAAAACTGGTCAGGACATGGAGTGATGAAGAATATGCTGATTTTTATGAAAAATTAAACTCAATCTCGCGCAACAGGAAAACAGACTTAAACTCAAATTGTATTGAAAAATTAATAAACACACTATCCAGTGAATCGAGATCACTTGCCGATGTTGGTTGTGGTAATGGCTATTTGCTGGAGACAATAAAAACACATTACTCAAATCTAGAATTGACGGGAGTAGACATTATATCTCCTGCTCGCACCGAATCTTTCGAGTTCAAATCCGGTCACATTGAAAAACTTCCTTTGGAAGATAATTCAGTTGATATCATTTGCTGCACACATGTCCTTGAGCATTGCTTAAAACCGGATATTGCAATCAAGGAGCTAAAAAGAGTGGCTCGAGACAAAATCATAGTCGTTGTTCCCAAACAACGTCCTTTCTTCTATACCCTGGATGAGCATGTTAATTTTTACTACCACAAGGAACAATTGACAGCAGAAATTGGGTTGGAAAATTATCACTGCGAGAACATCAAAGGCGATTGGTTTTATGAGGGCTTTTTGTAAAATAGTAGACAGGCCACAGAAATTTAGAGCTCATCGCCTGAGCTTTGGTGTATTTAACGGGCTTGGGCCTGGTACATAGGTAGTTGATGCGTGTATCGGGGATTGGGGAGGATGTATTGTTTTTCCGTTCCTATGGGCCAGGGATGGCCCAACGGAACAAAAAAACAACCTCCTGTTCCAAGCTCGCGTCCTACACGTATGGCACCAACAACCAAAAAGAGTGCACTACAAACACCGCCTTAATCTAATCTTTTGATTTAATATGATTCTTTCAGGGGGAATTTCAGAGCCTTTCGCCTAATTTCCTGCCCAGTTAATTCAGCAGATCATACTTGCGCAAATAGCCCCTTAGCTGGTGGTAGCTGAGGTTTAGAAACTCGGCGGCCTTCTTCTGATTGTACTGGGATTGCTCCATGGCCTGGTTGATGAGACTAATTTCAAAATCCTGCACCTGGTTCTTGAAATCAAACGAGTCAGCGGAGGACAGGTCGGGAATCATTGCTGCCATTGAATTCGCAGCAGAATTTTCCGCTCCATCTCCATTGGAATCCATGCCTTTTCTATTGAGTCTGTAAGGTGACTCAAACGGATTGAACACCAGTTGGCTTATG
>PBTO01000041.1 GCA_002726595.1 Gammaproteobacteria bacterium | reverse complement strand
TAAACTATCTAAAATCAACCATATACGAGGGCGAATATTGGCATAAGTAATTGTTATTTATCAATAATAATGCTTTTACTTGGTGCCCAGGAGAGGACTTGAACCTCCACGACCTTACGATCACTAACACCTGAAGCTAGCGTGTCTACCAATTTCACCACCTGGGCATATCTCAGTGGATTTTACTCAATCTAGTTCTTGTGAATCACTATGGCTGACCTAACGGTCCATCGGTCGCTCTCGGACGTCCTGTCCTTCGCGACACTCGGACTCCTGTCCATCGGTCGCTCTCGGACATCCTGTCCATCGTCTACCACAACACCACCTGGGCATTACTCAGTGGATTTAGAAAATCCGTCTTTAATCATCAATGGCGCATTAAACATAACAAGCATTAAAGACGGAGCGCAACTCTAACCAGAGAGCTTAAAAGTGTCAACCGGGCTGGGCCAATTAAGTAACTCCAGGTGAAATTCCGCAGCTCTTATCCCCGCTACGCTCCAAGCCGTCACAGACATACAGCTGCTCAGCGTGTATACTGTGACCTCACCAGCCCCAACTTCTGTTTTTCATGTCTAAATCCAAAAAAGCCAAAGACCCGTTCGCTGCGCGCGAAGCGGGAAAGTACGACAATCCAATTCCCAGCCGCGAATTTATCCTGCAACACCTCGAAAATGTCGGTGAGCCGGTTAGCCATAAATCCCTGTGTGACCAGCTAAAACTAACTGAAAATGATCAGAGCGAAGCCCTGAGAAGGCGGCTGATCGCCATGAGTAGAGACGGTCAGGTTATTAGCAATCGACGCGGAGTCTTTGGCCTGGCCGATCATATGGGGCTGATCAAGGGTCGGGTCCAGGGTAATAAAGATGGCTATGGATTTTTTGTACCGGCAGATGGTTCCGAAGATCTTTTCCTCAATGGCAGCGAGATGCAGAAGGTGTTCGATGGCGATACCGTGCTGGCGCGAATGTCAGGATCAGACCGCCGCGGTCGTAAAGAGGGCGTCATCATTGAAGTGTTGGAACGGAAATCCGATCAGATCGTAGGCCGGTTTTATTGGGAGCAGGGTTTTGGCATTATCGTTCCTGATAATCAGCGCATCGCCCACGAGATATTGGTGCCAGAGAAAGAAAACAGGGGAGCACAGGACGGGCAGTTTGTTGTTGCAGAATTAACCAGCTTTCCAGCGGCCAGGCGTAAGCCAATAGCCAGGATTGTGGAGGTATTGGGGGATAGCACGACGCCAGGTCTGGAAATCGAAGTGGCCATACGAAGTCATGGTATTCCGCATCAATGGCCGGCAGAGGTCAAAAAAGAAAGTAGCCGTTTGCGAGCCAGGTTAGATCAGCAGGATCTGGTTGGCAGAAAAGATTTTCGAAAGCTGCCCTTTGTCACAATCGATGGAGAAGATGCAAAGGATTTTGACGACGCAGTCTATGCGGAGTCCCATAGTGGCAATACCTGGAAACTGTATGTCGCCATAGCCGATGTGTCTCACTACGTCCCTGTTGGTTCAGCCCTGGATATCGAAGCACAAAACCGGGGAAACTCAGTTTACTTCCCCGGCCACGTTGTCCCCATGTTGCCGGAAAAACTTTCCAACGGATTGTGTTCTTTAAAGCCAAAAGTTGATCGCCTGGTGATAGTCTGCGAGATGGAATTTTCCAATGATGGAAACATGCTGGCATACCGCTTTGTCGAAGGTGTAATTCATTCACATGCTCGTATGACTTACAGCGAAGTAGCAGACATACTTCAGCCCGCAAATAATCCGGCTCAGCAGAAGTTAAAGGATAAACTCAGGAAACGACACGCCGGTCTGGTTACTCATCTTGAACATCTATATTCTCTGTATAAAGTGCTGCGAGCTAATAGGGAAAAAGAGGGCGCGCTAGAATTTGATACCACAGAAACCCGTATCGTATTCGGTGAGACCAGAAAAATAAGAGAGATCGTGCCGGTAGTCAGGAATGATGCCCATCGCCTGATCGAAGAATGTATGTTGCGCGCCAATGTGGCCACAGCCAAATTGCTGGAGCAGAGTAAGCTGCCAGTGCTTTATCGCGTGCATGAAGGTCCGAATCCTCGCAAATTGGAAAATCTGCGGGAGTTTTTGTCTGAAATGGGCCTAGTACTAGCCGGTGGTGAAAAACCCTCGCCGGAGGATTATCACGCTGTACTAAAACAGGTTGTGGGCCGGGCCGATGCCCACTTGTTGCAAACCATGATTATTCGATCGCTGATGCAAGCGGTTTATCAGCAGGAAAACCTGGGGCACTTCGGCCTGGGTTTTCCTGCTTATACTCACTTTACTTCTCCGATCAGGCGCTATCCAGACTTGCTGGTGCATCGCGCCATACGATTTCTGTTGCGGGGCAAATCAAAAAGCAGGCATTTGTTAAAAATTGAAAAGGCCAGGCCCATAAGTAAGTCGGCAATCTATCCTTATGACAATTCCGCAATAGAGCAATTTGGTGAGGTTTGTTCTCTGACCGAACGTCGAGCTGATGCGGCCAGCTATGATGTAATCGACTGGCTGAAGTGTGAATATGTGCTTGACAGGATCGGTGATCAGTTTCATGGCACGGTTTCTTCGGTAACCAACTTTGGACTATTCGTTGAACTGGATGACATATTCATAGAAGGCCTGGTACACATCAGTGAATTGCAAAATGATTACTACCACTTCGATCCGGTTAGACATCAATTGCAGGGAGAGCGAAGTAATAAAACCTACCATCTGGGCGATAGTGTCGAAGTTAAAATTGTGCGAGTGGCGCTGGATGATCGGAAAATTGATCTGCAAATACTCGGTGAGTCTCGCAGTAACAGTCGCAATAAATCAAAGCTCAAGGCGATCAGGTCGAAGGCCGGCAATAAGGCAAAATCTGACAAGCGCAATGAAAAAAAGGGGAAATCCAAATCCCGCAAGAGCAAAGATGCAAAGAACAAGGAATCTCGAAAAAAGAAATTGAAGAGCAAGGAAGCCAGAGGAAATAAAAAGTCCAAAGTAGCAGACGAGGCGGGAAAGAATAAAAAGAAGGCGAAGAAGCATAAGAGCAGAATTGGCAGGCCAAACGCCAGGAAAAGAGTGAAACGCTAGCCTGCGATTTTTGGAATGCAGCGGCTTTTCAGGGATTTAATATCGTGGCTGAACAAGTAGATTGGATAGCTGGTATTCACGCGGTGAGCCAAGTGTTGATTAAGAAACCGGATTCGGTGCAGCGGTTGCTGTTACAGCGTGGCCGCGATGATAAGCGGATGGCAAAAATCAGAGAACTGGCAGGCGGTGCCGACATTCGAGAAGAAAGTGTCGACAAAAAACAACTCGATCAGTTTATACCTGGCAGCCACCAGGGCGTACTTGCTCTTTGCTCACTGCAAAACTCGGCCAGGGATGAGCGCTTTCTGAAGCAGATGCTGGATAAACTTGAGCGGGAACCCCTGTTACTGGTGCTGGATGGCATTACCGATCCGCATAATCTGGGAGCATGTCTTAGAGTAGCCGATGCGACCGGAGTGGATGCAGTCATCGTTCCCAAAGACAAGTCGTCCAGCCTGAATGCAACAGTGAGAAAGGTTGCCAGCGGAGCAGCCGAGAGCGTGAACTTCATTGTGGTCACCAATTTACAGCGCTGCCTGGAGTCTTTACAGAAACGTGACATCTGGCTGGTAGGCACTGCGGATGAAGCAAGCAAAACTGTGTACGAGCAGGAGTTAACAGGCCCTCTGGCCCTGGTAATGGGCTCTGAGGACAAGGGTCTACGCCGGCTAACCCGGCAAACCTGCGATTTTCTTGTATCAATTCCCATGGCAGGTGAGGTGAGTAGCCTGAATGTGTCAGTGGCGACAGGTGTTTGCCTCTTCGAAGCCGTCCGCCAACGTTCATAAAGTGTGCAAAAACTAGTTGCATCCAGGGCCCAGTTTCTCTAGAATTCCCGCTCTTTTATTGACGGGGCGATTCCCCGTGACATTTACTCCTTGTCTTACCGCGCACGCCTGTGTTTGACGGAAGACACTAACCATAGGGAGTCTCTATGAGACACTACGAAGTCGTATTTCTGGTGCATCCTGACCAGTCCGAGCAGGTCCCAGGAATGATCGAACGCTATACCCAGCTAGTAACCGAGAATGGCGGTGTGCTACATCGCCTGGAAGACTGGGGTAGACGCCAAATGGCCTATCCAATAAACAAAATCCATAAAGCCCATTACGTGTTGATGAATATCGAATGTAATGGCGATATTCTGGATGAGTTAACCACTCTGTTCCGATTCAACGATGCTGTACTGCGAAATCTGGTAATCAAGTGTAAGGAAGCGATTACCGGTGAATCCCTGATTCTGAAGGGTGAACGCGAGGGTAAGGAGCGGAAAGCTCGAGTCGAGCAGAAGCGCAGATCTGAAGAAGAAGCGGCCGCAGCCGCAGCCGCGGCACGTAGAGACTCAGACGAACAAGCAAAGACAGGTAATGAAGCTGATTTAGCCGAGGCCGACACTGTAGAGCCAGCGGAACAGGCAGAAGAATCCACGGAACAGGCAGAAGAAACCGCGGCACAGACAGATGAAGCAGCGGAACAGGCAGAAGAAGCAGCGGAACAGGCAGAAGTAGCCACGGAGCAGTCAGAAGAAACCACGAAACAGGCAGAAGAAGCCGCGGCACAAACAGATGAAGCAGCGGAGCAGGCAGAAGAAACGGTAGCAACAGAGGCCCCTGAAGCAGTGGAAGAAGTGGCTGCCAAAGAGGTAGCGGCAGATGATGCTGAGACTCAGGAAGACTGATCTGACTTAAGAATTCAAGTACTGGAAAGAACATACAGGACAATCATTATGGCTCGTTATTTTCGTCGGCGTAAGTTTTGTAAATTTACTGCCGAAGGCACAAAAGAAATTGATTATAAAGATCTGGAAACCCTGAAGGCCTATGTTTCTGAAACCGGCAAGATCGTACCTAGCCGAATAACGGGAACCAAGGCGCGTTATCAGCGCCAGTTGGCGACTGCTATCAAGCGGGCCAGGTATCTGGCACTGATTTCCTACACGGATAGTCATCAAGTTTAGAAGGACTAACCATGCGCGGCCTTGCTGAATTCGTAATGAAGGGACGTAAGCAGGCCATAATGGCGGTAATGCTCCTGGGCTTAGTACCACTGGTATATTATCTAAGCCCCGCCATAGTCGGCTTGATCATGCTACGCAAGGGCTGGCGTGATGCGGCATTTGTATTGGCATGGGCTGTATTGCCAATGCTTGGTTGGGTAGTAGCGGTGGGGGATCCCATACCGCTAATTGTTTTATTAGGGGTTAGTGGTCTGGCGCTACTACTAAGAGAGACAGAGTCATTGGAATTTACTCTGGTCGCGGCAGTCTTAGTTGGAGTTGGTGTAGAGATTTATTTCCGTTTGCAACCAGCCACTCTGGATTTGTTGTTTGAGCAAATGGAGCTTTATCTGGCGACGAACAATCTGCCGGAATTGCAGATCGACGATCTGCGCGATGTATTTACTAGTATTATTGGTGCGGTGTACATGTTTTTGTCTATCGTGCTGTTGATGCTGGCACGCTGGATGCAGGCGACATTATTCAATCCGGGAGGCTTTCAGCGTGAGTTTCATGCCCTGAGAGTTGAACAGAAAGTCGCGTTGCTGCTTTTGGGTTTAATGCTGCTGGCAAATTATGGTGTAGTGCTACCCGAACCCTGGGTTATGTATTTTGTACTGCCATTGCTATTCTCAGGATTGGCATTGGTCCATGGCGTTGTAGCCAAAAAGCAGATGCCGTCAGTGTGGTTGAAGATATTTTATTTTTTTATGATATTTTCAGTGGTAATTCAACTAGTAGTATTGCTGGCGCTAGTGGATAGCTGGTACAACTTCAGACAGCGGATTACCAGCCCACCATCGTGACAGATCAGAGGATTGAACTGGAAGCAGAACCAGCAAGCAGGCAAGAATTTTAGGAGACTGTAATTATGAATGTAATATTACTGGAGAAAATCGGTAAGCTGGGTGAAATTGGCGATACCGCCAAAGTTAAATCCGGTTATGCCAGAAACTTCCTGTTTCCATTTGGGAAAGCCATTCCGGCTACCGAAGAGAATTTGGTGCAATTTGAGCAGCGCCGTTCAGAGTTGATGGCGGCTCATGATGTAAACGTAGCGGCTTCCCAGAAACGGGCGGAGAAGGTGGATGGCATCAAGATTACGGTCGAGGTTAATGCCAGTGATGATGGCAAGTTGTTTGGTTCGGTAGGCACTAAAGACATAGCTGATGCACTCAACGCCGCGGCCGCCGGAGCAGACGTAGAAAAGAGTGAGGTGCATTTGCCGCACGGTGTGATTCGTGAAGTAGGCGAGTTTGAGGTTGCTCTGGATTTTGGCTATGACGTCGCCGGATTGATTACGCTCAGCGTCATTACCCAGCAATCTGCAGCCAGCGTATCAGATGATGGCCGTATTGAGGAACTGATCGAGGAAGAAGCGGCGGCTGCGGAATCATCCGAAGAAGTATCTGCTAAAGCAGCCACAGATGAGGCGACTGACGAATCTGCCGAAGAAGTTTCCAGCGCAGAAGCCACAGACCAGCCAGCTGCACCCGAAACTTAACCCTGGTCGAGGTACTAGTAGTTCAGATTTAAAGACAGGATTTCCTTGACCTGTCATACTGCATAAAGCACCATTCTGTATTACACAGATGGTGCTTTTTTTGTGAGGCTTTTGCACACAGCTTTTGCTTTGGTGATCTGGTCTCGCGCAGTTCGCAGGCGTTAAATGTCCGATCCGTTTGAAAAAACCAGTAATTCAGAGCCTGGAAATCTGACTGCTCTCAAAGTTCCACCCCATTCGGTGGATGCGGAACAGGCGGTTCTCGGCGGTCTGATGTTAGATAACACCGAGTGGGATAATATTGCTGATATCATCCTCGCTGCAGATTTCTATCGTCCCGAGCACCAATTGATCTTCCAGGTCATGTCGCAGCAGAGTGAAGCGAATAGCCCTATCGATGTGGTCACCCTGGTAGAAGCACTGAGCGACCTGAATGAACTTGCCGCCGCCGGTGGCCTCGACTATCTCAGCGAGCTATCCGGTAATGCCCGCGGCACCGCCAATATTCATGCCTACGCCAACATCATTCGTGAGCGTGCCATACTGCGTCGATTGATCGGGGTTGCCAATTCTATCGCCGATACCGGATATAACACCGGTGGTAGGAAATCGGCTGAAATACTCGATGAGGCCGAGCAAAAAGTTTTCAATATCGCCGATGAACGGCCACAGGACAGCGGTCCGATTTTTATCACACCCCTTCTGAGCCAGGCAGTGGAACGTATTGATGAACTCTCCCGTGCCAAAGGCGGGATCACCGGTCTCAGCTCAGGTTACAAAGACCTGGACGCAAAAACCCTGGGCTGGCAAAAATCAGACCTGATTATCGTGGCAGGTCGCCCGTCGATGGGTAAGACCGCTTTCGCCATGAACTTGGTTGAAAATGCCGTGCTGGAATCTGACCAGCCGATATTGGTTTTCAGCCTGGAGATGCCGGCCGAGAGTCTGATATTTCGTATGCTGTCTTCCATGGGGAAAATTAATCAGACTAAAATCCGCACCGGTCAACTCAGCGAAAATGATTGGCCCGGATTTAACTCGGCGGTCTCGCGCCTGAAAGACCGACCCCTGTACATCGATGACAGCGCGGCTATGAGCCCGATGGAAATGCGTGCCAGAGCCCGCCGGGTGGTACGCGAGAAGGGCAAATTGGGGATGATTGTGGTGGACTATTTGCAGCTGATGCAAATCAAGGGCTACAGTGAAAACCGGGTCGGTGAGATCTCAGAGATATCTCGATCATTAAAACTCCTCGCCCGGGAATTTGATTGCCCGGTGATTGCGATCTCACAGCTCAATCGTTCGCTGGAGTCACGACCCAACAAGCGCCCGGTGATGTCCGACCTGCGAGAGTCAGGTGCGATTGAACAGGATGCCGATGTCATCACATTCATCTATCGTGATGAGGTTTATGATGAGGACTCTGAAGATAAAGGCATTGCTGAGATCATTATCGGGAAACAGCGAAATGGACCCATTGGTACAGTGCGCCTGAGCTTTGCCGGTGAATATATCCGCTTCGAGAACTATACCCCTGCCAGATACGATGAAAGCTATACCCACGAGTAATCTCATCTTCAGAGCGCTTAAACTGGAAATTGGCCAATGAGCGGAGCCCGTCATCCGTTGCGCGCCTGGGCACAGATAAATCTGTCAGCCCTGCAGTCTAACCTGGCGCGAGTTCAGCGACTCTGCCCTGACTCGACTATTGTCCCGGTCATCAAGTCAGATGCTTATGGCCATGGTATGAATGAGATTGCCCGTGCAATTGCCGGTGCAAATATCGATATTACCTGTTGCGCCGTGGCATCGCTGGATGAGGCGCTGGCTTTGAAGCAATTAAATACCGGAATGCGCGTGTTGCTGCTGGCTGGATTTGCTAACGGCGATGAGTTAAAGACCCTACTGAATAACGGTATTGATTTTGTTGTTCAGGCCAGATATCAATTAAGTGAATTGGTAAAAGCACTCGACGATTTGACCCCCACCGATAAGATCAGGATATGGGTCAAACTCGACACCGGCATGCACCGCCTGGGCTTGACTCAGGCTGATTGTCTGGAGGTATTTCAGAAACTGCACGATCATCCGGCCATTGAAAAGCTGATTCTGATGTCCCACCTGGCTTGTGCTGATGATACTGAGGGTCCTGGTGCCGAGATGACCAGGGGTCAGATAGAACAGTTTAACAAGGCACTGCTGGAGATTGCTGGATTAATTAACGCTGTACCTCAGGCCAGTCTGGCAGCATCAGCGGGAATTATTACCTGGCCCGAAACCCATTATCAAACTGTCCGGCCCGGGATAATGTTGTACGGGGGCTCACCCTTTGCGGGGAAAACCGGGAATGATCTTGGGCTACAAGCTGTCATGACACTTTATTCCCGGCTTATCGCGGTCAAGGATTTAGCGGCAGGGGATTCCATTGGATACGGTGCCACTTTTACTTGTGATACCAAGACTCAGGTTGGAGTAGTTTCTATTGGGTACGGCGATGGTTATCCACGGTCTGCACGCAATGGCACGCCGGTATTGATAAGAAAGAAGGATAGGGTAATTCGAACCCGGATGATCGGCCGGGTTTCCATGGATATGATCACCATTGATTTGACTGATCTGGAGGAAGTTGATGTCGGTGACGAGATCATTCTGTGGGGAGACGGGCTTGCTGCCGATGAAGTGGCTGACTACTGTGACACCCTTTCCTATGAGTTATTTTGCCGGGTGACAGATCGCGTGGAATTCATTTACGGCTGATTGATTTCTGAAAAATCTAGCCAGGTCGTTTTATCAAACAGAGATGGCAAAAAATAAAATAGCCTTTGTATGCACAGAATGTGGCGCCGATCATGGGCAGTGGCAGGGCCAGTGTGCTGCCTGTAAAGCATGGAATACACTCTCTCAGATCAGTCTTGGCGGCAGTGGCTCACCAGCAACAAAGGCCGATTTCAGGAAACAGGGTTATACAGGTCAGAGCACAGGAGTACAGGCTCTTGCGGATATTGACCTGGCAACAGTCCCACGTTTTTCCACCACAGTCGGTGAATTGGACAGGGTACTTGGCGGTGGGCTGGTCCCGGGCTCGGTAGTGCTGATTGGTGGCAACCCCGGTGCCGGCAAAAGCACGTTGTTACTCCAGGTCATGTGTCTGCTGGCCCGGTCAAAACAGGCGCTTTACGTTACCGGCGAGGAATCTCTACAGCAGGTTGGTATGCGCGCGCAACGACTGGGCTTGCCCCTGGATGATCTGCAAATACTGGCGGAAACCAGTGTGGAGCAAATCTGCAACGCGGCGCAGCAATTGCAACCGAAGCTGCTAGTTGTTGACTCGATTCAGGTAACACACAGTGCCGATATCCCCTCAGCCCCTGGCAGTGTTTCCCAGGTTCGGGAATGCGCTGCCTACCTGATTCAATATGCCAAGCAAACCGATATGGTACTGTTCCTGGTCGGTCATGTCACCAAGGATGGAAACCTCGCGGGACCAAAGGTGCTCGAACACATGATCGATTGCTTCATCATGCTCGAAGGAGGTAATGACAACAAGTACCGCATTTTGCGGGGTCAGAAGAATCGCTTCGGTGCAGTCAATGAAATCGGCGTATTCGCGATGACGGAACAGGGTTTGAAAGAGGTTAAAAACCCGTCAGCGATTTTCCTCGCCAGAACCGAAGAAGACACACCCGGTTCTCTGGTAATGGTTCTGTGGGAAGGAACCCGGCCACTTCTCGTTGAGGTACAGGCATTGGTGGATCCGAGCCAACTTGGCAACCCGCGCCGAGTAGCGGTGGGACTGGAGCAGAACAGGCTGGCTATGCTACTCGCCGTACTGCATCGGCACGGTGGTCTGTACATGGCCGATCAGGATGTATTCGTTAATGTGGTGGGGGGAGTCAAGGTCTCTGAAACCAGCGCCGACCTGGCTCTGCTTCTAGCAATTGTTTCCAGCTTTAAAGACCGGGCGTTACCGCAGGATTTGGTGGTATTTGGCGAAGTTGGACTGGCCGGAGAAATACGGCCCGTGCCTGGCGGTCAGGAGCGAATCCGTGAAGCGGTCAAACACGGTTTCACTCGAGCCATTGTCCCGAAGGCAAACCTGCCCAAGTCAAAAATCGCAGGTATTGAAGCCATTGGCGTGAGCAAAATATCCCAGGCTCTAGACTCCATCTAAACCCAAGGTGACGGTATAGGACCGGACTACATCATGCTAGAATCCGCCTATACCCTGTTTGGCGCATCATGATCCATGGCTAACGAAACCAACAGCACATTAGCAAGAAAATTGCGGCGGGAACTGCAGGGTGATGTGCTGTTCGATGCATTCAGCCGTGGCCGCTACAGCACCGACGCATCGATTTATCAGATACAACCGCTCGGAGTGACAGTCCCGAAGAGCGAGCAGGATGTGCAGATTGCACTGCAAATTGCAGTCGATGAAGGGGTTCCGGTATTGCCCAGAGGCGGCGGTACATCACAGACCGGGCAGGCCATCGGTGAAGCCCTGGTGATGGATACCACCAAGTATCTTAACCAGGTGTTGGAATTTGATGCAGAAAACAGAACAGTGGTGGTGCAACCAGGGATGGTTCTGGAGCAACTCAACAGATTTCTGAAACCACATGGCCTGTTCTATCCAGTGGATGTATCCACCGCCAATCGTGCCACACTCGGCGGCATGGCGGGCAATAACAGTTGCGGTTCCCGCTCCATACGTTACGGCAATATGGTGCACAATGTCCGTGCAATAGATGCCTTGTTGGCAGATGGATCAGAGGCACAGTTCAACTCTGTGCCCTTTCAGCAACTCAATGATCAAACCCCGACCTACACTGAACTAGTGCGGAAAATGCGTGAGTTGGGTGCCAGGGAAGCGGCGGAGATCGATCAGAGTTTTCCGAAAGTGCTAAGGCGAGTCGGTGGTTACAACATCGATGAGCTGACCAAAGCAACACCCAATATGTCGCACTTGCTGGTTGGGTCCGAAGGAACCCTGGCATTCTTCCAGCGTATTCACCTGAACCTGCAGCCCATACCGCCAAACAAGGTTTTAGGTGTATGCCACTTTCCCAGCTTCTACGAGGCGATGGATAGTACCCAGCATATAGTCAAACTGAATCCTTCAGCGGTAGAACTGGTTGATCGTACTATGATCGATTTGGCCAGAGACATTCCACTATTTGCCGCGACCGTTGATCGGTTCGTGCAGGGAGAACCGCAGGCATTATTGTTAGTCGAATTCGCCGGGGAGGATCATGCCGAACAGCTACAAGGGCTGCGGCAACTGGTCGAATTAATGGGCTCACTGGGATTCCCCGGAGGCGTGGTCGAGGCAACTGACACTGAATTTCAGAGCGCCATATGGGAGGTAAGAAAATCCGGGCTCAATATCATGATGTCGATGAAGGGCGACGGCAAACCGGTTTCCTTTATCGAAGATTGTGCGGTAGATCTAAAAGACCTGGCCGAGTATACAAGACGCCTCACAGACATATTCCACAAATATGGGACAACCGGCACCTTTTATGCACACGCTTCTGTTGGTTGTTTACACGTCAGACCCATACTGAATATGAAGGAAGAATCGGGCGCAAAGAAAATGCGTGCGATCGTTGAGGAAACGCTGGAGATAGTGTGCGAGTACAAAGGTTCGCACTCAGGTGAGCATGGTGACGGCCTGGCCCGTTCCGAGTTTCACGAACCCATGTTTGGCCGCCGGATGGTAGAATCATTCGAGGAAGTAAAAGACAATTTTGACCCAGGCGGGACGTTTAATCCTGGTAAAATAGTACGACCTTCCCGTATGGACGATCGAGACTTATTCAAATTCGCACCGGATTATGCTATCGAACCCCTTGCAACAACACTGGACTGGTCTGACTGGGGCGGTTTCAGCGGTGCGGTCGAAATGTGCAATAACAATGGCGCCTGCCGCAAGGCCGATGTTGCTGTCATGTGTCCCTCTTACCGGGCCACCGGTGATGAGCAACACCTGACCCGCGGCCGGGCCAATACCCTGCGTCTTGCCATTAGCGGGCAACTCGGGCCGCAAGGAATCCTTTCTGAAGACATGTATGAAACCATGTCGCTCTGCGTAAGCTGCAAGGGCTGCAAGCGCGAATGTCCTACCGGTGTGGACATGGCAAAGATGAAAATTGAATTTCTGCACCAGTACTACAAACAACATCGCCTGCCCATCAAAGAGCGCCTGGTTGCTTTTCTCCCTCACTATGCCCGGTTGGCCGGAAAATTTTCTCGCCTGTTGAATTTACGTGATCAGATCCCTGGCCTGGCTAAAATATCCGAATGGCTACTAGGCTTCAGCAGTAAACGCCCCTTACCCCGATGGCGAGGAGATCAGTTCCGTGCCGAGCAGGAGATAACTCAACTGACCGAAACAAAGAAGGTTGCGGGTGAAGTAGTCCTGCTGGTTGATACCTTCAATACTTGTTTCGAACCCGAAAATGCCCGCGCAGCACTGGCAGTTCTAAAGGCCGCAGGCTACCAGGTATACTGCCCGCGCCCGGCTGATCAGGGTCGACCGCTCTGTTGTGGACGCACCTTTCTCAATGGTGGCATGGTCGAACAGGCCAGAGTAGAAGCTCATCGTGTAATCGACTCGTTAAGCAAATACGTGGAGAAGGACATACCAATCGTCGGGCTGGAACCATCCTGTCTGTTAACTCTACGCGATGAATTCCCCTCACTCATCCCCGGCCCGGAAACCAGCGCTCTGGCTGAAAAAGCCTTACTATTTGAAGAATTTCTTGCGGCTGAAATGTCACAGGGAAAACTTAAGCTACCTCTAAAATCATTGTCGACCAACAAGGCACTTTTACATGGCCACTGTCATCAAAAAGCCTTCGCCGCCATGTCTTCAGTTCGGCAAGTGCTATCATTAATCCCGGAGCTGGAAGTTAATACCATTAGGTCCAGTTGCTGCGGCATGGCCGGTGCATTCGGCTACGATGCCAGGTACTACGACGTATCCATGAAAATGGGCGAACAGAGTTTACTACCTGCAGTGAGAGAAGCCGATCCTTCAACTCTGATAATCGCCGACGGCACCAGTTGCCGCCATCAAATCCAGGATGGCGCAGGACGCGAGGCCTTGCATGTCGCCAGGGTGTTAGAGATGGCATTGGTTAACGATTAATACTTGATCTAGGCAGTCTTTGGATCTTCCCGATTTGGTTTAAAAGAAAATAGCTCAGAACGAGAATTCACTCTGAACTTGAAAAGGGCACTGTACAGACTCTACTCTTCAGGCTGTCTGAGGCAGGAGCCGAAGTCAAGGCCCCAGGGATGGGTTCACGCCGTGCCTGAAGAGTAGAGTCTGTACAGTGCCCGACCCACTCCAAACTGTTTTTGTAACCGAGAAAAAAACCCTAAACCCAACCAATCCCCCACATAACACATACAACAGCAAACGAAACTACACCGCCAACCAAAGTCGCCCCACCATAACTAAAAACAGCATCAGCCACACTAAGCTTGGTAAGCGAAGTACATACCCAGAAATAACTGCTGTTTACATATTTTATGATTACTGAGCCACTGGCCCCGGCCAACATGGCGGCTTCCGGAGAAAGCCCAAGACTTCCCAGCATGGGTGCAGTAAGCGAAGCAGCAGTAATCACCCCAACAGTAGTCGATCCGGTGATGAGGTTACCAATAATACCAATTACAAAGGGAAGCAAAATCGTAGGTAGTCCGTAATCGGTAAACATGGTGGCGATGAAATCGACCGCAGGTGTGCCGCGCAAGATAGCACTGAGCGAACCCCCAAGACCGGTAACAACCAGAATCATGGCAGAGGTTCTTAGGGCAGCTTCGACCCATTCATCCTTGGCTTTTTCCTTAGCATCCGCGCTCTTGATATTTCGATAGGCTAACCAGACACCGATTGAAAGTGCGATAACAGGCCAGCCAAGATAGGAAAAAATAGTTCTCAAGATATGGCCATCATCAAAAATCAGACTCACTACACTCTGCGTTCCAATAAGAACGATAGGGATTACGATGGGAGTATAGGAACTGAGCGTGCTTGGTAGTTGCTCCGGGTCGCCATCGAAACCACTGCCATCAAATTCGTCTGATGCTTCAGTCTTGATCCTGGGACCTGCAATATAGATCCCCCACAACCAGCAACTCAGTGAGCCGAACAGGCAGGCGATACTGCCGAAGATTATTGTCTTGCCAATATCTGCACCTAATAAGGCAGCAGCGGCCAATGGGCCGGGTGTGGGTGGTACGATGGCATGGGTTAGTTGCAGTGCACCAACCAGACCGGTCGACATCACGGCTATACCCACGCCCATGCTCTTGGCGGCTGAATGTACCAGCGGATTAAGAATCACAAAGGCGACATCAGAGAAGATGGCCACGCCAATTATAAAACCGGTCAGTGTTAATGCCAGTGGCATGCGGTTTTCACCAATCAGATTTACCATGGATCGAGTGATGACCTGAATCCCGCCCGTGTGTTTTAGAGCTTCGGCGATGATCGAGCCGAGTACAATAACAACACCGATGGAACCCAACGTGTTACCAAATCCGGTTTCGAAGGCATCGATAAAATTGGTCTGTTGCACGCCGGGCATTATGCCGAAGAGCAGAATCGGAATTAACAGTGCGAAAAATACGTGCCAGCGCCATTTTGCAATGAGAAAAAGCAAGAGAAAAATAACAATCGCGAATCCGATTAAGGATACGGTTGGACTCATACTTACGGCTGTCGAAGGGTCCATGTGTTCTCCATGTATTAGTATTATTTATTGTTTCCGGGGAAGACTCGTTTACGGCTTCCCCAGATATTCCAGAGCAGCACTTACGCCACATTTGTTATGGGGTACGCCGGCCAGGTTAAGACCCATTTCCACACCGCTTAACGTCCCTGCCAACATTAATTCGTTAAAGTCACCAATGTGGCCGATGCGAAACACCTTGCCCTTTACCTTGCCCAATCCCATTCCCAACGACATATTGAAGCGGTCCAGAATAATGTTGCGGAGCGTATCAGCATCATGACCTTCTGGCAGGAGTACGGCAGTTGTGGAGTTGGAATACTCATCGGCATTGACGCAAAGGTTTTCCAGCCCCCAGCTTTCAACTGCTAATCGTGTGGCGTGAGCCAGGCGCGCATGGCGCTGGATAACCTGCTCCATGCCTTCGTCGTGCAGCATGTTTAGTGCTTCATCCAGACCATAGAGTAAGTTAGTGCTTGGGGTGTACGGAAAGAAACCTCGCTGGTTGAGTTCCAGCATGGCGGTCCAGCTCCAGTAGGATTGGCTGAATTTCGAGGTCTTTACACATTCCAATGCTTTCGCACTGACCGCGTTAAAGCATAAGCCAGGTGGTAGCATTAAGCCTTTCTGTGAAGCGCTGATTGTTACATCCACGCCCCAGTCATCATGCTGAAAATCAGAACATGCCAGAGATGAAACTGCATCGACCAGGAACAGTGCCGGATGATTTGCTGTATTGATAGCTTCCCGGATGGCAGCTATTTTGCTGGTGGCACCACTTGAAGTTTCGGTGTGCACTGCCATCACCGCTTTGATCTGGTGTTCCTTGTCCGCGGATAAACTATCTGTCACAACCGCTGCATCGATACCGCGACGCCAGTCGCCTTCTACCCAGAGGACTTCAAGTTTGAGCTTTTCTGCTACATTCTTCCATAGCGTAGAGAAGTGTCCGGTTTCGAAAGCCAGCACTTTGTCTCCAGGAGAGAGCGTGTTGAGTAAAGCAGATTCCCAGCCGCCGGTTCCGGAGGCTGGAAAAATAAATATGGGGCAGGAGGTATTAAATACTCGCGCGAGTTTTTCCAGGATACCTAAAGTTAACTCGGCAAACTGCGGGCCCCGATGATCGATAGTGGGCTGTGCCATAGCGCGTAGAATTCTATCTGGAACATTCGACGGACCGGGTATCTGCAGAAAATGTCGGCCGGCCTGGTAATGATTTGTATCTGGCATTGCTTGGTTGTCGCTTATTTCGTTGTTAGTTTGTCATTCAGATTCGGAGAAATTAATTTTCCCCTATACTGTCCAAAAAATCATCCCAGCGTATCGGCTGCCCATGAATGGGTGCGATGGTTTCCACCTCAAGACCGAGTCTTTGCACATGGGTGTAAAAACTTCTGACCGAAGGCGTAGCCGTGGCTGAAAATAACGCGCCCTCTGCGGCACCATCAACCAGATCCGCTTCTATTACTATTTTTTCATTGGGCAAATAGGCTACCAGCATTCCTTCAACATGAGGCAGTGGATGTACGTAGGATACTTCCATTGTCCGCTCACCATCGGAGAGTACGTAGTTTTCCCTTACTGTTTCGTATTGATAGCCTTCGGCCAGTTCGGTGGGTGGCCACAGGGCCAGCATATCCGGATCCAGCGTTCTCGGTGCATAATTCAGAACATCGCGCGTATAAAAGTCGTAGTTTTTCCAGTGGGTAATGATAGTTGCACCGATGTGCATGTAGGTGCGCAGGCCACCGATATGATCGTGGTGCTGATGGGTATTAACCAGAAAACGAATGGGCTTATCGGGAATCAATTTCACTATCTCGTCAATTACCGCGAGGTTACGTTTCTCATCCAACGGTGCTTCGACCACGGTTATATAATCGGCAAATTCAACAACGACACTGTTATGTGAAGTCCCGCCGAATGACCAAACGCCCTCAGCCAGTTGCTCGATAACTACAGGCGCAGGTATTTCTGGATCAATCAATTGGGGCATACTGACGACGTCGGGGCAAACGTTGGCTTGAATGTCAGGCTGTTGTCCACCGAACTGGTTGTGGCCGGCATTGATGCTCTGTGACTGATAGTTATCATCCCAGCCAGTGTGAGAATGCCAGACCGTGGGAAAGCGAGCACCATCGCCAATGTCGATATAGGTATTGTTGGTAAATTCGTGCTCGTAATTGGTATCGCCCAGTACCGGGTCGGGCACCCAGGTATGAATTCGTTGCAGCATATTCTGCGAATTGATGGTGGCATCGACACGAAATTTTTCCAGCACGGTAATCGATACGATGGTGACTTTTTCCGGAGTCGTGGTTGCACCATCTCTGCCCATTTCCCCCAATTCCCAACGCCAGCTTGCCACCGGGTTGGCGCCTGGCTTCATCGCTGCCTTCAGGAATCCATGTGGGTTCAACCACATATCCAGTTGCCAGCGCTCGGCATCATCCGGTGGTGCGATCACAGGGGCAGCATTGTTTCCATCCTGGTGCCAGGCCGTGTTGCCACTGACGGTGAATATCTGGTGACGCTCGGATTGCACGGGTGTGCCGCCCTTCCAGCCGAGGCCATACTTCCATGAGGCCGGATTATTGCCCGGTTCACGGTCGAAGCTCTCGACCATGGTGCCGGTATCCCAGTTTATGGTGCGGGTGTAATTGGTCAGGGGCTCACCCCGGGGCCAGTCCACTTCATAGCCATTGAGACGCTGCTGGCCTATCTTGCCTGTGTAGGCACTGCCAGAAATACTGATACAGCTAAGTTGATTGGTACCAATGGCCTCGGCGGCCGCTTGCAATACCGGATAGGGATCGATGAAGCCTGACTCCAGTTGCTGTGCGTGCAGATTGCCGATAAGCGTTGTCAAGAGAATGGAAAACCCGATACGAGTGGCCATGATGCCCCCTTTTTTATTGATATTGGCTAGCCATGAGAGTCTTTATTAAAGTAGCGAGAAAGTCCAGTCAAGCCAATAGAATATGAACAGGCGAAAACATGCCAAATAGGTGCCGGAGGGATTATTTTTTGTACAACCACTGCTCAAATTTTAATCCCTCCGGCACCATTTTCAGGCAAAAATGACAGCAACAGGGTAAAGTGCGGTAGAATTGTGCTGATTCCACTCTCCCTTGTTGTTTTTTCGAGCACAACTCCATGCCCCAATCGCCAAGTCCAAAGAAGCTGCTGGTTTTAAACGCACTGCTTATTCTATTTATGTTTCCCAGCCTGCTTTTCGGGCAAGACTCGGTCAGCTCATCGCTGCGGGTAATGACTTTCAATATTCGTTACAACAATCCCAACGATGGAGAACATGCATGGCCCAATCGCAAGGAAAGGGTAGCGAGCCTGATACGATTTCATCAAGCTGATTTGATCGGCATGCAGGAGGTGCTTAAGAATCAGATCGACGATCTGGAATCTTTATTGCCCGGCTACAGCTGGATAGGAGTAGGGCGCGACGATGGAAAAGATGCAGGAGAGTTCTCGCCCATCTTTTACCGAACAGACCGTTTCCAGCTTACTGATAATGGCACCTTCTGGTTATCCGAAACACCCGATGTGATCGGAAGCAAGAGTTGGGATGCTGCCATAACGCGCATTGCCAACTGGGCTCAGTTCAGCGACCGGAATACCAGCCAGACTTTCCTATTGCTCAACACACATTTTGATCATCGTGGCGAGCAGGCCAGGAGTGAGAGCGCCAAACTAATAATCGATCATTTACAAGGCCTGACAGCTGAAAATCCGATAGTCGTCACCGGTGATTTCAATGTTCCCCCCAGCTCGCCTGCCTATGCCACCATGCTTAGCTACTTGAAAGATTCCCGCTTAGTATCGCAAATTCCGGCTCACGGGCCGGAAGGAACATTTGCTGGATTTACCGTTGGGTCAACGGCAAATCAAGATAGAATCGATTACATCTTCGTTGACTCATCGACAAGCGTATTGAGACAGGGCACGCTAACAGACCAGCACAACGGCAATTACGCATCCGATCATTTGCCAGTGTTTGCGGAACTTCTATTTTCCTACACAAGCGAGTAGGCTATTGTCTATGAGGGACCCTCTGAACAAGTATATGGCCACTCTGCGGGAGTCTGTCGTGCTCTGCCGCTAGGCGTCGTGCGCAGGGAATGGCCGCACCCTTGGCAAGTACGACAACGACGCGGCAGGGCACGGCAGGCCCCGCCCGAAGGGGCCTACAGCCAATCCTGCTCTCGGCGTTGCACTGACTTGAAAGGTCGGCACCTGACTGCGCCAGTGCGTCTTGATAGCAGAATTGGCTGTAGGCCAGAGTGGTCATATACTTGTTCAGAGGGTTCCTAGGATACTCCATAGGCTAGAGCAGTAGAATACTTGCTCAGCGGCTTCCTGCAGACTTCCCGCAGCTTGAGCTGGACACTCGGCTGTATCGAAAAGGCACTAGCAGAACTTTCAGCTCAGGGATTTCCCCCTGTATACTTGCCGCAACTTTTAATCAGGCAGCATTGAAGCAAAGGAACAGAGCTATGGTCAGAGTGGCAATAGCCGGAGCAGCTGGACGCATGGGCAGGTCTCTGGTTGAGGCAGTGAGTAGATCAGAGGCAGATATCGAAGTGAGCGTGGCTACGGTTGAAGCAGATGATCCCTGCCTGGGTATCGATGCGGGTCTGCTGGCAATGGGCGTAGCCAATGGTGTGGAGACTGGCTCCGACCTGGATGCCGCTGCAGCTTACTTCGATGTGCTTATCGATTTTACCGCTCCCGATGCTACGCTGAATCACCTCGAAATCTGCCGTCAGCATGGCAAAGCGATGGTGATTGGCACAACAGGGTTTTCTGATTCTCAGCGTCAGACCATAGCGGATGCCGGTAATTCTCTAGCTATCGTGCTTGCGCCCAATATGAGTGTTGGTGTGAATCTCTGTTTTGCTCTGTTAAAGCAGGCGGCTAGTGTGCTTGGAGATAGCGTGGATATCGAAATTAGTGAGGCGCACCACCGCTACAAGAAAGACGCACCTTCGGGAACGGCACTAAAAATGGGAGAGATTGTGGCCGAAACCCTCGGTCGAGACTTGAATGAAGTTGCCGTTTACGGCCGAGAGGGCATTGGCGAGGAAAGAGATCGTAAGACTATCGGCTTCGCGACGGTGAGAGCTGGTGACATCGTTGGGGATCACACGGTTAGCTTCGCTGGTCTGGGTGAGCGTGTGGAGATAACCCATCGTGCCAGCAGTCGCATGACATTTGCCAACGGCGCCGTGCGTGCGGCGAGTTGGATCACTAAACAGGACAATGGAATCTACTCGATGCAGGAAGTACTCGGGATCAATGCAGCCGGTGACGTTTGATCCCTGACCCCATTGATCCAAGATATACTGCAGATCTTCATAGACAAGACTCGGTCATTTTCTATAACATACTCGCTCAGTATGTCCAATGCTGAGACCTCAAAGAATTGTAAAGAATTAAGTGTAAAAGCGGAGTGAAGCGAGTCTTCATTCCGCTTTTTTTTGGCTGCAAGACGAATTAGCAATTATTGATAAATCTAGGAGATTAAGTGGCCGGATCAGCTGTACTGGCGTTAGAAGATGGCAGTATTTTCAGAGGTACTGCAATAGGGGCACAAGGGAGTTCCACTGGCGAAGTCGTTTTTAACACTTCGATGACAGGCTATCAGGAAATTCTCACCGATCCTTCCTATGCACAGCAAATCATCACCCTGACCTACCCCCATATAGGCAATACCGGAACCAATGCCGAGGATAACGAATCGGAAAAAGTCTGGGCGTCCGGATTGGTAATTAGAGATTTGCCCTTGCTGGCAAGTAGCTGGCGCAACCAGCAATCTCTCGATGAATTCTTGCAGGAACGCAATGTCGTCGCTATCGCCGAAATCGATACGCGCCGATTGACTCGATTACTGAGAGACAAAGGATCATTGAATGGCTGTCTGATTTCCGGCGAGACACTCGAAAGTGGGGGCGAGGCAAGGGCTGTCGAACTGGCCAAGCAATTTCCCGGACTGAAAGGAATGGATCTGGCCAGGGTGGTGAGTGTCAGCCAGCGCTACGATTGGACCGAGAGCGTCTGGGACATTGTGGTTGGATATCAATCCGCGCCGCCCGCTCGGTTCAAAGTGGTGGCCTACGATTTCGGTGTCAAGCGCAACATCTTACGCATGCTGGTGGCGCGGGGTTGTGAGGTCACCGTAGTGCCTGCCGAGACTACTGCCACCGATGTACTGGCGCTGCAACCGGATGGGGTGTTTCTATCAAACGGTCCGGGCGATCCGGAACCCTGTGACTATGCGGTTGCAGCGATTACCGAGATTCTCGAGCAGGGCATTCCCACTTTCGGAATTTGTCTGGGTTGTCAGCTGCTCGCATTGGCCTGTGGGGCCAACACCATCAAGATGCAATTGGGTCATCATGGCGCTAATCACCCCGTGCAAGACCTGCGCGACGGAAGCGTCCTGATTACCAGTCAGAACCACGGCTTCGCCGTCGATGCCGACAGTCTTCCAGATAATCTCAAGGCAACCCATGTGTCACTTTTCGACGGCTCTTTACAGGGTATCGAACGCAGCGATAAACTCGCCTTTGGATTTCAGGGGCACCCGGAGGCAAGTCCCGGTCCACATGATGTCGCCTCGTTGTTCGATCATTTTATGGAACTGATGGAATCCCGACACAACGCCCTGGCCGACAACCAGTCCAGTAATCAGAACAGTGCCACCGCGCCCAGTAGTTAATAATCCATGCCACGTAGAAGCGACATAAACAGCATACTAATCCTCGGGGCAGGTCCGATAATTATTGGTCAGGCCTGTGAATTCGATTACTCGGGAGCGCAGGCCTGTCAGGCGCTCAAGGAAGAGGGCTACCGGGTGATCCTGGTGAACTCCAACCCAGCCACAATCATGACCGACCCCGCCTTGGCGGATGCGACTTATATCGAACCAGTCAAATGGGCGATTGTCGAAAAGATAATTGAGAAGGAAAGACCCGACGTGATTCTGCCGACCATGGGTGGCCAGACTGCGCTGAATTGTGCCCTGGATTTGAACCGACATGGTGTGCTGGACAAGTACGACGTCGAATTGATCGGCGCCAGCTGCGAGGCTATCGACAAGGCAGAGGACCGGGAGTTATTCGACAACGCTATGACGTCGATTGGTCTCGAGACGCCCCGTCATGGCATGGCGCATAACCTGGATCAGGCTCACGAGGCGCTGGAGAAGGTTGGCCTTCCCTGCATTATCAGGCCGTCATTTACACTCGGAGGTAGCGGCGGCGGTATCGCTTACAACAAGGAAGAGTTTGACGAAATCTGTACGCGGGGACTGGAACTCTCGCCCACTACCGAACTGCTAATCGATGAGTCACTCATCGGTTGGAAAGAGTTCGAGTTAGAGGTCGTGCGTGATAAGAACGATAACTGCATCATCGTCTGCTCGATTGAAAATATCGACGCCATGGGTGTGCACACCGGTGATTCGATTACCGTCGCTCCTGCCCAGACTCTCACAGATAAGGAATATCAGATCCTGCGTAATGCCGCGATTGCTGTGCTTCGGGAGATTGGTGTAGAGACCGGCGGTTCCAATGTGCAGTTTGCGATTAACCCGGATAACGGCCGCCTGGTGATTATTGAAATGAATCCCCGTGTGTCACGTTCTTCGGCACTCGCCTCCAAGGCAACCGGATTTCCGATTGCCCGGGTGGCAGCCAAACTCGCCATCGGCTTTACGCTCGATGAGCTTCGCAACGAGATTACCGGTGGCGTAACGCCGGCTTCTTTCGAGCCCACAATCGATTACGTAGTCACCAAGATTCCACGCTTTACCTTCGAGAAATTCCCCGAGGCTAACGACCGCATTACCACCCAGATGAAGTCCGTCGGCGAAGTAATGGCCATTGGCCGTACTTTTCAGGAGTCAGTGCAGAAGGCATTGCGAGGGCTGGAGGTCGACAAGTGTGGATTCGATCCGGTGCTGGACAGCAAGCTGAGCAACGCCAGGGAAGTGCTCACACGAGAGCTCACCGAGCCCGGCGCGCAGCGCATCTGGTACGTGGCGGATGCCTTTCGCCAGGACTGGTCTATCGATACAGTCTACGACCTGACCGGCATAGATCCCTGGTTTCTGGTGCAAATTAAGGAACTGATTGAAATCGAACTGAGACTCCAACAGCAGGAGCTGGCAGAGCTGGATAAGGACAGCCTGTTTCGACTCAAACGCAAGGGCTTCTCCGATCAACGCCTGGCGCAACTTCTCGGTGTTACGGAACTGGAAGTGCAACAGACCCGGCAGGCGCTGGGTATACGGCCGGTATTCAAACGGGTTGACACCTGTGCAGCCGAATTCGTCTCCTCGACCGCCTACATGTATTCTACCTATGAAGAAGAGTGTGAAGCGAACCCTACCGACCGGCAGAAGATTATGGTGCTCGGTGGAGGCCCCAATCGTATCGGACAGGGCATCGAATTCGACTATTGCTGCGTGCACGCCGCACTCGCTATGCGCGAAGACGGTTACGAGACGATTATGGTCAACTGCAATCCTGAGAC
>PBTO01000040.1 GCA_002726595.1 Gammaproteobacteria bacterium | reverse complement strand
GCACTTTGGAGTTTATTTTGCTTCAGTCATAGCGTTAAGTTATTAAGTTATCAGTGTCCCCTTATTCTCAAGTTGTTAAGTTCTCAGTGTCCCCTTATTCACTTATTCATTCACCTGCACAATTACTTCCACATCATCGACCAGACCGCCATCGTCCGCGCGACCGCGAAGTGTGTAAGTGCCGGGTTCGGTAAAAGTGGCTGTTGCTGTCCAGCGTCCGCCTTCCGGTACTTCAGGCGGCTCCCAGTAAGGTGACCAGGCTGAATTCTGAAACGCTCGGGTATCTTCCCAGGGCTTTACCTGAAGCGGGTCAAATGTCACATTTTCTTCGCCGCGATAGACAAACCAGCTGAAATACATTCCCACCACTCTGTTAACCGTACCTCTAATTGGCGGTCTCATGGCCTTGTTAAAACGCTCGCGTGGTGACTCTTCTTCAACAAACTCCTGATCTTCTCGATCAAAAAAATTTTCTCTGTATCCGCGAGGATTTGGTTTGTTATCGTCTTCCACATTAACCGTTATTTGCAGAGGTTCACCAACCCGCACTGTTCGCATGTCTGCGCCTTCCAGCGTGACCTCAGGTGGTGTGTTGGTTTGCACGTCCTCTGCATTGTTACCACCACCCCCCACTGTTCCTCCTTCGGACATCATGGTTATTGGCCTTAGCCCATAGTCTTTGACGAGTGTCCCGTAGGCTTTCTGTGTCTGCCCTTCATCGGTTATTAAAGTCCACACTAATTCATCACTGCCAAAATCTGCAGGAACATTGACCCTGAACACATACCGGTTACGTCGCGGCAGAAAATGTGTCGGTTGTCCCCGGTCAGCGGAACCCGGGGAAAAGGAGTTACTGGGGCCAATTGGAACGTTCAGCTCTTCCTCCCAATTATCATTCATATACCCGAAAAGCATAGTGAACGAGCCATCCTCATTGGCCAGCCATCCCTCGTAAACCGGTGTCGCCCCGCGCCCATTTTCATAGTAGGCTCTGGCCTGGGCAACGGCGCCGCTGTATGGAAAACTTAGCAACAGGAAAGCGAGCGTTAAACTGAGCAGATGCGCAGAAATTACTACAGATTTATTTTCTGTCATATGCCTACTCATCATCGGCTTCCTCGACTTCCGGCCCCAATGGCGGGATATTCGCCATACACAGCGGACAGCCAAGCAGATGATCGTTTTTAGTCAGGCCCAGCCTTTCCCGACGTCCGGCCATCTCCAGTACAAATTGTTCATCGGTCAGGCGGACGGATTGACCCAGATGCAAAAACATATTTGTTATCGACGCGTTGCTCGAACCGGACCAGTTCCTGGCGTCCACAACATTAGTATTCTCTGCGATGTTATCCATATAGCCAATCATGTGCACAATGGTGCCTTTAGGGAGAAGCGGGGCGTAGTCGTCTTCGAAAGTATATTGCTTTACCCAGTTGTGGTCATAACCAACACAAGCCAGCGTCTCAATCTGGTTACCCCAAATCGCTTCCAGACACATTCTTGCCCCGGGTGCATGTAAGTGAGGCTCGAATGAGCTGATCTTGGTGTGTTCCTGAAGTACGGTGTAGGTGTGTAACTCCTGGTCTTTCATATTGGCCTGAACACTGATGTTCAATCCATCACCAAGGGACATGCGGCCTCTTTCGTGTTCTGGCTCGTAGCCTCTGGGATGGAGATAAAAACCAAACTCCATGTGGCCTGTTGTTACCTGACCGTTGGAATGGAGGTGGTAGGTCGATGGATTGATACTGGACCCGGCCTGCAGAAGCCGCCCTGCTTTCGGGTCGAATAAGTCTGGATTACGGCCAAGTTCGTGCACCGGCCAGCCTACAAATGTTTCTTCCTCACCAGGGATCCCGGTTCTCCAGCTCATATGGTGAACGATGTACAGCCCACCAACGACAGTCCCACCTATTGCATCTGAGTCAGCGTCATTCACCTCCCGCATCTCGACAGCACTAACATAGCGATCCTCTGTGAGCCCGGTGGGCACCAGGTCGCCCGCTACCCAGGAGTCGGAGTCAGTAGCGCCCACAGTAATATCACCGAGACTAACCACCAGGTCTGGCTCTCCCAGACGCCAGGCGCCAGAATCATCAAAGGTTGGCGGCGTGGGTATATTTTCTTCCGAGCCCATGGGTGCGCCATTTGCCACCCAGGCGCCAATCAGGCCAATTTGTTCTTCGCTTAATCTTTCATCATCTTTAACATGCTGGATGCCGATACCTCTTTCCAGGTAATACGGTGGCATCGCACCCATTTTGTCACGCAGTTCGGTCTTGTACTGAATCAGCGGAGCCCATGGGCGCGCTTGCTCATAGGTGACTAATGCCATGGGCGCCACGCCTCCGGGCCGATGACATTTAACGCAATTTTCATAAAGAATTGGGGCTATGTGGTCAGCGAAGGTAACTTCGGATCCATCGCTTTGGCCAATGGCTGGTTGGGCGATCATGCCCAACGACAGCATTAAAATTGTGAGCTTAATACATCAAAAAATAATTCCTTTGGAAATGTACATATCAGTTTCTCCGCGTCATTAAAACAGTGGGGTAACTAACTTTTTAATATAAATCGAAAAACAGGGGAATTTACTCCAAACTGAAGTCCGATCTATAGGCAGAGTAATACCAGTTGCCCGTTAAGTCTATTACTTTGTTCGCTTCCCGGGAATTTTGGATCAGTCATTTCTATCTGAATTACTGATCGCATCACTAATCAGTACATAATCCTGCAGGCTCAGATTTTCCGGTCTAAGACTGGTGTCCAGGGGCAACGTGTTCAGCACTTCCTCTGAGACGAGGCTTTTGAGGCTGTTTTTCAGGATCTTGCGGCGCTGGTTGAAGGCCGTTCTTATGACGAGCTTTAAACAATTAACATCCCGGGCCGGTGCCGGCAGAGTCGGGTGCGGCGCTAGCCTCACTATAGCAGAGCTGACTTTGGGCTTGGGAGTAAACGCAGCAGAGGGCACATTGAACAGGTGTTCAACCTGGCAGTGGTATTGCACCATCAAACCCAGTCTGCCGTAGTTTTTATCACCCGTCTTCGCAGCGAGCCGATTGACCACTTCCAACTGCAACATAAAAGTCATGTCTTTAATCAGGTGCTGATATTTCAACAGGTAAAACATTACCGGGGTAGATATGTTGTAGGGCAGGTTGCCCACAATACGCAGAGATTTTTCCTCTGCATCCAGTGTGTCGAAATCAAACTTGAGCACGTCCTGTTGGTGAATCTGAAAATGTTCTTCCTTTTGCAAACCTTCAGCGAGATGGGCGGCCAGGTCGCGATCGAGTTCTATAACTTCAAGTTTCCTGCAGGCCGGTAGCAAATACTTTGTGAGTGCGCCCTGGCCAGGACCGATCTCAATAATATGATCGTCTCCGGTGGGGTGAATCGCATCGACAATGCGCTCGATCACATTGGTATCGCGCAGGAAGTTTTGCCCGAAGCGTTTGCGCGGTCGGTGTTGAAGCGCCATGGCATTTGCAGTTTTGCTGCTCATTTTATGAGGGATGTGAACCATGTTCACTCCAGTGGCCTGCCATCTCTACGGCGGTGGCAATGGCGTTGTACAGGCTGCCGGTTTGTGCGTTGCCAGAACCCGCCAGTTCCAGCGCTGTGCCGTGATCGACCGAGGTGCGAATCAGCGGCAGCCCTAATGTGATATTGCTGGCGTTCCCAAATCCCTTGAATTTGAGCACCGGTAATCCCTGATCGTGATACATCGCAAGCACCGCATCGGCATCGCTTAAGTAATTATCGGTAAACAACGTATCGGCTGGGAGTGGTCCGATCAAATCCAGCCCCTGGGCTCTTTTCTTTTGCAAGACCGGTTCGATAATCTCGATTTCTTCCATCCCCAAATGTCCTCCCTCACCAGCATGAGGATTTAATCCACAAACCAGAATTCGAGGATTGTGCAGACCGAACTTCTGCCGTAAGTCTGTAGCCAGAATGGTGAGTATTTTTTCCAGAAGATCCTGTGTTATCGCGCCGGCGACTTCTGCCAAAGGCAGATGCGTTGTGGCCAAGGCGACTCGAAGGCCTTCGGTGGCCAGCATCATTACAGTCAATTCCTGTTCGCAAAGATCGGCTAGAAACTCAGTGTGGCCGGAAAATTTGATCCCTGCTTCATTAATAATGCCTTTATGTACAGGACCGGTAACCAGTGCATCCAGATTATGGGCCTGAATTTGTTGCACAGCCAAGCGCAGTGTATCCAGCACATAACCGGCGTTCATTGCATCAAGCTGGCCCGGCGTGCAGAGCGTATTTAGTTCGACCGGGATGATGCTCAACTCGGCGGTATCGGTGAATTGGACCGGCTTGTCAGCAATGAATTCCCGTAAAGCCAGTGGCAGGCCCAGCAGTTTTGCCCGCGCTTCAAACAAGGATGGATCTGCAATAAGCACCAGTTCGATACCCGGGGGAGGCTGCTGGGCTACTTTGATACAAAGATCGGGTCCGATGCCGGCGGGCTCACCCGGAGTTATAGCAATTCGATAGCTCACGCTGCGCGCCTAGTCAATGAACTGGACGAAAGCCTCGTCTCGAATTTCTATAAGCCAGTTCTGTAGTTCGAGATCAAATTTCCGATTTCGCAGGGCATTCTCGGCCTGTCCGCGACTGAATTCGCGTCCCAGATCGGCCTCTCGTCGTCCCATTACTTCGGCAATATGCCAACCCACTTCTGATTGGAACACGTCACTAATGATGCCCTCTTCAAGCTCATTAATGACGACTTCCATGGCCGCTGGCATGCCGCTCTCATTGATCCAATCCAGATCGCCGCCGGCAACTACCGATGTAGCATCTTCGGAGTTTTGCCGAGCGAGCGTGGAAAAACTTTCCCCATCAATAATACGTTGCCGCAGCGAGGTCAGCTCTTCCACTGTTTGTTCTTCACTACGGATCTCATTGGGAGTTANCATAAGGTGGCGAATGTGTGTCTGTTTGACAATCTGCTCTGTTCCACCCCGCTTACTGATCAGTTTTATGATGTGAAAGCCATTACCTGCCAGAATGGGTCCCTCTACATCGTTGATCTCCATTTCCAACACGATATCAGTAAAGATACTGGGAAGCTGTTCTGCCTTTCTCCAGCCTAATTCGCTTCCGCCCACCTGGTACCTGCCATCTTGTTGGGCAGTCACCCGCGTGGCTGTAAAATCCTCACCGTCTTGCAGACGGGCAACCAGGCCTGCCGCGTACTGCAACTTGGCACTAGTGACCTCATTGGTATCGCTGGCTGATGTGGAGATGAGAATATCATCCACAAAGTAATCGGCGGCGGTATATTCCTTGCCAGCGTCTGAATCCAGGAAATTATCTATCTCCTGATCGGTAATGGTAATTCTCCGATTTACCACCCCTCTTTGTAAATCCTGCAACGTAATTTGCTTGCGAATTTCATTGCGGGTTTCCAGATAGTCCCCGTTCTCTTCCATCACCGAAACATAATCGTCAAAGCTCATATTGGCCCCCGCAGCCATATTGCTTAGTACACCATTAATGGTGTCATCATCGAAGCGAATGCTCATGCGATTAGCCATCTGCATCTGCAGGTTTTCCATTACCAGCACCTCCAATACTTCTTCACTGAGCTCGTCGTCTCCGGGTAGGGGTTGATTGTTTTGCTGAGCCTGTTCGCGAATACTCTTTCTGCGGGCATCCAGTTCGCTCTGCAGCACAACATCTTCATCGACGATGGCGATAACTTTGTCCAACAGCACTTTCTGTCCTGCAGCCGGTATACTGACCAGCAAGGCACACAGTGCCAGGCACAGGACAGACAGAGTGCCAGACCTGGTCATCGAACTCCCAATTTTACATGTACTAATAATCATCATCAGAGGCCCCCGGGATACCATCACTTAACAGGTTGCTTAGACCACCGCCGGTAATATTGCCCAGCCCGTTGAGGGTGAATTGAACAAATATACCCCTGTTAGGTTTGATATTAGGAAGAAACAATTCGTCTTCGTCAACCCATTCGCGCCCAATTATCCGAATTGTAGCGCAACAGTTACTATATTCGACACCGGCAAAGCTCTCAAGGTTCCTTGAATTGCTGTGATCGTAGTTCCAGCGTGCCAATAATTTCCAGTTGCCGGCCAACGGCCAGATACCGGAGACATCGGTCTGTTTGATGCGTGGATCGATGCTTGCCGGGACCACAAATGCCGGGTTGGTAGTAAGGATAGACCTGAACCGATAGGAAATATTAAAGAGATGATCATTATCGGCCCGGTAACGAAATTGAAAGCTGCCTTCTTCAATCTCCTCCGTATCTTCGTTCCATTGCACATCAGTATTCACTCGCCACCTGTCGCCAAAGGCATAGCCGATTTCACCGGCAAGAGACGACCTGCTGGCCAGAGGTGAAGATCGGGTTTGCCAGGTCTGTAACGGATTACTGAGGCCCACCAGACGGTCTTCAAAGTAATTGATCTGCCCGAGGCTGAAGCGTGCTCTTTCCCTGCCCACTTCATCCAGAATTCGGCTGGTCAGTGCGAAGGTGACCTGGTCTGCATCACCGANCCGGTCACCACCGCTAAAGCGATCATCCCGAAACAATTGATTGAAGCTGAAACTCAATTCAGACGAATCGAAGACTGGCAACAGGCTTTGATCCTCAAACTCGCTGTACAGATAGTACAATCTCGGTTCCAGGGTTTGGGTGAATGCACCACCGCCCAGACGCATCTGTCGCTCAAACACCAGGCCGCTGTCGAAACTGTAAACCCCGACACCTGTATCTGGATCATCCACCGTGCCAGCAGCCTGATTCTGTAGTTTGTAACCGATGTATTTGTACTTGGCGCTGGTCCTGACAAACCAGCCTGGTGCCTCGAGTGACCACTCAAGTGCAGGCTCGAGATTAGCCCGCTCGCCATCAACCAGAGCACCATTACTTAAAGAGGTTGCCGATAGCAGGGATTCATCCAGATCCCTGTCAAAGGAGGTTACTTCTCCAGCAAGGCTCAGGCGAAATCCGCCAACCAGATCTACGTCGGTATCAAAAAAGAATTGCGGTAACCGGTCAAATGGCTTGCTTAGACTCGAGTCGGGTATGAAGGGGTCAATAATCTCGGTGCGCTGTACATTTAATCCAGCACGCAAATTGCGGCCTTGATAGTTCAGTCTGGCTTGCTGGTTGAGATTGGTGCGACTGGCAACATTGAGCCCGGTGCTGCCAAGATCATAGAAGTAATCATCATCGCTTACTTCATTGTAGTCGACAAAAGTTGACCAATTACGCCCCAGACTGCCGAAATGTTCGTAGCCGATAAACCAGCGATGTTCCCTTGGAGGAGAATCTGACCCGAGCAGATTCGCGGTAGAGGCATCGTATAATTTGTCGTTGTCCAGGTTGGACATGTTCAGGGTATTCATCGACCAGTTTGCCAGATAACGGATTTCCGCACTGGCCAGTACGCCGCGATCAGAAATTAATCGAGGAGTCAGGGTGGCATCGTAATTTGGTGCAAGATTAAGATAGTAGGGCAATGTAAAATCGAAACCGCCACTGCGGGTTGACCCGGCGCTGGGAGCAAGTAATCCGGACATGCGTTCGTCGCCCAGAGGGAAGGGCAGGGTAAACGGGTAATAGAATATAGGCACGTCTTTAAGCTTCAGGCTCACCGCCCGTGCGTAGCCGCGCCCCTCTTGCTGGTTGAGAATAATATTGTTAGCTTCCAGGCGCCAGAAGTTGCTGTCCGGCTCACAGCGGCTGAACTCACCATTTTCAATAGTAACCAATCCTGAATCGGTACTATAGACAACACTGGCAGCCTGACCGTGAGCGCCATAGTTATGTAAAACATACTGTGCATTTTCGATCCGGCTCTGATTAGTGGCATTGTCAACAAAGGCCGAGTTGCCCCGCAGCAACACTCCTGGTTCGCGAAAGATGACATCGCCGTCCAGTAACACGGTGTCATTGGCCTGATTGATACTGGTGCTATTGTTGTTTTCCACGGTGCGGCTACCTTGCCGCACAATTACTTCGCCATCTATCGTAATAAGGTCAGAGGTGGGCTGCGAGAAGCCGCCAACAGTATCGAAGGAAATATTGCCATCAGCGGGGTTCTCATCCAGATTAACACTTGGTCTGTCGGGCTCTATAAAGGCACCGCAGCAATTGTTTAAAAGATTTTCCCGCTGCTCCTGAGTCATCTGCTCAATCGATACCCAGTCCAGCTCCGTGCGGTTGACCCTGACCGGAGTCGGGGTAGCTGTTGGTTGGATAGATTGGATCGGTTGGATTGGTTGAGCAGCCTGCGCCGGTGCGGGATCCTGGTTTTGTGCCCCGGGTGCATCCTGCTCCACTTGATCGCTGATCTGCGCTGGTTGGGGGACTGTGCCCCCGGTGCTCTCTGGAGTGGTTGTACTCTCGCAGATCCATCCATCACCCGCTGCATTGGCAACACAACTGAATTGGGGTAGCTGGGCAAACGCCGGCTGCAGGGCTGGCGCAAGCAACAGGCTGGCAAATAGCGCCAGGATGATTTGAGGACAGGCCAGAGGCTTATTAAGCTGCATACAGCAGGAAATCCAAAAAATTCCAGTCAGGTTCAGTTCAGGACACTTAAATAAATTGTGGACTAAACCGACAAATGTAAGAGGAGTCGAAACTCGTCCTTCTGCTCCCGTGGTGAGCATGAGCATAATAATTCATTGGCCTTCGATTGCATAGCAGATCAATTGCCAGGGATTTGAAGATTGATGTGGTACTATCGCGCGCGGGCAGCAATCCAGTGGAACTGCTAGCCGCATTTATTAATAGTGAAATCACCTATATGATAGATCAACGGGAAACCGAACTTGCGTACTGGACCACTACGGCTCTGGTAGCTCATTTGTCCTCGGCAGGCCTGGACCTTAACCTGAAAATTGTTAGTGGCGATGCCAGTTTCCGGCGCTACTACCGGGTTGAAGCATCCGGGCAGAATTTTATCGCAGTAGATGCACCACCTGAGAATGAAAACAGTCATGCGTTCGTTGCAATTGCACAGTTGTTTGCAGAAGCCGGTGTGACCGTTCCCCGGGTGATCAATGTGGATTACCAGCAAGGCTTTATGTTACTGGAAGACTTCGGCGATGAACTATACCTCAGTGCACTTCTGCAGTGTCAGGAAAATCCCGGTGTTGACAGTAATAGTCGAATTGATTCACTTTACCGCAGTGCGATTACCGCACTGGTGAAATTACAAAGCAATGTTCAAACAAAGACACTTGCCCCCTATGACAGGAATTTACTCCATAATGAAATGGCATTATTCGAAGAGTGGTTCTGTGGCGCGTTTCTGGCAATGGCGTTGTCGGCANAAGAACGCAAACTGATTGCCTCGACACTGAAGTTTCTGGAAGACGAAGCCCTGGCGCAACCGGTTGTTGCTGTGCACAAAGATTACCATTCGCGCAATCTGATGACTCTGGATTCTGGTGATTATGCCGAAGGGGCAGCACCGGGAATCATCGATTTTCAGGATGCCGTAGCTGGCCCGTATACCTACGATCTGGTTTCGTTATTGCGGGACTGTTATGTGCAATGGCCATCTGAGCAGTTAGCGTCCTGGGCTCTTGATTATCTGTCAATGGCTCAACAGCAGGGTGTAGTTGCTGACATCGACAGGGAAACATTCTTCCGGCATTTTGACATGATGGGATTGCAGCGCAATCTCAAGGTAATCGGTATTTTCAGTCGTCTTTGTATTCGAGATAAGAAACCGGGCTATCTGGCCGATATCCCTCTGGTTATACATTATTTTCTTGACGTAGGTAGCAGGTACGTGGAACTAGGCGATTTTGTGAATTGGTTCCGGCAGGACCTGTTACCTGAAGCAGGCAAACATCTGGTTTTGGATTCGCTATGCGAGCAATGATTTTGGCAGCAGGCCTGGGCAAACGCATGCAGCCATTAACTGATGATTCCCCCAAACCTTTGCTCAAAGTAGGTGGCAAAGCGCTTATCGAGTACCAGATAGAGCGTCTGACCGCCGCCGGTACTACCGAAGTGGTAATCAATCACTTCCATCTTGGATCCATGATCGAAGAGGCTTTGGGGGACGGCTCCAGGTTTGGAATCCGGATTCATTATTCAAAAGAGCCAATTCGACTGGAAACGGCCGGTGGCATCATCAAATCATTGCCGATACTCAAGGATGACAGCTTCATCGTAGTAAACGCGGACATTTGGACTGATTTTGCTTTCGACACACTGTCCCCGGTCGATGGGATAGACCGTCTGGCCCACCTGATATTGGTGGAAAATGCCGAACACAATCCCTACGGGGACTTCTATATTGATGAGCAGGGGCGGGTGCATGAGGATCCGAATGCAGAGGGAGTGCGCCTTACCTTCAGCGGCATCAGCGTCCTGCATCGCAACCTGTTTGCCGACTATCCGATCCAGCCAAGACCATTGGTACCCCTGCTACAAGAGGCGATGGAAGAGAACAAAGTGAGTGGTGAAATCCACAACGGCATGTGGATGGACATCGGCACACCGGAGAGACTGCAGGAAATCAACGACATGGTCACCGGTTCGCCGGATTCGTAAAGCGCCAGCAATTCCCCTGAATTCGATACATCTTTCCTCAATCCCTGTAGAATAGCGGTCCGAACCCCGTGTGACCTCTGGTTAAAGAAATGGGGTGTAAGGATTAGACTTCACATGAAAGAATATCTTATTGCTCCTTCAATTCTCTCTGCAGACTTTGCCCGACTGGGGGAGGAAGTTGACGCGGTTCTCGCTGCCGGTGCAGATGTGATTCACTTCGATGTGATGGACAATCATTACGTACCGAACTTAACCATAGGACCGCTGGTATGCGAGGCTTTGCGCAAGCATAAAGTAACGGCGCCGATTGATGTTCATCTTATGGTTTCCCCGGTGGATCAACTCATACTGGATTTTGCCCGAGCCGGTGCCAGTTACATCAGCTTTCACCCTGAAGCGACCGGTCACGTAGACCGCTCCCTGCAACTGGTGCGTGATCAAGGGTGCAAATCCGGTCTGGTTTTCAACCCGGGTAGTCCCGTCGATTGTCTGCAATATTTAATGGATAAGGTTGATGTGATTTTGCTGATGTCTGTCAATCCCGGTTTTGGTGGGCAAAAATTTATTCCGGCCACTTTGAAAAAGCTCGAGCAGGTAAAAAAGCTGATCGATGACAGCGGTCAAGCCATCCGCCTGGAAGTGGATGGCGGAGTTGGCATCAGTAATATTCGGGAAATCGCCGATGCCGGAGCCGACATGTTTGTGGCTGGTTCCGCAATTTTTAGCAGCGAAGACTATGTCAAAACGATCACCAGCATGCGCGAAGAGCTGGCTCAGAGCCACCAGGGAGACGCTTAATTAGTCAGAGGCTTCCCACTATTTCATTCTACGAGTTCCACCAATTCTACGAGTTCTATAAAAGTCCCTATGAATCAAGATCAGTTTCTTGAATTAGCCCAATCAGGATATAACCGGATCCCGGTTGTTCGTGAGGTGCTTGCAGATACCGAAACCCCCTTAAGCATCTATTTGAAACTCGGAAAGGGGCTGCACAGTTACTTTTTTGAATCTGTTCAGGGAGGAGAGAAATGGGGGCGCTACTCTATTATCGGTCTGCCCTGTCAGACTGTGCTTAAAGTTGTCGGCGATAAAGTCAGCGTGGAGACCAACGGCGAAGTAGTTGAAGAGCTGCAGACGGAGAATCCGTTTGCATTTATCGCAGAATTCAAAGAGCGATTCAGAGTCGCCGACGCCATCGATGGGCAACGCTTTACCGGTGGCCTGGTGGGTTACTTCGGCTACGACACGGTGCGTTATGTGGAAACAAGCGTGGGCTCGGCAACGGGTATCGATGAGATCGAGACCCCAGAGATCTTGCTGATGTTGTCCGAAGAAGTCGTGGTGTTCGATAATCTTCGCGGTACTATTTCCTTTGTCATCAATGTCGATCCATCATCCTCTAATGCTTTTTCAGCAGCACATTCGCGTCTGGATTTTCTTGAATCACAACTGGAAAAATCGGCACCACTTCCTCCAACTCAATCATCCAGCTCGATTAGCGAAGCGGACTTCGCGTTTCATTTCAAAAAGGAGGAATACGAGCGAGCAGTTAACATCATAAAAGACTATATCGTTGCCGGTGATGTAATGCAGGTAGTGCTGGCGCAGCGCATGTCCATTGATTTTAGTGGCGAACCGTTAAATGTTTATCGTGCACTGCGCTTCCTTAATCCATCACCCTATATGGTGTATTTTGATCTGGGTGATCACTATGTGGTGAGTGCTTCTCCGGAAATTCTTGCTCGAGTCGAAGAGGGAAAGATTACTGTCAGGCCATTGGCGGGAACCCGAAAGCGGGGTAGTACGGAAACCGAAGATCTGGCACTGGAAGAAGAGTTGCTTGCCGATGCCAAAGAATTAGCCGAGCATCTGATGCTGATCGATTTGTCTCGCAACGATTCGGGCAGGGTTTCCAAAACTGGATCAGTCACTGTGCCGAAGAAAATGTTTGTCGAGCGCTATTCTCATGTCATGCACATCGCTTCTATCGTGGAAAGTGAAATGCTTGATGACAAGACTGCGCTCGATGTATTACAGGCTACGTTGCCGGTTGGTACGCTAAGCGGTGCACCCAAGGTTCGGGCTATGGAAATTATCGACGAGCTGGAACCGGAAAAACGCGGTATCTATGGTGGTGCCATGGGCTATCTGGCCTGGAACGGGAACATGGATATGGCGATTGCTATTCGCACGTCGGTAATTAAAAATGGCAAACTTTACGTGCAGGCCGGGGCCGGGATTGTGGCAGACTCAATTCCGGAAATGGAATGGGAAGAAACGCTGAACAAGGCGCGGGCCATAGTGCGGGCAGTACAACTGGCAGGCAATTCACTGGCGGTAGATTAAGGCAACGCTGATTTATTTTTCAGCTGCCACACAAGTTTTTAACATAGACACAGGCTGACATCGATGTTACTGATGATCGACAATTATGATTCTTTTACCTACAACGTGGTGCAATACCTGGGTGAGTTAGGGGAAGACGTGCGGGTGTATCGTAACGATGCGATTACTGTCGATGAGATTGAAAAGCTGGCACCGGAAAAGATCGTAATTTCTCCCGGGCCCTGCACCCCGAACGAAGCCGGTATATCGACGGCGGTAATTAGCCATTTTGCGGATGAGCTTCCAGTGTTGGGCATTTGTCTCGGGCATCAAAGCATTGGGCAGGTTTTTGGTGGCAGGATTGTGCGCGCCGGTAAGGTCATGCACGGCAAGCTGTCAGCGATTCATCATACCGGAGCGGGCGTATTCAAAGATCTGGGCAATCCGTTTACCGCCACGCGCTATCATTCACTGGTAATCGAAGCGGAATCCTTGCCAGAGTGTTTGGAAGTAACAGCCTGGACGGAAGATGAAAAGGGTGAGCGCGAGGAAATCATGGGCGTACGCCACAGAGAGCTCGCAGTTGAAGGAGTCCAGTTTCATCCTGAATCTATTCTCAGTGAGCACGGACATCAGTTATTGCAAAATTTTTTGCAACCGGCAAGTGATTAATAAAGACAAGCGAGAGTGGAGTAGACCATGGACATTGGTGCAGCAATCAAACAGGTAACCTCAGGCGGAGATCTCAGCAAGGACGAGATGATCGCTGTGATGCGGGATATCATGTCGGGCAAAACAACAGACGCACAAAATGCGGCATTTCTGGTTGGCTTACAGATGAAAGGCGTAAAAGCTGCCGAGATACTCGGGGGTGCGACTGTGATGCGAGAATTGGTAACCCCGGTTCAGGTAATTCAGAGCCCCAACCTGGTCGATACTTGCGGTACCGGCGGCAGTGGTTCCAATAAGTTCAATGTCTCCACTGCCGCAGCGATAGTAGCTGCCTGTGCAGGGGCCAAGGTTGCGAAGCATGGTAACCGGGGTGCCACCAGCAAGAGTGGGAGCGCCGATGTTTTGGAGGCAGCGGGCGTGAATCTGCAACTGGAACCGAATGATGTCGCCAACGCAATCGAACAGGTAGGTGTTGGTTTCATGTTTGCACCTGCACATCACAGTGCGATGAAGCATGTTATTACCGCACGCAAGGAAATAGGTGTGCGTACCGTCTTCAACTTGTTAGGCCCTTTGACCAATCCGGCATCGGCACCAAACCAGATTATAGGCGTGTTCGACGCCGACTGGATTCCAGCCCTGTTAGAGGTGTTGAAGGAATTGGGCAGCAATCACGTGTTGATTGTTTCATCATTCGACGGACTCGATGAGATCAGTATTTCTGCAGGTACTTCGGTAGGAGAATTGAAAGAAGACTCCATTAGTATTTACAGCGTCTCGCCGGAGGATTTTGGTATCGAGCTGTATGAAAATTATGACATGCTGAAAATTTCCAGTGCCGAGGAAAGCCTGGCTATGCTCAGGCAGGCACTAACATACGAAAATCAGGCAGCCGGCGATATCGTTGCATTGAACGCGGGTGCGGCAATCTACGCAGCAAACCTGACCGAAGATCTGCACGCAGGTGTAGAGAAAGCGAAAGAAATTCTTAAGTCTGGTGCCGCTGTTGCCAAGCTGGATGAGTTGGCTGAATTCACCCAGGCAGTAGGTGGTTAATTCCAGTGACCGATTTCTGTATCTAAATTGCGGGACTAATCCCTGTGACTGAGCCAACCATACTGCAACAGATTGTTGCGCAAAAGCATCGTGAAATTGCGGCGAATAGCAAGCTTACTTCGTTCGCTGAGCTTGAGCAGGCTCTTATGGAGCGGAAGGATGATCACCGCCCTTTCGCACAGGCCTTGCACAGGCAAATCGAAAAAAAACAATCCGCCATTATCGCTGAGATCAAGAAAGCCTCACCATCCAAGGGCTTGATTCGAGAAGACTTCGACCCGGCTGACATCGCCAGGGATTATGCCAGCAACGGAGCTACCTGCCTTTCTGTGCTGACAGATCAGAATTATTTTCAGGGCTGTAATGAATACCTGCAACAGGCTAGAGCTGCCTGTGAGTTGCCCGTAATCAGAAAAGATTTTATGGTGGATAGCTACCAGATTGCCGAATCAAAAGTCCTAGGTGCGGACTGTATTTTGCTGATTGTCGCTGCACTGGACAAGGCACAATTGCTCGACCTGGCGAGCTACGCGAATGAAATAGCCATCGATATTCTGGTTGAGGTACATGACCAGTCTGAGCTGGATATTGCCCTGGAACTGGATGTCAAATTGATTGGTATCAATAACCGCAACCTGCATACATTCGAAACCACCCTGGCGACAACCTTACAGCTTGCCAAAACTGTCCCGGCCGACAAATTGATAATTACTGAAAGCGGGATACACGATGCATCAGATGTGCAATTAATGCTGGACAATGGGATATTTGGTTTTCTTATTGGGGAAACATTTATGCGCGCACCCAGCCCTGGGCAAAAACTTCGGGAACTTACGAGCACTATAGTCTGAACCGCTTTACTGTGTTCGTTAAAACAGCAGGGTTGAAGCCATAGGATAGGGTGTCAGCTTAGCGAGTGCCAAACACCACAATCGTCTTGCCAGACACACTAATCAATGCCTGCTCTTCCAGGGTCTTTAACACGCGCCCGGCCATCTCTCTGGAACAATTGACAATGCGTCCAATCTCCTGGCGGGTGATTTTAATTTGCATCCCATCAGGGTGAGTCATGGCATCTGGTTCTTTGCTCAAATCAATCAGCGTTCGCGCGATTCGACCAGTCACATCATAAAATGCAAGGTCACCAACTTTACGTGTGGTATTACGGAGACGATGGGCCATTTGCTGGCTAATGGTAAACACTATTTCCGGGTGGCTACGGATATAGGTATTGAAATTAGTGTAACTGATCTCGGCTATTTCACAAGAGGAGCGAGCTCGGCACCAGGCGCTGCGTTCTTCAGCACTTTCGAACAGACCCATCTCACCGAAAAACTCCCCTGGATTTAAATAAGCAATCACTACTTCCTTACCGGCATCATCTTCCAGAATTACCGAAATAGAACCCTTGATGATGTAATACAGAGTATCGCACTTATCCCCTTCATAAATGATAGTAGAACGGTTTGGATACTTTTTCCGATGGCAATGGGACAAGAAGTTATCCAGGTCTTCAATATGCGGCGTAATAGCCATTAATGCCATGGGGGAATCTCCTCAGATTCGGTGGTTGGGCGAATATATATCACATTTCCGGGACAATTGTGAGGCATCGGTCACAATATTTTCCCGGATTGGGGGAAATAGCAACTAATCAGAGGTGCCTTAAATAGTTGTCATTGGCGAACTGTGGTAAAGTTTTTGCCGGTTTTAATAGAAGCAAAAAGTCTAATACAAGAGCTGAGTAAATTGATGAATGCACGTATCAAATGGGTAGAGAATGTTATGTTTGTCGCTGAATCCGGGACCGGTCATGCACTTATAGTAGATGGCGCCGAGAGCAGTGGTGGCAGGAATATGGGTATGCGGCCGATGGAGTTAATGGCCCTTAGTGTGGGCAGTTGTTCATCTTATGATGTGGTGTCTATTTTGCAAAAAGCGCGTCAGGATATCATCAGTTGTGAGGCAGAAGTGACTGCGCAACGGGTCGATGCTATTCCCGCTGTATTCGAAGCTATTCACCTGCATTTCAAAATCGCTGGCAACAATTTGAGTGAGAAGCAGGTTGAGCGGGCGATAGAATTATCGGCGGAAAAGTATTGCTCAGCCTCAATCATGATGAAGAGTGCCGGGGTTAAAGTTACGCATGATTTTGAGTTGATTGTGGACTAACTATTCCTTCGACGGGAACTATAAAGGATCTCGCATTAGATGAAGATGCTTGCCGGGTTTCCCTAGATTCGATAGGTGGTTTCTTTCATTACCTGGGACATGGCTGTCATGGCTTGTTTGAGGGGGTTTGGCAGGTCAGTGCCGCCGGCGTCGCGGGCAGTGGTTTCGTGTTGTTTTTCGTCGACCAGCATTTGTTCCAGAATCGCTTTGCTCTTTTCGTCTTCCTCTGGGAGTTTGTTTAAATGATCTTCCAGGTGTTCACATACCTGGTTCTCGGTTTCGGCTACAAAGCCCAGGCTCCATTTGTCACCCGCTATGCCGGCCAGTGCACCCAGCCCGTAGGACATTGTGTACCAGAGTGGATTGAAGATGCTGGGCCGGGCGTCCAATTCCTGTAACCTTTCTTCGCACCAGGCCAGATGATCTACTTCTTCTCCGGCAGCAGTCTCCATGGCCTCGCGTACTTCATCCAGGCGGGCAGTTGCGGCCTGTCCCTGGTAGAGTGCCTGGGCACAGACCTCGCCAGTGTGATTGATGCGCATCAATCCCGCTACATGTTTCCGATCACGGTCGTTCAGGTCAACATCATCCACCTTGTTTGCAGGCGACAGGCGGTGTGCGTGGCTGGCGCCGGGTACAATTGTTCGCAGTGCCTGGTCAAACTGAATAAGACACTGGTCGATGAAGTGCATGGGGCGGGAATTTTTCATTAAAAAGGCTCGCTTAATAAAATTTCAGCTTTTCTCTCTGGCAATAGCACGATAAGCAATATCTGAGCGAAAGTATACATCTTCCCAGTGTATTTTGTTCACCAGATCGTAAGCGGAGGCCTGGGCTTCGGCGACTGTCCCGCCCAATGCCGCAGCACAGAGTACGCGACCGCCATTGGTAACAATATTTCCCTCAGCGATCCTGGTGCCGGCATGAAATATTTTCTGGTGATCGCCATGGGGTATATCCAGCCCGGTGATAGTCGCGCCTTTATTATAGGCCGTTGGATAGCCATCACTGGCGAGCACAATGCCAACGGCGCAGCGGGAATCCCATTCGGCGGTTTCCTTATCCAGGGTCTGATCCAATGCTGACAGGCACAGTTCACATAAGTCAGATTGCAGTCTCATCATGATCGGCTGCGCTTCCGGATCACCAAAGCGGCAGTTGAATTCAACCACGCTGACCTCGCCCGTAGCAGAAATCATGAGCCCGGCATAGAGAAATCCGGTGTAGTGGTTGCCGTCTTTCGCCATGCCCGCGACAGTTGGCAGAATCACCTGATCCATGATGCGTTGATAGACGGTATCGGTAACCACGGGTGCCGGAGAGTAGGCTCCCATGCCGCCGGTGTTGGGGCCTTTATCCCCATCGTCCCGGGCCTTGTGATCTTGCGAAGTGGCCATGGGTAAAACATGTTTGCCATCGACCATGGCAATAAAACTGGCTTCTTCGCCGGGGAGGAATCCCTCAACTACCACTCGATGTCCTGCTTCGCCAAATTTATTTCCAGAGAGCATATCTTCCACCGTGGCGATTGCCTCATCCTCAGACTGGGCGACGATTACGCCTTTGCCAGCAGCCAGCCCATCGGCCTTGATCACTATGGGAGCGCCTTGTTCTCTTATATAGGAAGTAGCCGCTGTAATGTCAGTAAATGTTTTGTAGGCAGCGGTTGGAATATTATGCCGACTCAGAAAATCCTTGGTGAAGGATTTCGAGCCTTCTAATTGGGCGGCATTCTTTCGGGGGCCAAAACAGGGAATAGCTCTGGATTCAAAATAATCAACAATGCCCTCTACCAAAGGTGCCTCAGGTCCCACGATAGTCAGTACGACGAAGTTGGATTCTGCAAAATCAGCCAGCGACTCGAAATCGAGTACATCTATATTGATGTTTTCAACCTTGTCTTCACTTGCCGTACCGGCATTACCCGGTGCAACAAAAACCTTCTCAACATACTTTGACTGGGCAGCTTTCCAGGCTAGTGAATGTTCCCTGCCGCCGCTGCCGATGACCAATACATTCATTAAAGGAGCCTCTCAGTCGTAAAAGGATGAATGATAAGGCTACATCCAAAAGAGAGAATGCAGACCATTGTTTTTACATCTAATGACGGAAGTGTCTAATGCCGGTAAACACCATGGCGATATTGGCCTCATCTGCAGCGGCGATGACCTCATCGTCTCGCATGGAGCCTCCAGGTTGAATGACTGCGGTGATTCCCGCTGCGGCAGCCGCATCGATGCCATCGCGGAACGGAAAGAAAGCATCTGAAGCCATTACCGATCCTTTCACCTCAAGGTTTTCATCGGCGGCTTTGATGCCGGCTATTCTCGCACTGACTACGCGACTCATCTGACCGGCGCCTATGCCGATGGTCTGGTTGTTCTTGCAATAGACGATGGCATTGGATTTCACATATTGGGCGACTGACCAGGCGAAAAGTAAATCCCGGGTTTCGTTTTCGCTGGGGCCCCTGGCTGTAGCAACCCTCAGGTCAGCCTCGCTGATCTCGTGAATGTCACGGTCCTGCACTAATAATCCACCGTTCACTCTTTTATAGTCCAGAGCGGTTCCACGTTGCTCTGGCCACTGGCCACAAGCTAGCACGCGCACGTTTTTCTTCTCGGCGGTGACTTGTAAGGCGTACTCAGAGATGGAGGGTGCAATAATCACTTCGGTGAACTGTTGTCCGACGATCTGCCTGGCAGTCTCTTCATCGAGCTCGCGATTAAACGCGATGATGCCACCAAAGGCTGAGGTGGGATCGGTTTGAAAAGCCAGCTTGTATGCCTCTAGCGGGGAGGCAGCGATTGCCACGCCGCAAGGATTCGCATGCTTCACGATCACGCAGGCCGGTTCGCTGAAAGATTTAACGCATTCCAGCGCGGCGTCGGTATCGGCAATATTGTTATAGGAAAGGGCCTTGCCCTGAAGCTGGGTTGCCGTACTGATACTGGTTTCCGCCGAATTTCTCTCAACATAAAATGCCGCGTTTTGGTGAGGATTCTCGCCGTAACGCATTTCCTGGCTCTTCACGAACTGGGCATTAAATGTTCTGGCGAACGGTTCATCCTCCGATCCGAGTTTAGCCCCAAGGTAATTGGCGATTGCACCGTCATACGCTGCGGTGTGCTCGTAGGTTTTTACTGCCAGATCAAATCGAGTCTGCTGATCCAGACAGCAGTCGTTCTGGTTTAATAGTTCGATAACCGCATCGTAGTCAGATGGATTAACGACCACGCCAACAAAGCGATTGTTTTTGGCGGCTGCGCGCAACATGGTCGGTCCACCGATGTCGATATTTTCAATCGCCG